>DBFQ01000093.1 GCA_002294665.1 Candidatus Aminicenantes bacterium UBA876
GGCCGCTTGATGCCCAGGCGCTGCATTTTTTTATGCAACCCCTGGTAGGTCATACCGATTTCGCGGGCGGTCCGTGACTTGTTCCAATCGTGCTGTTCCAACAGGTGCAGCAGGCGCTGGCGCTCGGATTCGCCGTGAAACGGCGCTTCCACTGTCACCGGCTGTGAAGGAAAAGCGTCCGTACGGATTTCCTCTGAAATCAACTCCGCGCTGATCAGTCCGTTTTCATCCGAAAGGTTCACCAGGCGGTTGATTTCGTTCTCGAGTTGACGCACGTTGCCCGGCCAGCTGCAGCGCTGCAGGATCTCAAACGCCTTGATGCTGAAGCCACGGATGCTTTTGCCGGTCTGGTGGCAGTATTTGCGGGTGAAAAAATTGATCAACTCCGGAATGTCCGCACGCCGGTCCCGCAGGGGCGGAATGGAAAAACGATGATGAGCCAGGCGGTAATACAGATCACTGCGGAAACGGCCTTCCCGCATGGCTTGCATTAAATCCGTGTTGGTCAGGGAAATGATGCGCAGGTCAACGCGGATGGGCTCGTTCCCGCCCAGGCGGTAGAAGAGATGCTCCTGCAGTACCCGCAACAACTTGACCTGCAGCCCCATGGGCATATCGCCGATTTCGTCCAGCACCAGCGTGCCGCCGGAAGCCATTTCCAGTTTTCCTTTCCGGCGCGCGTGGGCGCCGGTGAAGGCCCCCTTTTCGTGGCCGAAGAGTTCCGATTCGAGCAGAGTTTCGGGAATAGCCGCGCAGTTGATGGCCACATACTGCCCCTGGGCACGGTGGGAGCGATCGTGAAGCAGGCGGGCAAACAATTCCTTGCCGGTGCCGCTTTCGCCCTGGATGGTGACAAACAGGTCCGAACGGGCAACGCGGTTGGCCTGTTGCACCAATTGGAGCATGAGGGGATCCATGGCGACAAAGGGGATATCCGGTACCGCCTCAGGCTTGGCTTTCGGCTTGAGTGTTTCGCGGCCGGCGTCCTCGATCACCAGGAACAGCAATTCCAGTTCCCGAGCCAGGGTCGCGATAAATTCCAGCAGGCGCTCATCAGCAGCCGGCTCGCAATCGGGATGCAGGTATACCAGAGACGCGGGGCGCTTGCCCAAGTCGATAGGGAAAGCAAACATGCGAACTTCTTTTTTTGCCTTCACCTTCAGCAGGATATTCGACAGGCGTTCCGCGAACACATCATGAGCCTCGCCGATCCGTTGCTGCGCGATTTCAGCCAGATAGGCCAGGCGGTTGACAGCCAGCAGAATAACCGTGCCTTCCCCTTCCCGAATGATCAGGAACAACCCTCCCGAAAACGGTAATTGCGCCAACTCTTTCGAAATCTCGCGCAAAAAATCGGAAAAATCACTCTTTCCCATGCCGGAGCGAAGAAAGTGTTTCAGAAACTCCGTATAAACATCATGCACATACCGGGTCTCTTCGGAATTATTGCGACTGCGATTGTCGGTCTGCATATACTCAAACACCGGATCCAGCTCCCCGCTCAGCTGGAACTCTTCCAATGAACCCTCGCGCAGGTAAAAAGAAAATCCATTCAAACTGAAACTCTCGCCCAGGCGGATGACGGCCACGGAAATGCGCCGCCCCTGGACAAATACACCGTTTGTGGAGTGCAAATCACGTAGAACAATGTGATCCGTTTTTACTTCGATCTGCAGGTGCCGTCTTGAGACCTCGTCTTCTTCCAGGATCAGGTCGTTGGCCGAGCTGCGCCCCACGGTGATTTCCGCTTTTTCCAGGGGAAACTTCTTGAGAAAACCATCCCGGTAATAGAGCAGGTATTTCATGAAAGAAGTATACGAATCCACGCCGAAAACATCAACCTTATAAACTCAGTCTATAAAATCAATCATCAGCCGGTTGATAACAGCAGACATATTTCATAGCAGCCGCAGAATCTTTGAAGCAGGAGATCATGCCCATCGGCAACCGAAGGAACAGTCATATCAACCGTTTCCATTCTTTTCCTTGCATTCAAACAATGCAACCCGCCCGAATACGAGCACTTGGCATGCGTTTTGCTTAGTAAAAAGCAATCATAATGTCCGGGTCCACAGCCGGACAGGCAGGGGTAAGGCAGGAACCTCCTCAAGCTTCAAAAGGGGAGCAGGGAAAGGCTTTGAAAGCCGCACGACGGTGGAGTCACCGGGACGGCGAACCCGTCCCGGTGATTCCCGGTTTCGGGGGTTGATGGATAAGCAGATTCTGGTCATTGACGATGATCCCGAGTTTCGTGAATTCCTGCTGGATCTTTTACTGGAAAACGGTTTCCAGGTCCTGGAAGCGTGTGACGGCGAATCGGCCTGTTCAATTTTCAACCGGCATTTCAGAAAAATCAACCTTGTCACCCTGGACCTGGACATGCCGGGAATCAGCGGGGAGCAGACCTATTACCACCTGAAAGCCGTGAACCCGGCGATTAAAATAATCATCGTTTCCGGCGCGCCCAGATACCAGCGTTTCAATCCATCCGGAGTGCCCCGCGTCGCCAAGCCCTTCAAGGCGGATCATCTGCTCGATTGCATCCGCGGCTTACTGCCCTAGCCGGCATTCCCCACCAGGATTGTGGCGGAAAAACGTAGCGGCTTGCCGTGACAAGGCATGCGAACGGCCGCACGACGGCTGAGAAGAATGGCCGGACGTCACACCGTCAATGCGGCCATATCCGCCAGGCAGCCGTTCCTGATGAGAAATGCAGGCTAAGCCATCAATCCGCCTGCACGACGAAATCCCCGTGCTGCACATCAATGCGGACACCGCCGCCCGGCTTCAGGTTTCCCGCAAGGATCAATGCGGAAAGCCGGTCCTGGATCTCGCGCTGAATGACCCGCCGCAGGGGGCGCGCGCCCAGGTCGGGGTCGATCCCCAATTCCGCCAGGCGGTCGCGGGCGGCAGCGGTCAGTTTCAGTTCCAGACGCGCCTCCCGCAGACGCCGCGAAAGGAGATCGATTTCCTTGTCAACGATGCGGCGGATCACCTCGGGGGGCAGCGACCGGAAGGTAATGATTTCATCGATACGGTTCAGGAATTCCGGCTTGAAATGCCGATAGAGCAGGTCCTTCAGATCGCGGCGCACCTTCTCATGATCGCTCTCGCCCAAGATCAGCTGTGAACCGAGGTTGGATGTCATGATGATCACGGTATTGGTGAAATTGACGGTTTTACCCTTGCCGTCGGTCAAACGTCCATCATCCAGAATCTGCAGCAGGACATTGAATACGTCCGGGTGGGCTTTCTCGATTTCATCCAGCAGGATCAGCGAATACGGACGCCGCTTGACACGCTCGGTCAATTGCCCGCCTTCCTCATGTCCCACGTAACCGGGGGGTGAACCGATCAAGCGGGCAACGGAGTGTTTTTCCATGTACTCCGACATATCCAGACGAACCATGGCCTTCTCGCTGTCGAAAAGGAATTCCGCCAGGCTGCGGGCCAACTCGGTCTTGCCGACTCCGGTGGGTCCCAGGAACAGGAATGATCCGATGGGCCGGTCCGGATCCTGCAACCCCGCTTTGGATCTGCGAATGACGCGTGATATGGCATCCACCGCTTCTTCCTGCCCGATCACCCGCTTCTGCAGGATATCCTCCATGCGGGCCAGGCGTTCCCGTTCACTGTCCATCAACTTGGCCACCGGAATTCCCGTCCACCGCGAAACCACCTCAGCCACATCTTCTTCGGTGATCTCTTCGTTCAGAATCCGGCATTCCTTCTGCAAATCGGCCAGATCCGCCCGGGCCTTTTCCTTCTCCTGTTCCGCCTCGGGGATCAAGCCGTACTGGATCTGGGAAGCTTTCTCGAAATCGTTGCGCCGCTGGGTTTCCTGCAACTCATTGCGCAGTTCATCCAGGCGGGCCTTGATGTCGCGAATCCGCTGAATCGCGGCCTTTTCCTTGCGCCAATGCTCGCGAATACGGTCGCGCTCCAGTTTCAGGCGGTCCAATTCCTCGACCAGCCGGCGCAGCTTCTCGCGACAATCCGCGTTGTTCTCTTTTTTCAATGCCTGGCGTTCCACTTCCATCTGCAGGATCCGGCGCTCCAATTCGTCCAGCTCCTCGGGACGTGAATCCATCTCGATGCGCAACCGTGACGCGGCTTCGTCCACGAGATCAATGGCCTTGTCGGGCAGAAAGCGGTCGCTGATGTAGCGGTGGCTGAGCGTTGCCGCTCCGATCAAGGCCGCGTCGGTTATGCGGATACCGTGATGGATCTCGTACTTGTCCTTGATGCCGCGCAGGATGGAAATGGTTTCTTCGACTGAAGGTTCCCGCACGAAAACCGGTTGAAAACGGCGCTCCAGGGCCGCGTCCTTTTCAATGTACTTCTTATACTCATTGAGGGTCGTAGCGCCGATTGCGCGCAATTCGCCCCGGGCCAGGGCCGGCTTGAGCATATTCGAAGCATCGACCGCACCTTCGGCGGCTCCCGCGCCCACAATGGTATGCAATTCATCGATGAACAGAATGATGCGGCCGTCTGACTCCGTGACTTCCCGTATCACCGCCTTGAGACGGTCTTCAAATTCACCCCGGTACTTGGCTCCCGCCAGCAGGCTGCCGATCTCCAATGTCACCAGGCGTTTGTCCTTGAGCATCTCAGGCACGTCTTCCTGGACAATGCGCAATGCAATGCCTTCCACAATGGCGGTCTTCCCCACTCCCGCCTCGCCGATCAGCACGGGATTGTTCTTGGTCCGCCGCACCAGCACCTGCATGACGCGGCGAATTTCCTCGTCCCGCCCGATCACGGGATCAAGACGCCCTTCACGCGCCAGTTGCACCAGGTCGCGGCCATAGCGCCTTAATGCCTGGACCTTGTCTTCGGGGCTGGGATCCGTCACCTGGTGGTTGCCCCGGATCTCCATCAGGGCCGACATGAACGCATCGCTGGAAACGCCGCTTCCCTGTAAGATGCCGGCAATCCGGTGATCTTCCAGCAAGGCCAGGAAAAGATGCTCGGTTGAGATATAGTCGTCCTTGAAACGATCGGCAATCTGCAAGGCCTTGCGCAGAATCTGGGAATAGTCGCGGGAAGCCGCACGATCAGCCCCCTGAACCGATGGACGCCCGGCCAATTCCTTCTCCAGCAACGAAGCCACGCGGCCGAGGTCGACGCCGATTTTCTTTAACGTTTCAACCACCATGCCTTTCTCGTCGCTCAACAAGGCGACAGCCAGATGAACCGTATCCACTTCCGGGTGGCTTCTCTCTTCCGCGATGCGGACACTCTGTTCCACCGCCTCGTTGGCCTTGAGCGTAAATTTATCTCTAGTCATGCATTCACCTCCATGGGACAACCAATCTGCCTTCCCGATCCGGTAATTCAATTATAACGCCGCTTCGCCGCATTGTCAACAATATTTATAATGTTATTATTAAGGAAATATGAGTCGATTATCATTAGATTTGTAGTGTTGTTTTTAATTTACTCGCGCCTGGTCTTATGCTAATCTCAGCTTATGCCCGCAACCAAAGCCGATATGGCCCGCAAGGCGCTATCTGAGATCCTGCTGCTGGAAAGAGAGGCCGGGGGCCAGGCCCGCGTCATCCATATTCCACCGTTCAACGGACATTTCCGCGATTTTCCGCAGGAACTGGCTCCCGAAGTAACGGAACTTTTCCGCGCGCGGGGCATCCAGCGCCTGTACTCCCACCAGGCGGAAGCCATTTCCCACATCCTGGGCGGCCGGCATGTGGTAGTGGCCACCCCGACCGCTTCGGGGAAAACCCTGATCTACAACGCCGTCACCCTGAACGCCCTGGCCGCAGACCCGGCGGCGAAATCACTCTATCTCTTTCCAACCAAAGCGCTGTCGCAGGACCAGCTGGCTGAACTCTTCGACCTGAACCGGCGCATGGGAGATCGCCTCGGTCTCTACACCTATGACGGCGATACCCCCCAATCGATGCGCAGCTCCATTCGCCGCCAGGCGCAGATCGTGTTGACGAATCCCTATATGCTGCACTCGGGCATTCTGCCCCACCATACCAAGTGGGCGGGACTTTTCGAAAACCTGCGCTATGTCATCCTCGATGAGCTCCACACCTACACCGGCGTTTTCGGCTCGCACATGGCCAACGTCATCCGCCGCCTGCGTCGAATCGCCCGTTTCTACGGCAGCGACCCCGTGTTCATCATGTCCTCCGCCACCATCGCCAACCCCGGGGAACTGGCGCAGCGTATCATTGAATCTCCGGTTCAACCGGTGCTGGAAAGCGGCGCTCCCAGGGGAGAAAAGCACCTGGTCTTCTTCAATCCGCCGCTGGTCAACCGCCAGCTGGGGATTCGCAAGTCCTATGTATCACTGGCCCGGCACATCACCACCATCCTGGTGAAAAACGGTCTGCAGGCAATCGTGTTCGCCAATTCCCGCCTGACCACGGAAGTGCTGGTCAAATACCTGAAAACCGACCTGGAACGCCATTTTACTTCCGCCGGAACCGTGCGCGGCTATCGCGGCGGATACCTGCCGAAAAAACGCCGCGAAATCGAAAAGGGCTTGCGTGAAGGACAGATCAAGGCCGTGGTTTCAACCAATGCCCTGGAATTGGGAATTGACATCGGCGCGCTGGACGCCGCGGTACTCGCCGCCTATCCGGGCACGATCGCGTCCACCTGGCAACGGTTGGGGCGCGCGGGTCGCCGCAATGACGGCTCGATCGGTGTTCTCATCTGCTCATCTTCTCCGGTCGATCAATTCCTTGCCGGCCATCCGGAATACTTCACCGACTCCTCTCCGGAACAGGGGCGCATCAATCCCGATAATCTCTCCATCCTGATCGAACACGTCAAGTGCGCCGCTTTTGAACTGCCGTTCAGTGATACGGAAACCTTTGGCGGCGAAGACCTGCGGGAAATCCTCAACTACCTGGCGGAACACCGGGTATTGTATGCCCGGGAAGGCAAATGGTTCTGGACAACGGAGGGATACCCGGCCGATACCGTCAGCCTGACACGGGTGACTTCAGACAATTTTGTGGTCGTGGACCGAACCGGCCCCGAGCAGGTCATCGCTGAAGTCGACTTCGGATCGGCGCTGGAAACCCTTCACCCCAAGGCCATCTATATTCTGGAGGGAGCGCAATACGTAGTCGAAGAGTTCGATTACGAGAATCGCAAGGCTTACGTGCGCGAATCCCAGGCCGATTACTACACCGATGCCATTACAAACACCAAGATCTCTGTCCTGGACCGGGAAGATGAGACCCGGTCTTACCCGTTGACAACCGCTTTCGGAGACGTACATGTCTTTTCGCAGATCGTCGGCTTCAAGAAACTCAAGTTCTTCACCAACGAAAACGTCGGTGCCGGTAACCTCGAACTACCCCAGCAGGAAATGCACACCACCGCTTTCTGGATCACCATCAGCGCCGAGTTGATGGAGGATCTGGATGTCCCGGCGGAAGACAAAATCGAAGCGGTCAGCGGCCTGGCCCATCTCATGCGCCACATGGCTTCGGTCATGCTGATGTGCGCGCCCAGAGACCTGGGGGTCGCCATGGAGAACAACCTCACCCAGAGCCGCATTCCCCGGATGCCGCCGCGAGGGGGCATCTCGGCGGATGAAAGGTTTGAACCGTCCATCTATATCTACGACAACTATCCAAACGGAATCGGTTTCTCTGAAACCCTTTTCTCCCGGTCCGCAACCCTGCTGCAAGACACGCTCGACGCCCTGCGGGCCTGCCGCTGCGAACGGGGTTGCCCCTCATGTGTCGGTCCGCCGATTCGGGTTGACAGCCAACACAAAGCCGCGGCCCGCTTCCTGTTGGAGCGCTTGCTGAACGCAGGGACAAACTAGCCTGCATTTCAAGCAGGGATTGTCGCGAAACGCAGGATAGAGTTGGGGAGTTGGGGAGTTGGAGAGTTGGAGAGTTGGGAAGTTGGGGAGTTGNNCATCACCGCTCCGAAAAGTTCCTGCATCACCGTTCGCGGGTAACTTCATCACCGGACTTTACGTTTCCCCATCACCGTTCGGCTGAAGCTGTTGAGAGAGTTGGAGAGAAGGTGACAGGAGGCAGGTCAGCCTTTCTGGTCACGGGCACGTTCGACGATTTCCTTGAACAGCATATTAAAGTGCTCCGGTGAAGACAGGTAGGGTATCAGGACAAAGTCTTCCATGGCGCGACTGCGCTTGATGGCGGGAATGTCTTCCACGCACTGAACCGCGAATCGCAGGATCTCTCCGTCAGCCAGGCGGTACAACTCAATGGGAATCATGCGATGCACCACGCAGAATGCGGCTCCCAGCCGATCGAGCAATTGCTGATCCAGCTGAAACAATGAGAGATCAATGCTTTCAACCAGTTTCTGATCAACAAGAAAGAGGGAAAGTTCTTCCAATGTCAAGGCGCCCATCATGACAAGGATCTCGCCCAACGGCTTGCGCATGAACGCCTGCTTTTCCACGGCCTCGCTCAACGCTTCAGGCGTGATCTTTCCCGCCTGAACCAACATGTCACCCAGACGCTGATTGCGGTGGCTGATGGCGCGCTCGCGCCTTTCCCGCAAGGCTTGCGGGCATTCTCTGTAAAAGCGATTGCGGGCTTCCTCACCCGCTCCGCAGAAACACTTCAAACAATACGGACATATCGTGGTGGGATTCGGATGGTTGCATAGTACGGCCTCCATCGCATTGTATGTGGCGCCGCAATTCCAGCATTCCACCAGGTATTCTTCCATCCATCTCTCCGACAGGTCCGCCATCGCCGGGAGGCGATGGCGACCGTTTGATACAATGATAACCAAATCAGAAACTCCAGGCAAGCCCCCGCTCAACCATTGCAATCCATGCCGGCGGTCGTTATAATCAAACCCGGCCAGTTGAAAGGCTGTTTGTGGATATGGAGCAATCAGCATGGAAGAGCGCTTGTACGAAATCCAGCGTTTTTATGTCCAGCACGACGGAGAGCGCCAATACGCCATCGAATTTCTCGGCAGGAACCAGAAAGTCACCCGCCTCACATTCGATGATGTGGAAGGCGTAGAGTTTCGCTCTCAGGGCAACTCGGAGATTCAAACCGCTTTCTGCAACCTGAACAACCGGCCTCCCCGCCTTTGGAATGTGCAATTCGCCTATCCCGTTCATTTAAGCATCCGCGTCGCCGACAGAATCATCATCCAGGTCCGATAAGCCATGTTTCAATGATATCCAGCGAAATTCTGCGCAAAGTCCGGCGCATCGAAATCATTTCCCGCAAAGCATCCAGGGAACTTCTGGCCGGCGAATACCATTCGGCATTCAAGGGCAGAGGCATGGAATTCTTTCAGGTGCGTGATTACGAACCCGGAGACGATATCCGCCTGATTGACTGGAATGTGACATCGCGCACCGGTCGCCTGCACGTGAAACAATTCGTGGAAGAAAGGGAAATGACCGTGATTCTCGCCATAGACATTTCCGCTTCGCTGGCTTTTGTTTCCCGCCGCAAAAGCAAACAGGAACTGGCGGCGGAAATATCCGCCCTGATCGCATTCACGGCCATGCTCAACAACGACAAAGTCGGGCTGCTGTTGTTCAGCAATACGATTGAACGCTACATCCCGCCACAGAAAGGCCGCACCCACCTGTTGCGGATCATTCGCGAAATCCTCACTTTCTCGCCGCAATCCAGCGGCACGTCGCTTCACACCGGGCTGACTTACCTCAACCAGGTCAGCCGCCGCCATGCGATTGTTTTCCTGATTTCTGATTTCCTCGACAACGGCTACGAATCCCCTTTCCGGGTGACCGCACGTAAACACGATCTCGTGGCCGTACGCATTCTCGATCCCCGGGAACGCAGCCTCCCGCCGGGAGGACTGTTCCGCGCGCGTGACCTTGAAAGCGGACAGGAATTGCTCCTGGACCTGTCCAGAAAGCAGACCGTGAACGCATTTTCCGCCGCGCTTGAAGAACGCGAAAAGCGGTTGCTGACATTTTTTCGCAGTGCCGGTGTAGACCACATCGAGATCGCGGATGATGCAAAACCGGAGAAACCCTTGTTTGATTTTCTGCTTTGCCGGCGCAGGAGGTTCAATCGATGAACAGGTGCTGGATGGCGGCTGCGCTGATGTTCATGGTATCGCTCGGCCTCGAAGCGCGCACACAGGCCAGCCTGTCGGCTTCATCAACTGAAGCCTCTGTCGGCGACCCGGTGATGTTGCGTGTCATCGTGCAGACCGACAAACCGCATGACCGGATTCGCGTAGAGACCGGCAGCGGCGGTGATGTCTGGGAGGAAACATCACCACGCCAGGTCAAATCCCGCGAACTGGATGGATTGCTGCTCAGGGAAATCCATATCACCCTGGCCTTTTTCCGCACCGGCTCACACCGGATCGGCCCTTTTCGCATCACGCTGGAAAAAAACAGCCTGCCGGTGGAGGAAATCGCCACCAATATGACCGAAGTTCACATTGTCAGCGTGTTGACGGAAAAAGATAACGATATCGCCGATATCAAGCCCCCGATTCCGATTCGTGGCAATCCATTGCGCCTGCTGCCATGGATCGCCGGGCTCGTTCTGTTGCCGCTCGGCCTGATTCTGTTGCTGGCATGGCTGCGGCGGCGGCGCCCGTCCGCATCGCCACCGCCACCGCATCCCCTGGAGGAGCTGGAACAGGAACTGGCCCGCCTGATGGGGTTGGGCCTGTTCTCCCGTGGCCGGGTCAAGGAATTCTGCCTGCGACTGACGCCGGTGTTGAAACGGTTCCTGAATCGGGTTTACCACTTCAACGCCGGGGAAATGACCACCCGGGAAACCCTTTTGCACCTGGCCCGAAACGAGGAAGACGCGCAAATCCGCGAGCATCTCGCGTTGTTGCTGAATTTGTCCGATCGCGTCAAATTCGCCCGCTTCCAACCCGGCCCCGCGGGAGAAGCGCAACTGGCACATCATATTCGGGACCTGATTTCACGCTACCGCGAGCGGCAGACCCCCCAGCCGGAGGAGTCCAGTGTTTCACCTGGAGCATAAACTCTTTCTTTTCCTGCTGCCCCTGGTCGCCGCCATGGCTTTCTGGTGGCGCTGGCTGCGCCGCAGGGGTTCCCGCCATGTAAAAATATCCAGCGCGACGATCTATCCGGACCCGGCATCCCGCTGGAAAGTCCGGGCACTTGCCGCCTTGCCCTGGATGCGGCTGACCGCTCTCGCATTGCTGATTCTGGCGCTGGCCCGACCGCAGATCCTCAACCGGTTTACAATCGAAAAGCATCGGGGAGTCGACATTTTATTGGCGCTCGATATTTCAGGCTCCATGGCTTCCGTTGATTTCAAGCCGCGCAACCGCCTCGAAGTGGCCAAGGCAGTCATCAGCGATTTCATTCATCGCCGCCGCTCAGATCGCATCGGCCTGGTCGTGTTTGCCGGCACTTCGTTTACGCGCAGTCCCCTTACCATTGACGAATCGATGTTGCTGGATGCTTTGGAAAACACCCGCATCGGAGATCTGGAAGACGGTACCGCCCTGGGAATGGCTCTGGCTGCATCGGTCAACCGTGTCCGCCATGCCCCCACGGCCACACGCATCATCATCCTCATCACCGACGGCGTCAACAATCGCGGCGAGATCGCCCCGCTTGATGCGGCGAAGATCGCCAAAGAATTCGGCATCAAAGTATACACCATCGGTGTCGGTCGCCGCGGGCGGGCGCCCTATCCGGTTACGGACGCGTTCGGCCGGCAGCGTTACACCATGGTTGACGTCGAGATCGACGAAGAACTGCTCAAGGAAATCGCCGCCGCTACCGGAGGACTCTATTTTCGCGCCACGGACAAACCTTCCCTGGAGCGGATATTCAGCGAGATCGACCGCTGGGAAAAAAGCGAAGTTTCTTCGCGGCGCATCGTTCAGGCAAAGGAATTGTTCGCCTGGTTCATCGGAGCTGCGCTGGCATTGCTGTTGATCGCCGCGGTGGCTCAACGCACCGTGCTCATGGAACTTCCCTGACCCCCATTCCCTTTTTGAACCCGCGAACCCTTCTTCCTTTACCGCTTCCCGGATTGCGCCGCCGATGGGCCTGATCGCCGCTCCAGGGGGTTATCCTCACCCCGCGTTCAAGATCCCCTTCATAAGGGAAAAGAGGGAAAGTGGCTGAGAGGGAGGTGGGGGCGGGAGTCAAGGATCTTTGCTCCCGCCCCACCGGTTTACCGCCTATGACAGGCGGATTCATGATGCAACAACCAGTGTGGCGTTGGATCAGTTTTCTTTAACCAGCGACATCCCCATTTCGATTGCTTCTTCATTAAGGGGAATCAGATTGTGATAGCGCTTGGGCAATGTGTCTTTCAGCGCCGTGATCAGGGATTCGCGATTCACAATGGGTTCAAGTTTCACCAGCGCGCCCAGCACGAGCATGTTCATTACCTTGATGTTCTTGAGCTCGTTGGTGGCCGTATCGATGGCCGGTAACGCCACGGCGTGAATGTCGTCGCGGGTCGGGCCTTTCTTGATGGTCGTGCTTTCCCAGATCAGGGTGCCGCCCTTTTTGACCCGGGGCTCGAACTTGTCCAGTGAAGGCTGATTCAAAACAACCACCACATCGAACTCGGTGACAATGGGAGAGGAAATCTGGCGATCACTGATATTGACCACGCAGTTCGCCGTGCCTCCGCGCATCTCAGGCCCGTAAGAGGGCATCCAACTGACTTCTTTGCCCTCCTTCATGGCCGCGTAAGCCAGAAGTTTGCCCATGGAGAGAACACCCTGGCCGCCAAAACCGGAAAATATCATTTCTTTCAACATGATTCTCAGCCTCCTTTCAGGAACGGGGTTCCTTGAACACACCCAGAGGAAAATAGGGCATCATTTCCTCTTTCACTCGATCCATGGATACTTCGGGCGTACACTTCCAGTTCGACGGGCAATTGGACACCACTTCGATGAAAGTGGTTCCCAGGCCCTGCTGCTGAATCTCAAAAGCGCGCTGGATGGCTTTCTTGGTGCGACGGGTATTGGCCGGATTGTTGCAGGAAACCCGCTGTGCATACACCACGCCGTCAAACTGCGAAACAATCTCGCACATCTTCAAGGGCATGCCCGCGGTCACGGCTTCACGCCCGTACGGCGTAGTGGTGGTTTTCATTCCGTCCAGGGTCGTCGGTGCCATCTGACCCCCGGTCATGCCGTAAATGGCGTTGTTGATAAAGATAAAGGTGAATTTCTCACCGCGATTGCAGGCATGAATGGTTTCAGCCGTACCGATGGCGGCCAGGTCACCGTCACCCTGGTATGAAAAAACCACCCGGTCTGGCAACATGCGCTTGATGGCCGTGGCCAGGGCGGCGGCGCGTCCATGGGCCGCTTCCTGCCAGTCAATGTCAATGTAATCGTATGCGAACACGCTGCAACCCACGGGACACACACCAATGGTCTTTTCCTGAAGATCCATTTCGTTGATCAATTCGGCGATCAACTTGTGCACGATGGCGTGCATGCATCCCGGGCAATAGTGCATGCGCGTGGGCAACAGGGTTTTCGGACGTTCATAGATTTTTTCGTATCCGGTTTTCATGGTAATCTCCTTACTTCATTTGCCGCAACGTAAAATCCAGGATCTCTCCCGGGGTGGGGATGATTCCACCCATGCGCCCGGTCGAATAGACCGGCTTGCGGCCGTTTACCGCCAGGCGGACATCTTCCACCATCTGACCGGCGTTCATCTCGGCGGTAACAAACATCTTCACCCTGTCCTGGGCCGCCAATTCAGCCACGCGTTCAGTCGGGTAAGGCCACAAGGTCACGGGTCTCAGCAACCCCATCTTCACACCCTGTTCCCGGCCCAGATCCACGACTTTCTTGCAGATCCGGCTTGTCACTCCGTAGGACATCAGCACGACTTCCGCGTCATCGAGCAGGTATTCCTCGAATCGGACTTCACCGGCCGCAATTTTGCGATATTTGGCTTGAAGCTCGATATTTTTCTGCTCCATGTCTTCGGGCTTGATGAACAGCGAAGTGATCACGTTGCGCTCGCGGTCGGGCGTCTTTCCCGTACTGGCCCAGGGTTTCTCCATCAGGGTGGTAACGGGATCGGGCAGTTCCACTTTTTCCATCATCTGGCCGATGGCTCCATCGGAAAGAATCAACACCGGGTTGCGGTATTGATCGGCCAGATCGAAAGCCAGCATGGTATGGTCCGCCATCTCCTGCACCGAGTTCGGCGCCAGCACGATCAGACGGTAGTCTCCGTGGCCGCCGCCCTTGACCGCCTGGAAGTAATCTCCCTGTCCGGGCTGAATCGTACCCAGCCCCGGGCCGCCGCGCACCACGTTGACCACCACGCAGGGCAGCTCGGCGCAGGCGATGTAGGACATGCCTTCCTGCATGAGCGAAAAGCCGGGAGACGACGTGGTGGTCATGGTCCTGGCTCCGGCTCCGGCGGCGCCGTACACCATGTTGATCGACGCGACTTCGCTTTCGGCCTGCAACAACACGTAATTGTGCTTGGGTTGTTCCATGGCGAGATATTCCACTACTTCGGACTGCGGAGTAATGGGATAACCGAAATAGCCCCTCATGCCGGCGCGAATCGCGGCTTCGGCCAGGGCTTCATTACCTTTCATAAATTTAATATCACCCAATTGATCCTCCCTTTTTCATTCCGCTTTCTTGTACACGGTGATGGCCGCATCGGGACACATGACGGAGCAGTTCATGCAGGCAATGCATTTCTCTTCATCCGCCAGGTACGCGTAGTGCAGCCCGTGAGAATTTGTGTCCGCCGTGTTCAGAGCTAGGCACTTGGTGGGGCAGTTGAGCACGCAAAGGTTGCAACCTTTGCATACTTCCTTGTCAATTTCAACATAGCCTTTGGCTGGCATTTAGACCTCCTGTAACGCCTGTGAGAGGCAGAGCGTAATAACTCATTATACCCGTCAAACAGCGGAATGCAAGCGATTTTCGGGTGAAAACCGGCAAATAAACGGACTTCTGCACCCAATTTTTGTGTGATATACTATAAAAACCATGAAAGATTTCATTAAGCGCAACATACGCCCGATCCTGTTTGGCGCCAGCATTCTGTTGACCGTGCTGCTGGGAGTGGCCGCCGGCATTATCCTGGTATTCCAGAGAGGATTCCCCCAGCAGATCGAGAACCTGGAAGACATCAAACCCGTGGTCATGACGACGGTCTTTGATCGCCACGCAGAACCGGTTCGCGATTTCGCCATTGAAAAACGCCGCATCGTGCGCCGCACGGACCTGCCGGACGCGTTGATTCATTCACTTGTGGCATCAGAAGACCGGCAATTCTATTCCCACTGGGGCATCAATTTCAAGGGCACCATCCGGGCCATCATCGGGCGCCTGTTCGGCCGTGATTGGGGAGGGGGCAGTTCCATTACCCAGCAATTGGCCCGCGGCCTGTTCCTGACCCCGCGCGTATCGCTGAAACGCAAGCTCAACGAAATGCTGCTGGCGATCCAGATTGAAAAAAATTACACCAAGGAACAGATCATCACCTATTACTGCAACAAGATCTTTCTGGGAGGCAGTGTTTATGGTGTGGAAGCCGCGGCTCGTTACTATTTTGGCAAATCGGTTTCTGAAATCAATGTCCAGGAAGCCGCGTTGCTGACCGCATTGATCCCTTCCCCCAACGTGCTGTTCAACGCCTTTCGCAACCCCGGCGTAAAAGATGAACGCGTGGCCCATCTCAGGAACCGCCGCAACCGCATTCTTAAACACATGCAGGAAATGGGCTTCATCGATCAGGCTACATGCCGGACCGCGCAGGCGACGGAACTTCCCACAAAACCCTATGAAGCCGAGCACGAATCGCTGGGAGATTATTTCCTGGAAGAGACCCGGCGCTACCTCGAGGCCAAATACGGCGACAATCTGCTCTACAAGGGCGGCCTCAAGGTCTACACCACCCTGGACCCGATGATGCAGGGTTGGGCGGAAGAGGCGTTGAAAGAAGGCCTGCGGGAACTGGACAAGCGCCGCGGATGGCGCGTCAGGCCCGGTCTGACCAACCTGGCGAAAAAAGGCGAAGATATCCTTGGCGTGCGGTTGCCGGAATGGAGGCGGATGAAACTGCGTGTCGGCGAAATCGTTCCCGGTATCGTCATCGAGGTCCAGCGAAAATCCGCCCGGGTACGGATCAGCCACTTATCGGGAAAACTGGATGCCCGCGAGGCGGCCTGGACCCGGCTGCCGCTGACCCGTATTCTGCGCAAGGGGGATGTGGCCCTGTTCCGCCTGCTGGAGATCCCTGAGGGTGTATCCCTGGAGCCGTCAAGCGGGGAAAGCACGGAGAATCAACCGCCGCTTCGTCTGGGCCTGGAACAGGAACCGGAAGTCCAGGGCGCCATCATGGTGGTCGACAATGAAACCGGCCAGGTTCGCGCCATGGTCGGAGGCTACGATTTCTCCAAGAGTGAATTCAACAACGCCACCCAGGCGGGGCGTCAGACCGGATCCACCTTCAAACCCATCATCTACACCGCGGCACTGGAAAACGGCTATACGCCGGCCACGGTGATCGTCGACGAGCCTTTCTCCTACTATGACGCCAAGATTGACGAGATCTGGGAACCACGCAATATCACCCTCGATTTCCTGGGCCCGCTGACTCTGCGTCGGGCGTTGCAGAAATCCCGCAATGTCATCTCAGCCAAACTGGTGGAACAGCTGACCCCGGCCAGGATCGTTGATTACGGCCGCCGTTTCGGAATCACCTCCGACCTGCAGCCGTTCATGTCGATCTCCCTGGGAAGTTTCGGCGTTTCATTGCAGGAGATGGTGGCCGCGTTTACGGTTTTCCCCAACCTCGGCACCCGGGTCACACCCTACCTGATCCGTGAAATCCGCGACCCGAACGGCCATATCATCGAAGAGGGATATCCCGACCGCAAAATGGTGGTCGATCGGGAAACCGCCTATGTCATGAATTACCTGCTCCAGGGTGTCGTGCAGATGGGCAGCGGCTGGAGGGCCCGCCACCTGGAAGCGCCCATCGGCGGCAAGACCGGTACGACTAACGACAACACCGATGCCTGGTTTATCGGTTTTTCACCTTCCATCACCGTCGGCGTGTGGGTGGGCTATTCCATACCCCGCAGCATGGGCGAAGGTGAAACCGGATCCAGGGCGGCCACGCCGGTTTTTGTCCGTTTTATGGAAAAATACCTGGAAACGCACCCGGAAAAAGAGAAAACCTTCCCCAAACCTCCGGGAGTGGTGTTTGTCAAGATCGACGGATTCACCGGAAAAATCTGGACACCGGAATGCCTGCACCCACTGAACGAAGCGTTCGTCAACGGCACGGAACCCACTGAATTCTGCCGCCCGGAAGAACACATTCGATTCCAGGGTTACTACGACAATATCCCCGATACCGAAGAAGCCGCGGAGATGGGTGCCGGAAACGGATAAGGATTACTTGCGCAACAAGAAATACGCCAACACCTTGCGATCCGGCTGAGTCACGCGCACACGATAGAATTCGTATCCCCGCAGCATTTCACCCCGCATACGAAACGCCCGGCGCATCCCGGGAACGGCTTCGGTCAGCACCACTCCCATTTCCTCAAACAGGAGGTTGCCCTGCCGGTCCTGAACCTGGAACCAGGGAATCCCCTCCTTATCCGTCAGCACCAGGTGGTAAATCCCGGCATCGTGACTGGTTTCGCCATGCACGAATGCGCGCGGAACACGGATGTTCCCCAGGTCCAGATCCTGGGCAACCAGCGACGCAGAAAAAGCAAATGCCAGGGCCAGAAAAACAACCAGGCAAATATTCCGGGGCTTCATGAGGGCCTCCTGCCTTTCATTAACGGCGTCTTCGGGGCGGAACGGCAAACCACCCCGACACACATCAAACGCTTGATAATTATTATAGAAACCTTGACCATGCGCTGTCAACCACTGGTGCGGATTGCAATCAACCTCGCAACCCGGTACACTAAAGATCATGATTCGAGGCGGGAATAAGCTGACGATCGTGTGCCTCCTGCTGGCGCTGGCCTTTCCGGCAGGCGCCGAAGAAAGCGCTGCCGGGGAGCCACCCGTTCCACTGGAAAAAGTAATCCCCGGCTGGATCCAATTGCGTTCGGGAAAAACCCTGAAAGGCGTTCTTCTGCTGAGTGGATTTGTCGGCACGGTGGCGGCCGCGGCGATTTTCAACTACCGCGGGAATCGCTCCTATGACGAATACCTGGCCAGTATTGAAATCCCGCGGATCGTGGAATTGCGGCGTGAGACCGAAAGCCGGTTCCGTACCCGCAACTGGTTGCTGATCGGCGCTGCAGGCGTACTGGTGATTCACTTTCTGGACCTGAAATGGACAAAAAAAAACCATGCGAAAATCAGCTGTGATGTTTCTGCCGCTGGCTTCGGCCTGCATTGCCGCCTTGCTTTTTAACGCGTGCCGGGACATCACCTTCAACAACCCGTTGGATCCGGACGCTTCACGAGCCAACCTGACCATCCAGAATGTTTTTTCAACCCAGGTTTCCGGGCCCGGAGACATCTGCTTTGACGGAGAAAAAATCTGGAAAGCCAGCGACCGGGGTAATGCAACCGCGTTCGACACCGAGAGCGGCGCCACCATCCGCAGTTTCCTTTTCGCCCCTTCAAACGGCATCGCTTTCCTGAATCGCCGCCTCTACCTGTGCGGGCAGGAAAACCAGATCAACGTATTCGATCCCTTGTCGGGAACGCTGATCACCCGCATATCCACCGCCGAGATTTACCCCCGCCTGCTGGCGGCGGGGATGGACGAGCTGCTGGTTTTTGATTCGCGTTCAGAAAGTGTTTTCACCCTCGACCCGGAATCGCTTGAAATCCGGCGCCTGTTCCAACTTCCCGGCCTGGAGACCGGGGGGATGGAGTTTTTCGGGGATTCGCTGCTGGTCACCGATTTGTCCAGCAACGCACTGTACCGCCTGACCCTTGCTGGAAGCGTTGAAGATGTGTTCCGCTCGCCTCTGGAGAGCACGGCCGGGGTCTGCAAGGATGACCGGGGGTTTTTATACCTGATGAGTCTGAATGGACAGGTTGCGAAAGTTACTCTGCCTTAGCCTCTTGAGCTGCCTGGTCCCGGGCTTGCTGCGGGGTCAGTCCATTCAGGTTTCCGGCCGCTATTTCATTTACTGCGATCACCTCAAAATGATTTTCGGCAGCGGGGAAATCGTGTTAAAGAGCGGTGAAGTGACGCTACAGGGCTCTGTGCTCTACTACGACGTATCCACTCTGAAGGGCGTATTGTACGGCGGGCCGGAGGCCGACCTGCGCGAGCCGACTCCACACCATGGCGATGTCGTCTACTTCCAGGGGATCCCCCCCCGCTTCCATAGCGAATCGTTCAGGGAGCGCGTTATCAGCCATGGAGATGAGCTGCAGCGCTTCCAGTTGCGCAAACCAACGCTTGAAGAATTCAAAGATTATGCCCTCTTTTTCGAGTTCCGTGGATTCAGCGTAGACCCCCGCGGCAGAATCCGGGCGGAAACCGTGATCCCCTATATCATGGGCATGCCGTCTGTACCCATGCGGCACTTCTCCGTAAACCGGGGCTCGCTGGAAAACCGCAGCCTTTTCTACCTGGAGGACCTGCATTATACCCGTTCCGAAGGGCTGGCCCTGGACTCACGCCTGCTGCTGCATACGCGTCCGCTGCGCGGCGATTTCTCCCTGAAGGCCTATGAGAGAAGACTCTTCCGTCTTCCAGGCACTCCCCGCGGCCTGCTCTACTCAGGCCGCATGTCGCTTTACCCCGGAAAAACGGACCTGCTGAGCGTTCGCGTCGGCGGAGATACCGGAGAACGAAGTTTCAACCTCGCCTTGAACCGCTCCCAACGGAAGGGCTGGTTTGAATACGAACTGAACCAGCAATTCAGCGGGCGCCATGGCGCCGGGCTGTTCACGGAATTATCCGCGCGCGTCACCCTCCATGCCTCAAAACAATTGCGACCCCGCTTCGACCTTCGCTACAACTGGAAGAAAAGCATCTCCTACAGCATCGATATCCCGCTGGAAGTGAAAGAGAAAGTTCGCTTCAATCTGGGAATGGAGCGCCGGATTTTCCGCGAGGGTTTCCATTCGGACCAGATGGATCTGCACGCGAACTTCGGCTTTCAGAGTCATTGGTTCTCGATGGATTCGGAATTCCGCTGGAACCGCGACATGCTGGACAGGATCAATCGCAAGAATTTTTCCATTCATCTGCCTTTCAATCCGTTCTTCCTGTTGGAAAAAAATATTTCCATCGCTTTCACCCCCTATTACCTGTTCAATTCCTTCCCCACCACAGGTGGAGTCGAAACATCCGCCTCACCGGGGATACGCATTCTGGTTCAGGGTCGGGGCCTGTTACTGCCCTTCGGCTTTGAATTGCGCCCCAATCTGGCAGCCAATCATATCTGGGAGGGGCTGGAGGAGGACGTAACCGACTTTCAAAGCCACCTCGCACTCGTGCGCAAGCTGGGCGGCTTCGAACTGGCGCTGGAATACAACCTCTCATCACGTTTTCTCAGCCGGGAATTCTGGGTGGAGGGCACCAACACCCGCAACCTGAGTGTTTCCGGAGGATTCTCGCGTGCGGATGAAATCGACCTGCGTTTGCGATTGATCATGGATAACGATTTGAAGCCGGAAACCCTGACCTGGAACGGCCGGGTGAAACTGCCGTGGGATCTGCGCCTCTCTTCTTTCATGATCTTCTATGTTCGCGGCAACCGGTTCCAGACCCTGGAGGTGTTTGTCGAAAAAATGTTTAAACACAAGTTGAGAATTCAGGGAGGTTACTCATTGGCACTCAAAAAATTCTTTATCAAGCTGCTGCTGGTCTGATTCTGCTGGGCTTGTTGCCGGCCGGGTGCCGGGTCCGGGTGAAAGACCTGCCGCTGCTGGAGTTTCCCCATGTATGTGAGTTGACGGCATTGCGTGAAGTCACCAACGGAAAAGAGCGCCTGCAGCAGAAAGATTTCGCGGACGGGCGCGTACGCGTTCCCTTCTACATCCTGGCACGAATCTGTGAAGTGGAAGGAGCCGGAACGGTGCGGATCCGCCTGTTCGACGAAAATGGAGAGCGATCGCGGGACTCGGACTTCCATTTCGGCGAGCCGGGACGCTACTACACCCACATCATCTGTTACGAACGCTACCCGGACCTGAAGCCCGGAACCTACCGGGTCGCGGTTTTTTTAAATGAACGCCTGCTGGACGAACGCCCCATCGAGGTGTTTCCCGGCAACGGTGACCAGCAGTGACTTTTTCGCTCCTTTGTGCCGTTCCCGGGGGAGAGATGAAAACCCGGCGCTTCTGTGTTTTTTAACCCGGCGGCGACGCCCGGGTTGAGAAAACCGCGATCATTCATTATCATCTGATTAATCGTGTCCCAAGCAAATCAACCGTCGGAGGTGACATCATGAAAAAATTCCTGCGGACATTCCTGGTTGCCCTTTTGCTGACCCTGCCGGTAACCGCGCAGTCCGAACCTCCGGACCCGGCTGTGGCACTCGATGAGTTGGAAGCCTCATTGCAGAATTTCCAGGCTCAATACGATACCCTGGAACAATTCTCCCCCCATGAATTCCCGGATTTCAAGGAATTGGAAATCTCCCACCAGTTGATCGAGCGCCTCGATTTCAACAAGCGCAGATTCGACCTGCTGGTCTCCATGTACAACCTCCTGGAAGACAAGTTGCTGCCTCGCCTCGTGCAATTGTCCGCCCGTCAACCCCGTCAACGCTCACTCTGGATGAGCAAGGCCGCCCGGTACCTGGAGAACGGCGAAACCGGGCTGATGGAAATTCAACGCAGAATCAACTCGGTTTCTCTGCAGATTGAACGCCTGGAAAAGCAGATCGAGCGTCTGCGTGAAAGTGAGCGCCAGAAAGAATTGCTCTCCGTCACCACGCTGGAGAGCCGGCCCGCCGCCGAAGTACCCCTTTCTCTGCGCATGCGTCAGCGGGAAAATGAATTAAAAAAATACACTTCCAATCTGAAAGCGGAAAGCGAGCGCCTGGAAACCTTGCGCAAGCAGCATGAAGAACAGGAAAAAAAGATCGCGGAAAAGCGCGAGGAAATCAGGCAATTGGAAGCCGATGCCCGGGCGTCCGCCGACCCCGTGGCGCGGAGGGTGAAAGCGGCATTCGCCCGGGTCAGGAACATCCGCCTCAACGGACTGGAAATCCCCAAATTGAACACCACCCAGACATTTGTCTACGTAACGGAAAACCGGATTCAAACCTTGAAAAACCGCATCGCCGCAACGCAGGAGGAATTGGAAAACCTGAAGATCCAGCGGCGGCGGGAATTGCGCAACCAGATCCTGCACGGGTTCATCATTATCGTGATCGCCGTGTTGATGGTGTTCCTCCTGAACCGCATCGCCCACCAGCTCGTGCGGCGCACCATGCGGCGCGTCGAAGCAAGCGGAAACCTCGACAGCCATCACAAGCAACGCTACCAGACGTTGTCTTCCGTCATCCTTTCCATTGTCAAGGTCCTGTTGTGGATTCTGGCCGTGCTGTGGGTACTGGGTGAGTTGAATATCGATTACGCGCCTTTTCTGGTCGCCGCCGGCGGATTGTCCCTGGCGATCGGCTTCGGCGCCCAATCGCTGGTCAAAGATTTCTTCAGCGGTTTCTTCATGCTGATGGAAGAGCAGTTGGCGCTGGGAGACGTGGTGGAAATCAACGGCAAGGAAGGCACGGTGGAAAAGATCTCTTTCCGCACCATCAAGATGCGTGCGCTGGACGGCACCATGCACATTATCCCCAACGGCAGCATCAACAGTGTTTCCAACCTGACGCATAAGTGGTCGATGGCCGTGGTCAACATCGGTGTTGCCTACGATGAAGATGCGGAAGAGGTCATGCAGGTGTTGAAGGATATCTCCAGTGGAATCATGAAGGTCCCGCTGTGGAAAAACCTCCTGGTGGAAGAGCCCCTGCCCCAGGGCATCATCTCTTTCGGCGAGTCATCGGTGAATTTCCGCATCCTGGCCAAGACCGCGCCCGGAGAACAATGGGCGGTGGGCCGCGAGTTGAACCTGCGCATCAAACGGGCATTTGATGCCGCGGGCATCGAAATTCCCTACAACTACGTCAACGTGATCAACCGTACGCCGGATACCGCCGAATCCGGATAATCATTCCGCCTTCGGATACATCTCTTTCCAGGCCTGGGGTTGGTTCTTGAGCCAGTAATCGAACCAGGCGATGATGGTCCGCATCCACCGCCGCCGCTGGGGCGGCTCCAGGATGAAGTGCTGCTGGTCCTTGAACGTCACCAGGGCGACCTCACGACCCAGCAGTTTCAGCGCGGCAAACATCTGGTAACTCTCCCCGGGCGGCACATTGTTGTCCTGTTCGCCGTGGAGCAGCAGCAGGGGCGTATGGATACGATCCGCCATGAACAGGGGGCTTTGATCCACGTAAAGAGACTTGCGGTTCCAGGGGAATGAATCCGCCGACGCCACCCCGCTGTAGGAAACGCCCCAATCACCCACGCCCCAATAACTGCTCAGAGAAGAGATGCCGGCATGGGAAATCAGGGCGACAAAATTTTTCGAAGTGGCCGCCAGGTACTGGGTCAGGAAGCCTCCATAGGAAGCACCCATGCCGCCGACCCGTTGCGGATCCACGTTGGGGTGGGAGCGGGTCAAAGCCTCCACCGCAGCCACCACCTCGGCTGCGGTGTGTTTGCCCCAATCATTCACATGCACGGCGGCTGCGGATGAACCGTACCCCACGGTACCGGTCGGCTGCAATACGTAGACCATGTAGCCCTGGGCCGCGTACCAGTTCTTGGGGTAGCGGCCGCCGAAATCCCGCGACACCGGCGTGGTGCCGCCGTAGTAATAGACAATCAGGGGATAACGGTGATTGGGATTGAACTTCGGCGGATAGTAGAGCCGACCCGGAACCATCCTGCCATCCGCGGTACGGTAATTCAGGTCTTCCACTTTGCCGAAACGAATCTGCTGGAACAATCCGGCGTTGACGTCACGCAACACGTTGACACGCTTGCGTTTCAAATCCACGCGGTAAAGACGGTGGGGGGTGGTCACTCCGGAAGCCCATGCCACAGCCAGAGGCTGCTCCCGCGACCAGTCCACCCGGTGCACCACATCCACGGGAAAATCAAGCAGTTCAAATCCCCTGTCTTTGCGCCAGGTTGCCAGAGATTCCCTGGCACCGTCCACCACCTGGAAATAGATGCCTTGATTGCGTGAATGCCAGAACCCAGTCGTAATGGAAGGGGCAAACGACCTGGAGATCGGCGTGACCGCACGCGTGGCGATATCAAAAAGAAATGCCTGCCCATCAAAATCGTTGGGGATCTCACCTGCGCTCAGCACATTGCCCGCGCCATCAAAGGCGGAAGCTCCGCCGATGACCAGCAGGCGGCCGGAATCGGGCGCCCAGGACACTTCGTTGATCCAGGGATCCGCCAGCAGGGGCTTTCTTTCCATGGTCGCCGCATCGATCAGAATCCCTTCGTAGCGCTCATAGGGTCGCCCGGAAAGATCCGGAATTTTTCTTTCCAGCAGGATGCGTTTTCCGTCGGGACTGATCAGGGCCGAATGAAACCGTTCTTCGGGGGCTGCCAGACAGCGCGTGATGGATCCGGCTGTGTAATGGATAAACAGACCCACGCGTTGCGGCGGTGAACCGGCGCGATCAGCAATTTCCCGGACATGTTTCCATTCCGCCTGCTCCGGGGTGGGTTCTGCAGCGGTATAAACCAGATAGCGGTTGTCCGGGGACCAGCGGATGCTCTCCAGGCGGGCGACGGCTGGACAAACCGTGTGCAAGGCATGGTCTTTCAGTCGATGAACCACGATATCCGCCTTTTCCTTGTATTTGCGGATAAAAGCGAAAGCCGCGGAATCCGGCAGCCAGGTGAGCCCGCTCACCTCACCCAAACCCTCACTGGTCCAGACCACGCGCCCTGAATCCACTTCCAGCACTTCCGTCCAGCTGCGCCGCAGGTCTCCCGCGCTCAATTGCCTGAAAGTGACCGCGACATGCCGCCCGTCCGGCGCCATTTTCACACTCGCGGCATCGGCCGCATGCAACACATGCTCGATACCCATCTCCGCTCCCGGTTCCATCGAGACCCGCAGGGGTACGGTACCGAACTCATCACTCCACTCCAGGAACGGGAGGAAGCGCGGGATGCGCTTGGGACGGACCAGCAGTTTGATCACCAGCTTGTGGCTGCCCGTGGGCAGGTGCATATCCACTCCCCAACGATCGGCATGTACGCGTGAGGTTTCCCGGGCTTCGCCATCCAGGTACACGGTGAATGCGTAATCGACGCGATCCAGCAACAGTCGTGCCGCCAACCATCGGCTGGTATTCAGCCAGGTGGCCATGTAATACACCCCGGGGGAAGATACAGCCAGGTTCTCATCGCGGTATTGACGCCATTGGAAACGGGTGTTTTCGCCCCATTCAACCTCATCCCCCATGCGCGGGATGGCGCGGCTTGCGTCCAGGTGAGAAAAACTCACCAGCGCCTCATCGGTTTTATGCGCTTCAAATTCCGCCTCGGTTACGGGCAAGGGCCCCAGTATCAGCCATGGAGACAGTTCCTGCTTCAGACCGGCTCCCCGCAACGGAACCACAACCGCCACCATCAACACCATGCCCGCCAGGATTGTTGCTGCTCTCTTCATCTTGCCTCCAGAATGCCGCTTCTATCGGCAACCGCGGATGCCACGCCCGCTTTCAGCGGCGCATGCCCGGCCGCATTGCCGTTGATCGTTCAAGCGCTTTGGGCTAAAAATAGCCCAGTGTCTTTAATTTCTCCATGTCTTCTTCGCTCATGCTGCCGGGTTCGCGCACCAGTTGCTTACTGATCTGGATGTAATCCTCCACCCGCTCAACGTATCCCTTGAGCAACCGTTGCCACGCTCCCAGCCGGGATTTGCGCTTCAGATAGAGATTGCGCTTTTCCAAGGGATCATGGATCCAGTCAAAAAAGCGATAGCGGTGATTGCGGGGAGAAAGCATCAGCTTTTCTCCCGCCTGGACCAGGGAGTAAGCGATCGGCTCCACCTTGTGATGGTAATAACGTCCACGCCTGAAATGCACGGCGCCTTTGTATGCCTCGGAAAAAATCGCCCGCCCCGCCTCGGGGATGAACAGATCGCGACCAATCATCCAATCCGGGCGATCCAGGCCCAGTAATTCCAGCAGCGTGGGGGCCACATCTTCCAGCGAAACCTCATGCTGCATCCGGGTTCCCGCCCTCCGATCGCGCGGGAGTTTCACCATCAGGGGCACATGCAGGGTGGCATTGAACAATTTACGCCCATGGCCGCGTTCACCGTGTTCCCCGAAACTTTCTCCATGATCGGACATGAACACCACAATGGCGCGATCAAACAAACCGTCTTTGCCCAGACGATCGATCAGGCGACCGATATGGTGGTCCACAAAACCCACTTCGGTATCATAGTTGCGCATATCGGAAAAATCGCTGTCCGGATGGTAAAGTTTTTTGTTCCAGCGGTTGTAATCGAAGTCGAATTCCTCGTGGTGAAGATAGGGCGCGTGCGGTTCGGAGTAGTGGACCCATAGAAAAAACGGCTCGTCTTCACAACGGTCCAGCCACTCGAAGACCCGTTCGTTAACCGTGGGAGCACGGCCTTCGGGATTGATGGTACCCAGCCAGCGCTTCTTGTCAAACACTTCTTCGTAGGTATCGAAGCCCCGATCGAGCCCGCTGAGCTTAGCTTTAAGCGGCCAGCTGGAGATGAAAGCGCCGGTCCGGTATCCCCTTGCCTTCAACAGGTCGGTCAGGGTTTCCACCTTGGGAAAGATCGGCAAGCCGTTGCGTTTGGCCCCGTGGCGATGAGGCGGCATGGATGTCAGCAGCGATGCGAATGCCGGTGTCGTCAACGGCGACGGCGTGAAACAACGCGTGAACAGAACGGACTTTTCCGCCAGGGCGTCCAGTTCGGGAGAAGTCGGGCGGGGATAACCGTAGCATCCCAGGCGGTCCGCCCGCAACGTGTCCACAGCGATAATGATCACCGGGTCGGGTCGGGCTTGTTCCGCGCCCAGGCGGTTCGCGCCCGCAAACAGAACAATCCACGTTACAAACAGAAACAGTATTCTCCAGCGAAAAATTTTGTCACCTCCTGAATCAGGGCGCTTAATCCATGGGCCAGAAGCGGTTGTCGTACCAGACTTCTTCACGCAGGTGATCGTCCATCTCTGCAAACAGGGTCATATGGGTGGTTTCCCAATCCGCCAGCCACTGGTACAAACGGCGCTCATCCGCATCCTGGGTGGCGCGGGCGCGTGAGGAATAATACTCAACCGCCTTTTTCTCAAAATCCAGGGCGGCGGAGATCACGGCGGCCTCGTAACCGGCGGCGGTGATTTCCTGCAACACCTTGTCGGTCAGAGCGCGATCCACCGCTTCCTGGTCGGCCGTCTCCAGGTCCGGCAGCGCAAACGACCCGTCCTTGTTCAAGCTGGCATATTGCCGCGACAGAATTTCAATATGCTGCTCTTCTTCACCGGCCAGCAGACGGAACAACTCACGCACCGCAGCTTTGGCCTGGCTGGCCGCCACCGACTCATACAACGCGCGACCGCGGTGTTCCAGCAGTATCGCGCCCTTGATGATATCAATCTGCTCATTTTTTCCCATTGATGGCCTCCTTTTTATTCTATTGTAGCACAGCAAAAAAACTCCTGGAAACCGGCTTGCTTTCACCCGGCCCGGTGTCTATACTCAGAAATCAGGGGATGACGCATGAGTGATTACTGGGATTCCCTCCGGATCGGTGTCACGGGGGCCGGAGGATTTATCGGCAGCCGCCTGGTACGGGCCCTGGCCGCCAACGGGGCCCGCGTGCGGGCCCTGGTACACCAGACTCCACTGGCGGAAAACGTGGAAATTCTGCGCGGGGACGTGACCGATGCCGGCTTCATGGCGAAATTCTGTGACGGTCTGGACGGAATATTCCACCTGGCCACAGCCCTGGGCAATCGCCGCATTCCCCAGAGTGAATTCATGCGCATCAATGCGCACGGCACCACCGTGCTGTTGCAACAGGCACGCCGGGCCGGAGTAAAGCGGGTGGTCCACTTCGGCAGTGCCGGAATTTTCGGCCGCACGTCCGGACGTGAACTGCTCACGGAGCAGCACCAGGGCCATCCGGTGGACGCCTACGAAAAAAGCAAGGCCGCCGGGGAACAGGCGGCCATGTCCTGGGAATCATTGCCCGAAGTGTGTGTGATCCGTCCCGGTTGGGTATACGGCGAAGGCGATCCCCGCACGTTCAAACTGATCAGGCGCATTCATTCGGGACTCTTCTTTATCGCGGGCAGCGGCCGCATCCTGCAGACTCCCGTGTACATCGACGACCTGGTCGCAGCCGCACTGGCTGTTTACCGCCAGGGAATTCACGGCCGTGACTACAACGCCGCCGGGAACGCCGTCACGGTAAACGAATTGACAAAAGCAATCGCGGTTGCCCTCGGGCGTAACCGGCGTTTTGCACATATACCGGTCAGCCTGCTGCTGCCGGCGGCCTGGATCATGGAGCCCCTTTTCGCGCTCGCCGGCAGAGAAGCCCCGCTTAACCGCGCGCGACTGGCGTTTTTCCGTCGCGGCAAACCCCTGGACTCCACCCGCATCCGCACGGAGCTGCGTGTCGGCTTTGACACATCCCTGCAGCAAGGCCTGGAAAAAACCGTGCGCGGTTATCGCGAGATGGGCTGGCTGCCGCCCGCATGACCTTGCCAAAATCATTGTTTCCGCGGTAGAATGCGGCCATGAGCACAGACAACGGCCCGATTCCCGGCGAACAGAAGACCCTGATGGACCCGGAAAAAGGCGCCGTGCGCAAGTACCGCGACCTCTTTCTGGGGCCGGTTTCAACGGGATTCTTTTTCAAATACGAAATCATCACCACCCTGTTTTCCTCCATACCCGGCGCCCTGGGTTTCGCCCTGCGCAAGCTTTTTTTCCGCCGCCTGTTCGCGTCGGTCGGCCGCGGAGTGGTGTTCGGCCGCAACATGACGATCCGCCACCCGCGCAAGATCCACATCGGCAACGGCGTCGTGTTTGACGACAACACCGTGCTGGACGCCAAGGGACGCGACAATCAGGGCATCCATATCGGTGATCATGTCGTCGTGGGCCGCAACACCATCATCAGTTGCAAAGGCGGCGATATCTTGATCGATGACTTCGCCAACATCGGACCCAACAACACGCTCCTCTCCGAAAGCACCCTCAGAATCGGCAAATACGTGTTCACCGCCGGCCAGACCTACATGGTGGCCGGGGGCAACCACAGTTTCGAGCGCAGGGACATCCCAATCTGGCATCAACCTTCGCGGTCCAAGGGAGGAATCGAAATCGAAGACGATGTGTGGATCGGCGCCTCCGTGACCGTGCTGGACGGAGTCAAAATCCGCACCGGATGCGTCATCGGCGCAGGCAGCGTGGTTCATCGCCGCCTGCCCGCCTACACCGTGGCCCTGGGCAACCCGCTGGCCATCGTCAAGAAGCGCTGACCCTGGGACGACCGGGAGATTCCGGTATCCACACCGCGCCGGCGGGCCGACCGTCCTCTTTTTGTGCCAAAACCCGGCGCGAATCACCTTTGAGAGAATCAGCTGCATGACGCGCCGCGGCAATTGTCACCGATAAGATGCATTTTTTTCGTTTTCAGTCTGGCATTCAACTTGCTGGACTTCCCCAAGTGATCTCAGGAGAGAAAACATGGCAAAGGCACTCAAACAATCCGGGAAATCAGGGAATCGGTATCAGGCCGGGATACGCGGCAACCGTAAGCGTTTATGGGTGATCGCGCCCCTGCTGATGGCGATTCCGGGCCTGTTCGCCCAGGACCCGGTGGTGGAACGAGTCCAGGTCACGCAGCGCGAAGTGGTGGTCAGGGTGTTTGACGGCAAGAAACCAGTCGCGGGACTCACGCTAAAAGACTTCGCTCTATACGAAAACGGGCGCCGCCTTCCCATTACCAGTCTCCGCGAACTGCACCGGTCCCTGATGCCGCTTCCAGCACCGCCTCAGCCAGAGGCGGGAACCGGGGTTTTACCCCGCAGGGGGCGGTTGTTTCTCTTTCTATTGTGGTGGAATGAACAAAGCAGCGACTGGCCCCAGGCCTGGGATTACTTCCGCTCGAGGATTTTCCGCCCCGGAGACCGCGTCATTATCAGCGACGGCAACCGGGCCGTGGAGATCCGCGATTCAGAGCAGCAGGAACAGGAACTGGCGGATTTCTTTGTCCATCTGAACCGTGATCTGGAACGGCGTAAAATGGACAAGGTCCACCTGGTACGTGAACTGGATCGCAGCGCCCAGGAACTGCACGACAGTTTGACCGGCCTGCGCATGCGGGCAGCCGAACGGCCGCTGCTGGCGGAGTTCGAATCCCGCTACCGGGGGGCACTGGATGAGTATCGCCTCTCCCGCCTCAAGGCCCAACCCGGCCTGCTCGCCGGACTGGCCGAACAGATGCGCGCCCTGGAAGCGGAAAAATGGGTGCTGGTATTCCTGCAGAACGAGCGCGTGCCCATGGTACACAAACAGAGCCGCCTGTTCCGCGCTCCCATGAGTCAGGAAATCGCGTCAAGGCTGGGAAAATTCATCGACGAATGCAGTAAGCGCATGATCATGGCCACGGACATGGCCGTTCACGTCAGGGACCTGCGTTCCCTGTTCACCGGTGCCAACGCCACCTTCCACCTGTTTCTAAGCGACCCCCGTAACGAAAACCTGGATACGGACCAGTTGCGCTGGTACGGCGTGTTTTCATCCTGGGAGTCGGCATTCCGCGATATCAGCCGTGACACCGGTGGCGCGATTGAGAATACCACGAAACTGGCAGAGGCCATGGCGCGGTCGGCCCGGCGCCAGGACATCTTTTACGCCCTGACCTACCGCCCCAGAGCGGAGATCCCGACCCGAATGAAATTGCGCATCGAACTCAACCGCCCGGGATTGGAGGCTGCCTATGCCCGGCAACTGGAAAACCGGGAGATCCAGCCATTCCTCATCTCATCCCCCCAATGGAAAGACGGGAAACTGGAGTTCGGGCTGACCGGTTATCTGCGCGAAACCGGCGCCGACGGCAACCTCTACGGGAACGTGAGTGTGCGGGTGTCAACGACGGCCCCGGACGGGAACAGCCTGGATTTCACGCATACCCTGCGTCCGGCGGGTGACAGCGCCACCGTGACCATGGGGGTGAATTTCCCCGCTCCCGGCAACTATTTATTGAACCTGGAATCCAGAGACGAGATTGCCGGGCAAACGGCCCATGGCCATATCGGGGTTCAGATCGATCCCCCGCCTTCCGCGCCCACGGAAGCGTCCGCATCTGCGACAGAACAGATATCTCCCCAGCTGGCGGCAATCCTCGAGAAAACCACGGACTATTGCCGCAACCTGAAAACGGCAGCCTTCCGTTTTTACTGCACCGAAGAAGTGAGCGAAACGGAATTGGAAAGAAATCGCCTGACCCGGCGCTGGGATCGCCACACGCGACATTGGCGTTACGACTACCAGGTGGTCGGCGAAGGCACCATTCAGGAACAACGGCGCCTGATCAATGGAAAGGAGAAGGGATTGGAAAAGGAAAACGCGGTTTTGAAAACCCGCTTCCATTCCCGCTACTCCGTATTCATGCCGGTCACCCTGCTGGCGGTGGAGAACCGCCGCAACTACCATTATCAACTGCTCGAAACGGACCGCATCCGCAATCGTCCCTGCGCGGTGGTGGAAGTAAAGCCCCGCTCTGAAACCGATGACTCCCTGACCCAGGGACTGGTCTGGATCGACATGGATAATGGTTCTGTACTCAAGATCGAGGTATACCCCAAGGGTATCCAGGGCAGTGAAGCCCTGGAAGCCACGGCACGGAAATTGGGGGCGCGCTTGGAATTGAAGGCCACCCATTGGTACCTGGAAGAACGGCGAGGACTTCGTTTTCCATCGGAAACCGAGTTTTCCGAAAGCTACATCTTCGAGCAATACCCGGAAACCCGCATGCGTCCGGTTTCAGAGACGGGCAAGTGGGCGACACGATCTTATATGCGCCGCAGCACCGAGCGCGTCACCCGGCGTATCGAATTCTACCACCTGCGGCACCAGTACAAGGACTATCGCTACTTCCAGGTCAACAGCCGCTTAGAGGTACAATAGCCTCTCGCCTGAGTGCTTAGAATAACGAATAATGAGGAAGGAACAAAAGGCAGAAAAGGCAATTTGCGGAATTGACAAGAAATACCGTACGGGCGAAAAATTTTTCGCCCCTACCTCTTTTTCAACTCCTTCCCTCTTCAACTTTTCAACTTTTCAACNNCTTTTCAACTCTTCAACTCTTCAACTTTTTTTCTTGACAAGGACTAGCGGCTGTGGTTAAATGTTTCTATGAATAGAAACAGGCGGTACATTGCATTCACCATGTCCCCGCCGGTCTGTTCCTCATGGACCCCCTGGGCGGTTCCCGCCGCCCGCTGATCTTTCATCCACCCACTTTCCCCTACCCGGAACGGGTCATTTTTTTCCAAGGAGGAATCATGACAACAATCATTCAATTGCCGCGCAACGAATTGCCCAGGCAATGGTACAACCTGGCGGCCGACCTGGCGCGGCCGGTGCCGCCGCCGCTGGGAGCGGACGGGAATCCCGTCACCCCGGAACAACTCGCACCGGTGTTTCCCGGAAATCTCATTGAGCAGGAGATGTGCACCCAACGCTGGGTCGATATTCCCCAGGGAGTTCTGGAATTGCTCTCGCGCTGGCGCCCCACCCCCCTGCACCGGGCCGAACGCCTGGAAAAGGCGCTCAAGACTCCGGCGCGGATCTATTTCAAAAATGAAAGCGTCTCCCCGCCTGGAAGCCACAAGCCCAACACGGCTGTGGCCCAGGCCTGGTACAACCGCGAAGCCGGGATCATGCGCCTCACCACGGAGACCGGCGCGGGCCAGTGGGGCTCCGCTTTGGCCTATGCCTGCAGCCTGTTGGGAATGGAGTGCCGCGTTTACATGGTGCGCATCAGTTTCGACCAGAAACCGATGCGAAAAACCATGATGCAGGCCTGGGGCGCCCAATGTGTCGCCAGCCCCAGCAGCGAAACTTCCTGTGGCCGCCACGTCCTGGCCGCTGATCCCGACACCCCCGGCAGCCTGGGAATCGCCATCAGCGAAGCTGTCGAAGCTGCGGTCTCTGATCCCACGGGGCGCACGCGGTATTCACTGGGCAGCGTACTCAACCACGTGATGCTGCATCAGTCCATTATCGGCCAGGAAGCCCAGAAGCAGCTGGAGCTGGCCGGCGAATCCCGAGTGGACCGCGTCATCGGCTGCGTGGGCGGGGGGAGCAACTTCGCCGGGCTGGCATTTCCCTTCGTGCGCGACAAGATTCACGGTGCCGACATCGATATCATCCCCGTGGAACCGACTTCCTGTCCCACGCTCACCCGTGCTCCCTACGCCTACGATCACGGCGACGCCTCGCGGTTGACCCCGCTGCTGGCCATGCATTCACTGGGACACGGCTTTATCCCGCCTCCCATTCACGCCGGCGGCTTACGCTACCACGGCATGGCCCCGCTGGTATCGGAGGCCGCCATGGAAGGGTTGTTGCGACCACGCGCCTACCCGCAACTTCGCTGCTACGAAGCCGCGTTGCTGTTTGCCCGTACGGAAGGACTGATCGTGGCGCCGGAAACCAGCCATGCCATCGCGGCCGTCATCGATGAAGCCAGACTCGCCAGTGAAGAAGGTCGCGCGCGCGTGATTCTTTTCAACCTCAGCGGCCATGGGCTGATGGACCTTTCGGGGTACGAACGCTATTTCAGGGGGGAGCTGACGGATTACATGCTGCCGGAAGCGGAGATGAACGCGTCACTCAAAGTTCTGGAAGGACTCCCGCGCGCCCCGGTCCCGGCCTGAGGCGGTTGGAGGAAGGACGGCTGATGCCGTCCTTCCTCTTTTTTTCACGGCAGCGTCACCGGAATTCCACCGTTGGCCCGGTCCCGAATCCGGGTTATAATGGCACCCATGCGCACCATCGTAATCCGCGGAGCCCGGGAACACAACCTCAAAAACATCGACGTGGATCTGCCCCGTGACCGGCTGATCGTGATCACGGGGCTTTCCGGCAGCGGCAAATCGTCGCTGGCTTTCGACACGTTGTTCGCCGAAGGCCGGCGCCGCTACGTGGAATCCTTGTCCTCGTACGCGCGGCAATTCCTCGGATTGATGCACAAACCCGATGTGGATGGGATCGAGGGCTTATCCCCGGCCATCGCCATCGAACAGAAAACCACTTCCCGTAATCCCCGCAGCACCGTGGGAACCGTAACCGAGATCTACGACTACCTGCGACTGCTTTTCGCTCGCGTGGGGATTCCCCACTGCCCGGTTCACCGGGTTCCCATCGTGCCGCGTACACCCCAGAGCATCGCCGATGCCATCGCCAATGAGCTGAAACCTCCGTTCACCATCCTGTCTCCACTGGTGCGCCGCAAGAAAGGCACCTATGAAAAGCTGTTTTCCGACCTTTCCCGCGAAGGCTATTCCCGTGTGCGGGTGAATGGAGAAATGGTTCGCAGCGACGAACCGCCGGCCCTGGAGCGCTACCGCCAGCACGATATCGACCTGGTCATGGACCGCCTGGCCCAGGCCGATCCTTCCCGGCTCGCGGAAGCCTGCGAGGCCGCCCTTGCCCGCTCAGGGGGACTGGTGACGGTGATCGACGGCTCCGGCAACGACCACCTGTTTTCGGCCAGCATGTCCTGTCCGGTATGCGGCCTGGCGATTGAAGAGCTGCAGCCGCGCATGTTTTCCTTTAACAGCCCCTTCGGCGCATGCCCGGCTTGTCACGGCCTGGGG
>DBFQ01000053.1 GCA_002294665.1 Candidatus Aminicenantes bacterium UBA876
CAACTCAAGGGCCACACCAATAAAGACCAGAAGGCCAAGAATAATCAAACTCGTTTTTTGCTTTCTACAAAAAAACCAAAGGAATTGGGTAGCTTTTAAGGAAACCTCCTTATTCATTCCGATAGGTACTCCCATTCTATTATAAGCAAAGCATCCGATTCCCTGGGGTCGAAGAACAAGAATTGGTGATCGGACAATGCCAGCAATGGGAATATTTCCCGATCCGTAACGCAGGAATTTTCCATTTCAAAATCTGAGTTGTATATATCGAACCTGAGCTTTTCGTCAGCGCCTGTGTAAAAGTAGAAATAGCGATCTCCATTCGGGATGAGCCGGCTGTATCCCCCCCTGGACTGCATTCCCATGGGCACATCTTTGCCAACGGCATAATGAAATGCGTAGAAATCAACATCCCGCTCCACGGTTTTTTCAATCTTTTTTTTCCTGAAATCGAAAATGGAAAAATTATAGGAACGCAGGCTGGGGACCAGAAGCCGATCCCTGGAAAGAAGAAAACAAGAGGGCGCCTGGTAGTATGATCTCAGTTTATTGTTGATGGCGACCTCGAACTTTTCGCCCGAATAGAATACTTCCCTTGTTTTTCCTTTGAGGTCGGTCAACCGCAAAATCAATTTATCATGCTGGGTGAACAAATAGCCGTCTTCCTTGGGGAACACATCCGCGGGGAGAAACGGCAGGTTGATTTCCCCGATGAATTCCCCCTCCGCTGAAAAGCGATACAAACGATTGATGGTTAAGATATAGATGTATTGATCGTCGCATTTCAGCCCGGAAAAAATCATGGAGAATTCGCCAGGACCGGTTCCCTTGCTGCCGAATTGCTTGACAAATTCCAGGTCTCGATTAAAGATTTTAATTGAATGGTCTTTCCAGTCCGCCACATAAATGTACCGGGAATTTTTGCAGGCATCGTAAATTCCCGCGAAGTAGAACCCTTCACCTTCATCCTGTGCGGGAATACGGCCTATTTCCCGGAGAATGACCTTGCGCGGAGTATGCTCCGGTTCAGGACTGCATCCGTCTATCGGAATCAGCAGTATGGCCAGAGTGCCAAGAATCAATAAATTTGAACACTTCAAGCGTGAGAGTATCTTCATGGTATTCCTTATTGAATAAGTCAGGAAATTCCTCTGAAAGCTGTACATAACGTTGCAGCAAAGTTTCAAGGCCCTTTTTTCTCCTTTCACATTCCAATCGCCTTTTTTCTTTGGAAAACTCAGGTCCCTGTATAACTGAAGCATAGCAAAGCTTACAAAGTCGTAAACACCAACAATCGTTGCATTCTTTTGTGTACCCTAGGTATTCATTTACAATTTTCCAAATACTTTCACTATTGAATCCACTGTGAACATTTCCAATGCTGAATCCCAACCCGACTTTCTCACACATGTGAAAGTTGCCTTTTGTGTCTACAAATGTTTTTTGTATTCCAGGAAGGCAAATACCATTGGGATATAGAGCCTTGGGGATGGGTCTAACAATACGTTTGTGAATATCCATCAGGCTTCGGAAAAACATGTTTTCCAAAAAGGGGCTGTCTTCACATTTAGCAAGGAGTTTTTTGTATTGTTTGATTAGGCGGAGCTCTTGAGACCTCAGCTGCTTGCTTTCGGCGTACATGTCAAAACGATCTAAAAAACCTGTATTATGGTCCTCCACACCAGACATGAGTATAACCCTGTTATTTTTCAATCTCTCTGTACTAAAGAACTCATAAATACGTTCCAGTTCGAAAGGCGGAGCGATTACAATAGAGTAGCCCACTTTTGTTTCATAGTATTCCTTGTCTATTGATCGAATCAGATCAAGGTTCTTCATTACAATGTCGAATGAACCTTCACCGTTCTTAAATCGTCGATACCGATCGTGGATATCCTTGGGGCCATCCAAGCTAACCAGGATGGAAAAATTGTATTTGATTAACTTATTGATAATAGATTGATTCAGAAGTGAACCATTGGTCGTCATTGCGAATTGAATTTTTGGCAAATATTCATGATAGTTCTTTTCAATGTATTCTATGCAACCAAATATTTTTTTCTGTTCAATCAGAGGTTCTCCTCCATAAAAGCCCACGGTAAGCCCTCGTTAGGCGTTTGAATGAAAATGTGAAGAATGATTTATCAAGAAATCAATTGATTTCTTGATGATCTCATTAGGCATTGAATTTGGAGGTGATTCCGCTTTAGTCAAATCATTTGCATATTCACAATAATGGCAACGGAAATTGCATTTCTCCGTTATATTCAGAACAATATGGTTGACGCAGTTTCGCAGTATTGCATCATACTCTGAGAATGAAAATGGAAACTTGAAATCAATAGAATTTTTTCCTGAGAACCAGCCTTTTTCTTTGTTGAGCTTAGTAATCTCTGCCAAGGAATCACTGTATTCATGCTTATATTTGTTGAGATTTGATTTGCCATTATCAGGATTTTTTGAAGTGAATTTAAAAAAGCGCTCTTCTGATAATGATAAAAGATCATAGAAAGGTTTATCTACTTCCATAATATTGTTAGAACCAATGTCATAGCAATAAAATCGATTACTATGCGCGAATAGTTTTATGAAAGGTTTTCCAATCATCTTCATTTATGAATTTCAAGGTGTCTTGCCCTACAGTATCTGTCAAAAAACTTCCTGGTTTGGGAAAGCCTCAGATTCTTCCAAAACCATAAGCTCACGATAACCATAAAATTGATTCTATAACTAAGACAAGATCGTGCCTGTGAGAATTAGATTTCATTTACCAAAAAGTTAGGTGTCTGAAATTTTTTACACTATAACCCCAAATTTGCAGGCAATCAACAGGAACACTATCTATGCCGGTACAACGTTGTTATAGAACATCTTTACAGTTGATAATTCAATTAACTCCAGATTTGTTCATACATACCAGTCGCATATCCGATAAGGTAATCACTACCATTACCTGCACAATGACAACGAAATGCACATGCCCCGATTATGTCTATTGGCATAATCGGGAAACCTGGGAAACCAGTTGGATTAAATACTTTTTTAATCATTTTTGCCTCCAGTCTATTTTGGTTGGTTATAATAGTCGTTGGCACCATTTCTTAGCCCGATTCTATAATTGGGCCCCCATCCGGTTCCACAGCCGCATCCGCAATTTACCGCTGAACTCTTAAGTTTACTGATGTCGTCATACGCAAAACGGAATAATTTAATCATAATCGTTCCCCTTTTTAATCGACTGGAGGTATTCTCATCCAAGCGCCTGCTCCAGTACCATCGAAGTACCCCGAAGCGTATTCACTTGAATGCCCCGCGCAACTACACAAACACCCACATCGTGGTTCAGCCAAACGAACCGAGTTTCCCCCAAATAAAAAAACATTCATTATCATTATGTCTCCTTCTCAGTCAACCGTGATAAAAGTCCCCAAAGCCCATTCCATCCAAATATCCAATGCCATAGTCTCCAGGTTGTCCTACACACCTGCAGTGACAGGTACAGTCTGCTTTTTCCTTCGGAATGGTTGGTTCGTGACTAGAAAATATCGTTATCATGGCCCCCTCCTTAATGTTTCCGACCATGACAAAACTGTAATGCACAAAAATGCAGAATTCAAGGTAGAAAATTTTGATATTTAAAACAAACAGGGCGGCTTATTCGGTATTCGGCAGAACGGGGTTTGTCTAAATTTCAGGTTTTTCGCGTTTCAGACCCAGATCACCCAGGAGTTTCCCGGGAACCGTTGAAGGCGATCCGGTCAACAGGCAGAGTGACGAGGTGGTCTTGGGAAAGGCGATCAGGTCACGGATCGATTCGGCCCCGGTCATGAGCATGAGGATGCGGTCCAGCCCCAGGGCGATGCCCAGGTGAGGCGGTGCGCCGTATTGCAGCGCCTGGACAAAAAAGCCGAATTTTTCGCTGATTTCGTCTTCACCCAGCCCCAGCAGGGAAAAGATGCGTTGCTGCAACGCCGCTTCGTGGATGCGGCGGCTGCCGCCGCCGATTTCCACGCCGTTGAGCACCAGGTCGTAGGCGACAGACAAGACCCCGAGCGGGTCGCTTTCCAGGCGGGGAATATCCGCTTCCCTGGGTGCGGTAAAGGGATGGTGGTGGGAATCCAGGCGGTTTTCCTCGGCATTGTGGAAAAACAGGGGAAAATCGGTCACCCAGAGAAAGGCGTTTCGGGTATGGTCAGCAAGGTCCGCGCCCAGGTAGCTGCGCAGGCTTCCCAGCAATGGCAGGATCTCATCCCGTTTCCCGGCCACAAGCAGAACAATGTGGTCTGCAAAAATCTCCTGACTCTTGAAAAAATCACGGATCCGCGCTGCATCCGCCTTGATCGAAGCCTTAAAGCCGTCCGCGCCGGGTTTGAGCCAGATAACTCCCTGTCCACCGCGTTCGCGCACGAAGGCCTGCAGTCCGTCCAACGCCTTGCGGGAAAACGCCTCGGCCCCGGGAACAACCAGTCCGCGCACCGTCCCGCCCCCGGCGATGATGCCGTCCAGGATGGCCGAACCCAGTTCTCTGGCCGCGGTGGTGAAATCGCGGATTTCCAGGGGAATGCGCAGGTCCGGCTTGTCACTGCCGAAGCGGTCCATGGCTTCATTCCAGGTCAGGCGCGGGAAAGGCAGTGGCAGCGGTTTTTCGATCAAGGCATAGATCCGCTCCATCATGCCTTCGATCAGGCTGAACAGCCCTTCGGGATCCATGAAGCTCATCTCGATGTCCACCTGGGTGAACTCGGGCTGGCGGTCGGCGCGCAGGTCTTCGTCACGAAAACAGCGGGCCATCTGGTAATAACGCTCGAAACCGGACACCATCAACAATTGCTTGAACAACTGGGGCGATTGCGGCAGGGCGAACATGCGGCCTTTATAGATCCGTGAGGGAACCAGGTAATCGCGTGCCCCCTCGGGCGTGGCCTTGGTCAATATGGGGGTTTCGATTTCAAGAAAGCCCTGTTTATCCAGGTAGTTGCGAATGGCCAGCGACACCCGGCTGCGCAGTCGGAAACGCTCCTGGTGGATCTGCCGACGCAAATCCAGGTAACGGTATTGGAAGCGGAGTTCGTCGGAAACCGTGGTTTTTTCGTCCGGGAAAAAAGGGGGAACGCCGGATTCAGCCAGCACGGTCACCGCTTGTGCCAGCAGCTCCACATTTCCGGTGGGGATGCGGGGATTGGGATTCTGGCGCATTCTCACGCGCCCGGTCACGGCCAGTACCCATTCCCGGCCGAAACGGTGTACCAGCCCCGGATCGGTGAAGGATTCATCGAATACCACCTGGGCGATGCCGCTGCGATCACGCAGGTCAACGAAAGTGACACCCCCCATTTCCCGCTTGGTGCGTACCCAGCCGAACAGGGTGATGTCGCGTCCCTGCAGGGAATCCGAAAGCTCTCCACAAAAGAATTCCCGTACTAGCTTTTGCGTTGATCCAGCCATTGCAGCAGCTCCTGTTGGGGGATACGAACCTGTTCCTGTCTGACCATATCCTTGATGGAGACCTCTCCTGAAGCGGATTCCTCTGTTCCCAGGACCAGGGTGAACGCCGCATTCATGCGATCGGAACGGCGGAATTGCTTTTTCAGGTTGGCGGCGGAGTAATCCAGGTAGGCAGGGTACCCCGCCCGCCACAATTGGCGCGCGAGTTTCATGGCATCGGCGCGGCTGTCAGCGGACTGGCAGGCCAGGAAACAGATTTGCGGGTCTTTCCCGGGAGCGATTTCCAGGTGGAGCAACAGCCGTTCCATGCCGGCGGCAAAACCGATCCCGGCGATGTCCGGACCGCCGAGGTCGCGGACCAGGCGGTTGTAACGTCCGCCGCCGAGTATGGCGTTCTGGGCGCCCAGGCGGTCTGACGTGATCTCAAAGGCGGTGCGGGTATAGTAATCCAATCCGCGCACCATGCGTTCATTAACGGTATACGGGACGGCGTAGGTGTCCAGCCCGGCCCGTACCCCGGCGAAATGGTCGGCGCATCCGCGGCACAGGTGAGGCGTGATGGTGGAAAAGGTTGCGGCGGCCGCGCGGCAACCCGGCTGTTTGCAATCAAAGATCCGCAGGGGATTGGTGTCGATCTTGCGTCGGCAGTCCAGGCAGAGTTCTTGCTGGTGGGCCCGCGCTTCCTGCTGCAGGACCTTCAGGTATGCGGGACGGCATTCCTCGCAGCCCACGGAGTTGACCTCGAGGGAAATCTCTTTCAATCCCAGTTCTTCCAGAAATGCGTAGGCGGCGTACACCACTTCCGCGTCGAGTTCCGGGTTTTCCTCGCGAAACACCTCGACTCCGAACTGGTGGAACTGGCGAAAACGGCCTTTCTGCGGTTTGTCGTAACGGAACATGGGCCCGATATAGAAAAAGCGCAGGGGAAACACGGCGTCAAACAATCCGCCCTCGATGGCCGCCCGCACCACGGAAGCCGTGTTTTCGGGCCTCAGGGTCAGGCTGCGGCCGGCCTTGTCCTCAAAGGTGTACATCTCTTTCTGCACCACTTCGGTGGCGTCACCGATACCGCGCTGGAACAATTCGCTGTGTTCAAACATGGGGGTACGGATTTCGCGGTAGAGAAATCGCGAGTAGAACTCACGAATCCGTTCTTCGAGGATCTGCCAGGCGGTGATTTCCGGATACACGATATCCCGGGTCCCCCGGGGAGCATTGATGCGGTTCATAAATACCCCAGCGATTTCAGCATTTCTTCATGGCGTGGATCGATCTTGCCCGGACGCCCTTTGGACGCGATCAAGGCCCGGGATAGTTTCAATACGGCGTTGTACAATTCGGATTTCATTTTCGGATCCGGGCAGTCTTCAAAGCGGTTGTCGATTCCCAGGGGGTCGTTCTGCATCTGGATCAGCTCGATTTTGTCATCGCTGTGGCCCGGGTAGTGGATAATCTGCCAGGGTGCGTTCACGATTGAAAACGCGTCGAAATAGGCTTCCGGTGAATAGGTTTCCAGAATGATCCGCCGGAATGGAATCGGATCCAGCAACGACAGCCCATCCATGAATTCGGGAACCGGACACCCGGCAACCCGGAGCAGCGTGGGGGCGACATCCAGCGTGGACACGGGGTCGGCTGAAGGCGGGGCGGACGCGATGCCTTTCCCCGCCAGGATCAGCGGCACGCGGGTGTAGACGGGGTTGAGATAATGGATGTGACCGTAATGCCGGCGGTATTCACCCAGCCCTTCCCCGTGGTCGCCGATCACCAGGAACACGGCGTCATCCATCATGCCGTGTTCGCGGATTTTTTTCAGCAACAGGCCGATCTGGGAATCCATGTAGTGCACCTGTTCTCTGTACAGGCCGGGGCGGGAATCGGGGTGTTCCAGCATGCGGTAGATGAAAGATACCCGTACGCGCCGGGGCTCAGAGTCGCTGTTGGTGATCTCCAGGGGAGAGCGGAAGCGCGAGGCGAGGTAGTTGGCCTGGCGCTTGTTGCGTGTCCTGCGCCAGTGGGAAGGGATCTTGAGCCCGATCATTTCAGCCGCTCCGGTTTCGGGAGTCAGCAGAAAATCCTGGTAGGAGATAAAGCGCACCCGGGTCTCTCCCGGACCCTGGAATTCGCGCGGGATTTCGGTCTCCAGGGTAAGGCGGGTTTTCCCCGGCGGCGCCATGAAATCCACCTGGACCCGGGGCTGGTCGGTGCTCAGGTGGGAGTGGATTTCGCGTCCGTCTAGAAGGATACGGAATTTCTCGGAGAAGCGGGGCGGGTAATAGGGTTCGTGGGGGTCGGAGTAGTGAAACCAGAAAAAGGTTTTCCTGTTGCGGAAACGCTCGAGCGCGGCAAAGGCGTCGCGGTTGACTTCCGCGGCGGTGCGGTACCACAGGTTGGGGCGGAAATTTTCCGCATAAGAATCAAAGCCCTTGGCCGTGCCGAAGTCCTTTTTCAGGACGCCCAGCGATATGGCGGCGGCGCCGTGATATCCTTTGGATTTCAACAATTGCGACAGACTGGGATGGGGGATCTCCTGGATCTGTCCGTTGTTGTAGACCTTGAGCCGATGCGGAGGCAGCGAATACAGCATGTTCAAATGGGACGGCAGGGTGATGGGGGTCAGGGCGAAGGCTTGCGACCAGGTGCGTCCGCGTGCGGCCAATGCGGCCAGGTGGGGGGTGTCGGAATTACCGGGCGTTAAATTAACTGCATCCGCGCGGGTGGTGTCCAGTGTCAGCAGGAAGATGTATTTCGGCTCGATCGCTTTTCGCGCGCACGAAAGCGTCAGCAGCAGCACAAAAAGCAGCAGGGGCAGCCGCATTCCGCGGCGGATGCCCCGGGCTGCGGAACCGAACCGGTGCGTTGCGGCGACCACGGCGGCTTGTGGGCGTTTCATGGGTCAGTCGCTGTTTTTGTCGATCTCGTTCTGCAGCAGGTCGCCGATTGTGGTGATGGAGTCGGTACTGGGGGTCATGTATTTTTCAATCTCTTCGCGTTCCTTCTGCTTGGCGACGGCGCGGAAACTGAGGTAAACCCGCTTTTTATCGGGGTGGCTGGCAACAACAGTGGCCTGCCGTGTTTCGCCCGCTTTGACCAGTTCCTGCAGATCTTCCGGGGTGATGCGGTTTTCATCCACTTCGCCGATGCGGACAAAGCCTTCGATGTTGCGACTGATCTCCACGGCCACGCCGCGATCCATCACGCGTTTTACTTTCACGTCGATAATCGATCCGGGCGGATTCTGGGTAAAGAACTCATCCCACTCGTCATCGGTCAATTGCTTGAGGCCGAGTTTGATCTTGTAGTTCTGGTCCAGTTCGCGGTCCAGGATGACGGCGGTGATTTCCTCTCCTTCCTTGAGGAATTCCCTGGGAGTGTCGATGCGGAAATAACTGATGTCGGAGATCTTGATCACGCCTTCCACCTGGGGCTCCAGCTCCACGAATACGCGTGAGTTGAGAATTTTTCGCACCACGCCCTTGACCGCTTCTCCCGGCTGGTGCTGATCGATGTATTTTTCTTCCGGGCGCATTTCCAGTTGTTTCAGCCCGAGCTTGATCTTTTTTTCTTCCGGATGGAGTTCGATCACCTGTACCCACATCTCATCGCCCACGGCGACGTATTCCTCGACGGTTTTGGGTTTGCCTTCCCAGGTCAGGTCGGAAATATGCAGCAGGCCTTCCACCCCGTCTTCCAGCTCAATGAAGGCGCCGAAATCCACGATCTTGGTTACTCTGGCCACGAGTCTTTTTCCCACCGGGTACTTGGTTTCAATGTTTTCCCAGGGATCGTCGTGAAGCTGTTTCATGCCCAGCGAGATTTTCTGCTTTTCCCGGTCCAGGTTCAACACCAGCACTTCCACTTCGTCACCGCGTTTCAGCTTGTCCTTGGGGTGGTTGACCCGGCCGTAGGAAATGTTGTCGCGGTGGACGAGGCCGTCCATGCCGCCGATATTGACAAAGACGCCGTAATCGGTCACGGTGCTGACTTCCCCTTTCACGACCTGTCCGGGTTTCAGGTGGTCGAACAATTCCTTGACTTTTTCGCGGCGTTCCTCTTCCTGGATGACTTTGCGCGATACCACTCCCGAGTGGTCCTTGGGATTGAGGCGGGTGACGCGGAAGGTGAACTCCCGGCCCAGCAGGCGCGAGGGGTCCTTGACGCGGCGGATGTCGGCCTGGCTCATGGGCAGAAACATCTCCGCGCCCATGTCCACGATGAAACCCTTGTTTTCCGGCACTTCGCGCACGACCTTGCCCTGGATCGGCGTGCGTTGATCGTAGGCGTTCTGCACTGTCTCCCAGCCGCGGCGCTTGATGATCTCTTTGTGGCTGACCACGATGTAGCCTTCTTTGCGGTTCGCGCGCAGCGGCATGACCGTGATCGTATCACCGGGTTTCCGGGAAATATTTCCGTCCCAGTCTTCTATTTCCTTGCGATCGAGGATGCCTTCGGTTTTGTGACCGATATCCACAATGACCCGATCCGCTTCAATCGCGACAATGACGCCTTCAACCGGCTCGTTGTCTTCAATTGTTTTCAGGTCGTATTCCTTGATGAGGTCACCGAATTCATCTCCGTTCGGGATCTGGTCGATATCCTTGGGTTTATCCATGGTGCATTCTCCTTTGATCTATATCCAACCTTGTTGCGGGTTTTGGATTGTATGCGCTGACAAAATTCTCTACCTTTTCAATCTCATCCGGAGGTGTCGAGGCGCCGGCGGCAATGCCCACGCTGCGGCAGTCCGCGAGCCAGTCATGAAAAGCAGGGTCATCCAGAGCCGCGCTGCCCTCGATATGCAGGGTGCGGGGGTTGTGGCGCTTGGCGATGCGCACCAGTTTCCCCGTGTTCGAAGAGTTGCGGCCGCCGATCACCACCACGCAATCGACTTGCGGAGCCAGGCGGCGTACGGCTTCCTGGCGTTCACGCGTAGCGTCGCAAACGGTGTTGTGCACTTCCAGGCGTTGCGCCCGCCCGGCCAGGATGGCTTCGATCTCGCGAAAGAAATCGAGGTCCAATGTGGTCTGGGCCACTACACCCATCACCGGCATGCGGGGTACGGCCAGCGCTTCTTCACGGCTGTTGACAATGATCGGATTGGTGGCGTAACTGCTGGCCGCGATGATTTCCGGGTGATTGCGGTCGCCGACGATGACCACGGGAATGCCCTGCTGTTCGAAACGCTCGATGATGCAGTGGGTTTTTTTGACCAGCGGGCAGGTGGCGTCCAGCAGTTGAAAACCCGCTTCGCGCAGCTCGGCCTCTTCGCCGGCAGGGATGCCGTGGGTGCGGATCACCAGGGTTTTGGCCGGGTCGGCCGCAAGGCGGTCGCGGATGCAGGCCACTCCTTTTCGGGCCAGATCGGAAAGAACGGACTGATTGTGGATTAATTCACCGAGAACCTGAATGTCCCGTCCTTCATTGCGAAGTCCATGGATCAGTTCAAGGGCTCTCTTGACGCCGAAGCAGAAACCGGCCTGATCTGCGATGCGAACGATCATTAGACGTATACGTATCCATTCGAAAAATTGAATTTTGAAGTACATCGTATACCAAATCCGTCCCCGTGTCAAACGCCGTTGCCAACGGTGAAAGGGTATTTGCGGGCTCATTCAAAGATTCCTCGCTGGTTTTTAGTGAAAAGAGAAAAGTGAAAAGAGAAAAGTGAAAAGTGAAAAGTCGAAAGTGAAAACGTAAAGAAAAAACTTTATATGTTTATACGCACCGGCCCCAATGTGTGAGCCTGTTTTCTGCCTTCTACGTTCTACTGGGCGGCCACAGGGGGCCTCCCCTACATTTTTCAACTTCTTCCCTCTTCAACTCTTCAACTCTCCAACTNNCAACTCTCCAACTCTTCAACTCTTCAACTCTCCTCCCCTGTTTTGACATCCCAACAGCGGCGATTTAGAATGATCTCTGTGGGGAAGGGTCGACGGCCCCGTGTGCGCCGGCCCGACTGCCGGGGAAAATATTTATTTTCTGGGAGGGTGTGATGAAGCATACAAAAACCGCTCCGGTGATCCTGGTACTGGCGGCATTCTTTTTGCTGCAGGCCTGTGGCGCAAACGGCAATCACTACGAGTGGACGATCGAGGAAAGTGACGGTACCCGGGCCGTAAGCGGAAGTTTCACGGGGACGGATCAGAACAACGACGGCGTGATCACGAAAAACGAACTCGAATTTTTCCAGGAAGAGGCGGCGCTGCATTTTGTTTTCAGCCAGGCGGCGGAGTGGAAGAAATCCTTCACCCCCGAATCACTGCCCAAGATCGTCCACGGCCTGAATGACCTGCAGACCTTCCGCTTCGACCTGGAGGCTTTCGCGAAGGGCGAACCCGGCCTGCAATTGGAAACCAATACGAAGGAAAGCGTGCAGCAGAAAGGCTATCATTTCTGGCGCAAGCTGGACCTGTCCGACCCGGCTGAAGGCCCCACCCTGGTCAACGGCGTGGGCGACGGTACCCAGGGGCTGGAACTGTCCATGCGCACGTTGGAAAACGCCTCGGTCAAGGTTATCCGCCGGTAATCCCACGCAAATTTTTCCCCGTTGACGGAAGGGGATTTCCGGGGTATTCTCTTTTCATGCTGCGCATATTCAGCGGATTGTACAAGGGCCGGAAACTCCGTTCCGTGAAGCATCCCGATGTGCGTCCCACCACGGCGCGGGTCAAGCTGGCTTTCTTTGACGCCATGCAGGCGGAGGTGCGGCAAGCAGTGTTTCTGGACGGTTTTGCCGGTGTCGGCAATATCGGCATCGAGGCCCTGAGCCGCGGCGCCCGCTACGTGGTGTTCATCGAAGAGTTGCGCGAATGTGTCAAGGCGCTGCGCCACAACCTGGAAAAGATCGGCGTGCCTCCCGATTGCTATCGCATCATCAACGGCGATTACAATCGCAGCGTGATCCAACTGGCCAAAGACGGTTTCCAGTTCGACCTGGTTTTCCTGGACCCGCCCTACGGCCTGCTGGAGTACGCCGATCCCGTCAAGGTGGCGGCCAAGCGCGGCCTGCTGGCGCCCGGTGGAAGGGTAATCCTGGAACGGCCGGCGCTGATCGATTTCACGTCCCGCTGGCTGGAACGGGTGCACAGCCAGAAAGTGGGGAACCGCCGCCTGGATTATTACGCGCGCGCCGCACTTTCGGAGGACGGTTCTTCACCTTCGGAGGACGGTTCGAGGCCCGATTCTTCCAAAATGGATTGAAAAACTTCCCGGTCCACGTGGGTGCGGGGGTTGGACGGAGGGGAGCAGCCTTCCGCGGGGGCGATGGAGAGTTCGTACGTGCCGATGCGCCGGGCCAGGTCAATGATTTCCACTTTATCCAAACCGATCAGGGGGCTGTAGACGGGCAGGCCCGATTCCGCACGGTACGCCGCCATGTTGCTCAGGGTCTGCGAAGCCACCTGGGCCAGGCTGTCCCCGGTAACGATTCCCAGGGCGCCCGTGCGTCGCGCCAGCTCGCCGGCGTGCCGGTGCATCAGGTACTTGCAGATCACGCACAGGTAGGGGGCGAGGCGGCGGTTGTCGCGCAACTTTTCGAAGCTTCCCGCAAACAGGGTGTCGTGCGGAATCGTTTCCAGGCGGATGGTCCGCCCGGCCGCGAATTCCTCCAGTTGCCTGCGCAGGTTTCCCACTTTTGCGTTGTCATCGTCCCCCATGGAAAAATGCAGCAGAATCGGTTCCACCCCGCGTTTCATCATCAGGAAGGCGGCCACCGGTGAATCGATGCCGCCGGATATGAGCGCAACCAGTTTGCCGGCGCTGCCGAAGGGCATGCCTCCGAACCCGGCAACACGCCGGGAAAAGACAAAGAACGCGTCCGGGCCGATCTCGACTTCCAGGTTGAATCCGGGTGAAGAAAGGTTGACCGTGGCGCCGGTGGCGAGGCGCACATCTTCTCCCAGGCGGCGCTCCACTTCCATGGATGTGAGGGGAAAATCCTTGTCCACGCGCTGGCAACTGATGCGGAAAGAGCCGGCTTGCCGAACCTGGGGGAAAAATGTCTCCGCCGCCTTTTTCAAGTCTTGCATGCGCCGGGGCACTTCGCGGGCGGGGCTGAAAGAAAAAACCCCCAGCACCCGCTCCAGTGAGACCTCGCGGTTGATTCCGCGCACGTAGATGCGACCGTGAAATCGGTCCACCGCTCGAAACGGCACCCCCTCGCGCTTGAGAAAGGCGCGGATGTCCTTGCACAAAAGGTTTTCGAAGTGCGAACGGTTGCGGCCCTTGAGCCCGATTTCGCCATAACGCACGATCAGGGTGTCGGGAGTCATTTTCCGGCAGAATTCCTTGTGCCCGCTGCGAAATCTTTTCCGGTCAGTTCCCCTAAATGCCGCAACAGGATGGCGCCCGTGCGCTCGATGCGGAAATTTTGTACCACCCGCCGCTGGCTTTCCAGCACGCGTTGCCGCAGGGATTCATCGCGCAAAACGCGGTCGCACAAGGCGGCGATCTCCAGGGGTGCTTTTCTGTGGACCAGCAGGCCGCCGCCGCCCATGGTTTCCGCCACGGCACCGGCGTCAAACGCCACCACGGGGATGTCGAGGTGGAAGCTTTCGGGAACGGGAGCGCAGAAGCCCTCGTGCTCGCTCATGTGCAGGTAGAGGTGGGCCATGCGGAAATAGGAAATCAACTCATCCTCGGGCACATGGCCGGTAAAAAAAATGTGCGGATTATTGAATCGTGCCACCATTTTCTGTAACGCGGACAGGTAGCGCTCGAAGCCGCGGTATTCCCCCACCAGCAGCAGGCGGGAATCGGGGTTGAAAAAGCGTTGGTAAAGGTGAAAAACGCGGATGATTTCTTCGATGCGCTTGTTGGGAATGATGCGCCCGACGTAGAGGATGTTGGTGCGGCCGTCGCTGAACAGGTCGCGGATCACCGGCACCACGGGCCGGGAAAACTTTTCAAAATCCATCACCAGGGGCAGCACGCCCGTGGGCGAAAATCCCAGCTCCTTGAGCTCGGCTTCGTTGAATTCCGAATCCCCCAGCGCCAGGTCGACCTTGCCCACCAGGTTTTTCAGCTCCACCCGGCCCTTGAAACAATCCTTGGCCAGGACACGGTGGTAATCGAGGAAAAAATGGTGGGGGGTGATGTTGTGGTAGATCATGACCTTGCGGTCCGGCAGGCGCAGGAAGGTCTTGGTCACCGGCGAGCCGATCGAGAAGTGGAAAACGGCCACGTTGTCGCTGTCGGCGTACTTGCCGTATTCCCTGTGGTTGATGATCTGCCCGGCGTAGCGCGGATGGTAGAAAAGCGCGAAGATCTCGGATTCGATGCCGCGCCCGCGCAGGTAATTGCGGATCTGCAAGGCTTCGTTGCCGATCGCGTCGCCATAGGAATAGGAGGTCAGAAACTGGTGAACGTTCATGAGCCGTTGTACAGTTTGTCTTCGATCGCCCGTTGGCGCGCTTCCAGAAAGGCGATCTTGTCTTCCAGTACCTTGATCTTGGTTTTGGACAATTCTTCTTCGATTTTCAGTTTCGAGGCTTCCACGATCATGTTGTTGATGGTGTTGTGCAGCAGTTTGACGTATTCCTTGCTCTGCTGGACCACGGGAATCAGGGTCTTGAGGTGGTGGATGTCGCGGCTGTTGCTGTTGGAAAGCTCCACGATCAGGTTCTGCAGGTCCGTGCGGAACGGACGCAACATGAAGCGCAACAGGGGCATCATCAGCCGGCGCAGCAGGCCGAGCGCTTTTTTGGCCGCTCCGCCCTCCAATTCCGGTTCAATATGGAAGGGGGTATAATCCGCGCTTGCATGTTCGGGATAGAGGTGGTTCTCGTAGACATTGGGAATTTCCAGGAAATCGGGCAGGGGCTGCAATTCCATCTCTTCGATTTCGCTGATTTCGACCTGGCGCAGCAGTCCGGAGGATTTTTTTTCCTCGATCTGCCGGCGGATTTCAACCATGATCTGTTGCACGTCGATATCTTCAGCGGCGCTGAACAGCGGTTTTTCCGGGTTGTTTGTCTCGTCGGTCATGATGCCTCTCCTGAGCGGAAACGCGGCGGATTTCCCTGTGCAGACTAGCACAGGGGTGCCCGCCAAGTCAACTTTTTGGCTGATGGACGACGGTTGCCGCCGTGGGCGGGGGGATGTGCACTTTTTTTATTTTTTCGGGTTTGTGGCGGCACAAACGCCCTTTTTGGTGTTATATTGTAACGTTACGAGGGTTCACGTTACTGTGTGGCCCGATTTCCGTCCAGGAGGTTCGCAAATGGTCTGGATTGACAATAGCAAGTGCATCGGCTGTAACCTTTGCGTCGAAGCCTGTCCGCAGGGATTTTCCATGCAGGGAAACCTCGCCGTGGTGAAAGACGGCAACGCTCCCTGCGTGAAGGCCGCGATCGCGGCATGTCCGGTAAACGCGATTCGCGAAGGCCGGCCATCTGAACCGGCTTTTCCCGAACCGGATTCCAATCCGCAGGGGTTCGGCCCGGGCTCCGGCTCCGGCCGGGGAATGGGCCGGGGGGGCGGCATGGGCCCGGTATTGGTCGCGGTATGGGGCCCGGCCGTGGTTCCGGCATGGGCCGGGGGATGGGTGGTGGTC
>DBFQ01000063.1 GCA_002294665.1 Candidatus Aminicenantes bacterium UBA876
AAAAATGGACTTCTCGCCTCAGGGACTGGCCGATGATATACTCGCAACTGATGATCTTTTTTGAGGAAAGGATGGAAGCTTATTTATGATGCTTCTCAGGAGTTTACACAGAAAACTTGACATTCTCTCCATCACCGCTCCGGAAAGTTCCTGCATCACCGTTCGGTAGGTAACTTCATCACCGAGCATCAGGTTCCCCCATCACCGCGCCTTTTTTTACATGCTTTTTTCTACTTTCTACCTTCTACGTTCTACAGGGTATTTCACGCCCCGGCCCCAATGCTTGCACATATTGATTATCACGCCTTATCCCTTCTTCCGTTTTTAAAGCCCGAAGGGCCTGCCTCCTGTCACCTGATACCTGACACCTTGGTTCCACTCGCCGTAATCAGTTGATAGAGTTAGCATAACGCCGTCAATGCGGCCATATCCGCCATTGCAGCAGATCGCTGTGAGAAATGCAGGCTAAATCAGGATTCCAGCCAGGGAAGCGGTTAAAAGGGTGACCAGGCTGCCGCCCAGGACCGCACGCAGGCCCAGGGCCGCGATTTCCGCCTTGCGCGTCGGCGCCATCGGGCCGATACCGCCGATCTGAATACCGATGGAAGAAAAATTGGCAAACCCGCAAAGGGCATAGGTCGCCATGATCACGGATTTCTCGGACAGCAATCCCTGTTTGATCAGGTCGACCAGGTTGACATAAGCCACGAATTCATTCAGCACAACCTTGGTGCCGAACAGGCTGCCGAACGCCATGGCGTCCGCCGCGGGCACACCGATGCCGATGGCGATGTACTTCAGCAGGAAACCCAGCAACAGCTCCAATGAAAGCGGAGCGCCGAATTCCGACTTGAGCCAGGCGTTGACCTGGATCAGGTCTCCCAGGGAAGCCAGGATGTAATTGAACATGTACACGAAAGCGATAAACACAATCAGCATGGCCCCGACGTTCAAAGCCAGTTTCAAGCCGTCGGCGGCGCCGGAAGAGGCGGCATCCAGAAGGTTGGCGGACTCGCGTTCCACCCGGAGGGTCACCTGTCCCCGCGTGCGCGGTTCACCGGTCTCCGGCACCAGGATCTTGGCGATCACCAGAGAAGCCGGCGCCGCCATCACGCTCGCGGTGATCAGGTGTACCGCGAATGTCAGTTGGGCCTGAGCGATGGGCACTCCCTGGGCCTCAGCCAGGGCGCGGCCCAGCAATTGGATGTAACTGGCCATTACGCCTCCCGCAACCGTCGCCATCCCCCCGACCATGATGGTCAGCAGCTCCGATCGCGTCATGTGCGTGATATAGGGCCGCACCAGGATAGGGGCCTCGGTCTGGCCGATAAACACATTGGCGCTGTTCGACAGCGATTCCGCGCCGCTGGTCCCCATCAGGCGGGACATGACCGAGGCCATCACGCGCACAACCGCCTGCAGGATTCCCAGATGATATAGAACCGCGGTCAATGAAGCGAAAAAGATAATGGTCGGCAACACCTGAAAAGCGAAAAAGAATCCCAGGCTGTCGTCACCAGCGCTCACGGCCAGGCTGCCGAACACGAAGCGCGACCCTTCCGTGATAAAGCCCAACAAGGTCACGACGGCACCACCGGCCCAATCGACCAGCAACTTGGGCCAGGCCAGGGGCGCAAACCATGAACCCATGGTTTTGCCGTGGATGACAAACACCGCCAGAACAGCCTGGAGCAGAAGCCCCGTCCCGACCAGGCGCCAGCTGATACGGCGGCGGTTGGAAGAGAACGCCACTGCGATCCCCAATACCAGGATCATACCCAGAATTCCGCGCAGAATCGACCAGACCGCCATCAGCTTTTCTCCATTCGGGATGAGCGGCGCCTTCAGAAACGCCGTTCCACCGCCTCAAAATAATCGATCATGCGGCGCACATACCGCCTTTTTTCCACATAGGTCCCGGGAAAGAAACTGCGTTTGAAGCCGTGAATCACCAGATTCTTCAAGTGTTTTTCATTGAGATCGAAGGCTTCCACGGCACGCATCATTTCCGCTGAAACCGTGGTGGCCGAAACCGTGCGGTTGTCCGTACAGATGGTCACGGACAACTTGTTTTTCATCATGCGCGCGAACGAGTGGTCTTCCAGGCGGCGCAGTTCGGGATGGGTCTGCAGGTTCGAAGTCAGGCACACTTCAATGGTGATGCGCCGGTCGCCGATGTATTGCACCAGGTTGTCCACGTAACGGCTGCGGTCCTTGATGGAAGGATCCGCGATATAATCTTCGTTGAAGAGATGCAGAGCGTGGCCCAGACGGTCGGCATGCAACTCCGTGATGGCCTGAAAGATGCTTTCCGGCCCGAAGGCTTCCCCCGCGTGGACCGTTTTTTTCAGGAAGTGGCGATGCGCCATGGCATAGGCCGGAGTATGATCCACTGCCGGGTATCCTTTCTCCTGGCCCGCCAGGTCAAAACCCACAACCGGGATTTTCAGCACATCGCGGGCATGAATGGCCGCGCGCACCAGTTCCTGCGAGGCCAGCGAAAAGATCCACTTGCGCTCGGAATTGGCATGAACATCCAGCAGGCGGTCATAATAATTGGAAAAGCCGGCATCGAACATCCGCATCGCGCAGGCGATAATGCCGTAATCAAACGGAGGCTCGGCACCGCTCTGAACTTCCGGGCGCCGGTTGAACGCCTCTTTGGCGCTCTCCAGGCCCTCGTGCACGGCGCGAAACACATCCATGATCCCCATTTGCGGATTCTGGTGCAATTGCGGGGCGAAACGCACTTCGATGTAACGGACTCCTTCCGCCTGGTTGTCTTCCGCCAGTTCCCGCGCCACCCGCGCCAATGCCTGCGGAGTCTGCATCACGGCGGTCAGGTAACCGAATCCCTTGAGGTATTCCCCGAGATCGGCGTACTGGTGTTTGAAAACGGTGGCTTTCAATTCGGCTTCACTCCGGCCCGGAAGTTCCACTCCCGCCGCCCCGGCAAGCTCCAGCAACGTGTTCAGGCGCATCGACCCGTCCAGGTGAAGGTGCAGGTCGGTTTTGGGCATCTGCTCTATGAATTCACGACTGATTTTCATTTCTTTATCTCCTCCAGCATGGCGGCGATTCCCGGTTTGTGGCGGCGGACTTCTTCAGCGGTCAGGCCGTCGAGTTCATGGGGAAAGATCAGCCATTTGTCCGTGCAATGCACAAAAAAATCGGGCTGAACCGAAGTCAGGTTGTTTTCCGGTTTGAAATACACCACGGCCACGCGAACATCCTGCGGCATGTTGCGCCGACAGCGGCGTTGCAGGGTTTCCTTTACGGCCTGAATGCTCAGGCCGGTATCGTACACATCATCCACGATCAACAACCCGTCTTCGGCGTTGATCTGATCCACAATGTAATCCAGTCCGTGCACGCGGATTTCGCGGTTGCGCCGCGCAATGCCGCTATAGGCGGAAGTTCGGATGGCGATATGGTCGGTCTGGATGCCGTTGAAATCCAGCAGTTCCTGAACGGCAATGCCCACCGGGGTACCTCCACGCCAGATTCCCACGATGAAGGAAGGGCGAAAACCGCTTTTCAGTACCTGGATCCCCAGACGCATCGAATCGTTCAACAGCGATCCGGCATCGACAAACAACTTGTCATTCATCTCTTGTCCCCTCCGCTTGCCGTGCAGACGAAAGGTGTTCACGGATCCGCGCGGCCAATACCTCCACCGCCACCCGGTTGCGAGCGTCCAATACCACCAGGTCGGCGTAAACACGGCTGGGATCAACAAAAGCCCGGTGCATGGGACGAACCGTGGCGAGGTATTGCTCCAACACTGAATCCACGTCCCGTCCCCGCTCGCGGATATCGCGCTCAAGCCTGCGGGACAGGCGGACGTCCTCGTCCACGTCCACAAACACCTTGATATCGAGCAAAGTCCGCAGGCGCGGATCGGCCAGGATCAGGATGCCCTCCAGCAGAATCACCGGCGCCGGCTCGACACGAACACCGCCGACCCGCTGGTGGCGATGAAAATCGTATTGGGGAATGACCACGGATTTCCCCCCGCGCAACGCTTCAAGGTCCCGTACCAGCGCATCGGTATCCAGGGCGTCGGGATGATCAAAATTCATTTTACCGCGCGATAGCGGGTCCAGCTCGGATAAGTCCCGATAATAAGCGTCATGGGGAATTCTCAGGACAGGGTCGGGTGGAAAAGCGCGGCAGAGCTCATCGGCCAAGGTGCTTTTGCCTGCACCGCTGCCGCCGCAAATGCCGATTGTCAGTGATGTTGCCTGCATAATCAGGGCCATGGTAGCACCGGCGCCAAGGCCTGTCAATCCACCCATCCTGATGCAGCCGGCCCGGACCAGACACGCGAAATTGACACTTCTGCCGGGCCTCGGTTATAATTTTACCGCAAAGACGCGGGTGTCTGCCCGGATCTTTTAAATCCCCGCACAGATTCCGGCGCCGGAAGGAGACAGGTACCAAGGCATGCAACTTCTGAATGTCCGGGAAATGATCGAGGCCAAACAGCCGGATTTCTTTAAAAAGTACCCGCGTTTCATCAGCCGCCTGATCGTGCGTTTTCTCCACTGGCTGCTGCACATCGAAGAAGCCAACGAATTCATCCGCCGCCACAGCGACAAGAAAAACTTCGAGTTCATCGACGAAATCTTTGAATTCCTCGACTTTTCTTACCTGTTGACCAGCCGGGACCGGCAGCGGATACCCTCCGAAGGCAAATTGGTGATCGTATCCAACCATCCCCTTGGCGCCCTCGACGGGCTGGCCATCCTGAAAGCGGTCGGTGAAATCCGCTCCGACGTCAAAGTTGTGGTCAACGACGTTCTGGCCGGCATTGATCAGCTCGCAGACCTGTTCCTGCCGTACAACATATTTTCGCCCCAGGCCCAGCGGCAGCGGGTGGGCCAGATCATGCGCGCTTTCGCCGACGAGGAAGCAGTGCTGTTTTTTCCATCCGCCGAAGTGTCCCGCCTGAAGGCCGGCCGGGTAATGGACGGGTATTGGTACAACGGTCCGGTTTACTTTGCGCAGAAATACGAAGTGCCGATCCTGCCCATCTACGTGAAATCGCGCAACTCCATCTGGTTCTACCTGATTTCATTCCTGCACAAAAAATTTTCCATGTTCCTGCTGCCCAGGGAGGTGTTCAAAAAACGCGGCAGAAACCTGCGCCTGAAAATCGGCGACCCCATTCCCGGTCGCTACCTCAAACAAAGTCCCATTCACCCCAACCTGCTGACCAAGATGCTCAAAAAGCACGTCTACAAACTGGCGCGCAAATCCCGGCCCCAGGTTTTCAAAACCGAGAAAACCATTCTGCACCCCATCAGCAAACCTGTTCTCAAGCAGGAATTGATGCAATCCCTTCTGCTCGATACGCCGGAAGAGCACCTGCGTCTTTTCCAGGTGGACTATCAGACCGCGCCCAACGTGGTGAAAGAAATCGCCCGCCTGCGTGAGATGACTTTCCGGCGGGTGGACGAGGGAACCGGGGGACGGATCGACATGGACGAATACGACCAGTTCTATGTCCACCTGGTATTGTGGAACGAACAAACCCTGGAAATCGTGGGAGCGTACCGTCTGGTACGGGTGGCGGATGTCCTGCAGCGCTTTCATCGCCACCACATCTACACGGCTTCCCTGTTCAAATACGCCGGCCGCTTCCAAGCGGTGCTGGAGCAGTCGGCCGAACTGGGCAGGAGTTTTATTCAATACCGCTACTGGAACACCCGGGCATTGGACTATCTATGGCGGGGAATCGGGTTGTATGTGTCTCAATTCAAGGATCTGCGCTACCTGCTGGGAGCGGTCAGCATCAGCCACTCCTTCTCCTCCACGGCCAAGAGCCTGATCGTCTACTATTACCGCAAATGGTACGGAGACAAGGAAAACCTGGTGCGGGCGAAATCCCCCTACATCATCAGCCGTGAGCAGCTGGCGGAAATGGAGAGCGTGTTTCGCGGCGACAGCGCGGAAAGCGATTTCCCCGTCCTCAAGCAGACGCTGAAGACCCTGGGTTATGCGGTCCCGGTCCTCTTCCGCCAGTATATCCAGCAATGCCTCCCCGGTGGAGTCCGCTTCATGGATTTCTGCGTGGACCTGGACTTCAATACCGTAGACGGCCTGCTGGTAATGGATATGGCCCTGATGGATCCGCGCAAGAAAGAGCGCTATAAGATCACGGGAGCCGCAACAATTGCTGCTGAAGAAACAGAGTTGAAGAGTTGAAAAGTTGGAGAGTTGAAGAGGGAAGAAGTTGAAAGAGTTGGGGAGAAGGTGACAGGAGGCAGGCCCTTCGGGCTCTGAAAACAGAAGAAGTAATAAGGCGTGATAATCAATATGTGCGCTGTTTTCTACCTTCTCCGTTCTACAGGGCGGCCACTGGGGGGTGTCATATCAAGTCCTGATACCTGTAACCTGACACCTGCCACCTTCTCTCCAGCTTCTTCCCCTTTATTCCAGCGGCAGGCGTTGGGAATAACAGCGCCGGCACACGGACACGTACCTGTCATTGCCGCCGATCTCGATCTGTGCGCCGCGACTGACCGGTTTGCCGTCGCGCATGCGGATCAGCATGGTCGCTTTCTTGGTGCAATACCAGCAGACGGTCTTCACTTCTTCGATCTTGTCGGCGAATAAAAGCAGGCTCTCACTGCCCGGAAAAAGCCGGTTGCGAAAATCATTTTTCAAGCCGTACACAATGACGGGAACACCAAGCTCATCCACAACCCTGCAGAGGGCGATCACCTGTGGCCGGGTCAGAAACTGTCCCTCGTCCACCAATACGCAGTCAGGCTGCTGCCGCCGTACCAGGTCCACCACGTCCACCCGGTCGTCCAGGATCAACGCATCGCGCTGGAATCCCATGCGGGATGTGATCACTCCGCGCCCGAAACGGTCATCGAGCGCGGGCGTGAACAGCAATACCCGCTTGTTCTGTTCGGCGTAATTGTGGGCGATCTTCAGAATTTCCGTGGATTTCCCCGCATTCATGGTGGAATAACGAAAATAGAGTTGGGCCATCCATCTACTCCCCGTCTGCGCAATCGCGCAGGATCATTCTAGGCGAGCTCAGATCAGAATCGAGGCGCGGATGCCGGCTCAGGTAACGCAACAAGGCCGACTCCAGCGTGACTGCGGAATCACGCGGTTCCACCGCCAGGGGTTTGAGCTTGTAGAAACGGTCGTAATCGTAAGCGCAGAATGCCACTTTGAGCGCCGTTTGTTGATCCAGCCGGGATCCGTCAGCCACGCGGCATTCCACGCGATCGATTACGCCGGCGAGATTGCGGCAGAACGTGCAGGACATACCGGAAACCTGCAAGTCCATTCCCTTGCGAAACCGCGCCTGTTGCAGCAGGAACGCACGCAACTGGCCGCCGCTGAGACGCGCCACCTGGATGGCGTTTTTTTCCGCGTGCTTGAACATGGAACGGAGCTGCGGCCGGCCGATCGATGTTCCGGCGGCGATGCGGATGCCCGGTACAAGCAGGCGGCTGGGAAACAAGGCCACCTGGGCGCCGCTCTGCTCGCGCATGGCATCCGCCATCAGGTTTCCCGCCGCGGATGAACCCGCGAAGGGGTCCGGACCGGTTTCCAGCGGATCCTCGCAGCGCGCATCCACCGTGTCGGCGGGCGCAGCCACGATTTCTTCTTCCGCCCGCAGGGCGGGGTCGGAAGGAATCGGCGGCCGCCCCGATTCCAGGTAGGCGATCACAGAGGCCGCGGTTGTCATCTCCAGTGATTTTCCGGGATCGTCATGATCAAACCGATAAGAAGAGGCGATATAACTGTTAAAACCGACTGCATACCGCCGGTCTTCGTTCAGGGGGGTTCCATCAGGCCCCATCAATTCGATCGCGTGGATCTTTCCCGCCGCGGTCCGGGCAACCCGTAACCGGATCCCGGACATCAGGAGATCCACTTTTCCGTGTTTGCTGATGTCCGTGGCGATCAAACCGCGAATCTCACGCGGATACAATTCCATGCGAACGACCAGGTTTTCAAAAGGCAGCATCTGGTAAATATCCTGCAGCCGGACCGCGCCCTCAAGTCGGTTGACCCGTACGCCGCCGGCGTTGTGAAAAGCAATGTCGAGGTTCAACTGCCGGCACAACATATCACAGATCCAGTTCCCCAATACGGTTTTCCCCTCCAGGGTGCGGGGCAACGTTGCCACGACCCGTTCCATGACCGGATTGCTTTCAAACGCCTTGACCATCGACAGAATGTCCGGCGCCGGTTGCACCGAATCCATGGGAATCAGCCGGGCTTCACTGCGGGTAACCTCTCCAGCCTCCAGAACCACATCGATGCGACCGAGGTAATCTCCATGGGCGCCGGCCTGCGCGATCAAAACCCCGTTGTGGCTGACGCCGGAATCCAGGACCGTATGCGAATGGCCGCCCAGGATCAAGTCCAATTCAGGCAGGGCCTCAGCCAACTGGCGATCCGTGGCATAGCCGAGATGCGACAGGGCGATGCGCACGCCTTTGCGCGGGAGCCTGGAGCGGAACGCCACGGCGGTTTCGATCGGGTCTTGAAATTTCAATCCCTCTAGTCTGGAAGGATGGGCGCTGGGAATGCCGGAATCCGGTTCGATCTGAATCAATCCCAGGACGGTCAGCAAGGGCCCGGCCGCAGACTGAATCCCGACCAGCGGCTTGACGGACTCCCAACCCGGTCCGTGGGCCTCGATGTTGGCGCACAACACGGGAAAGCGGGAACGGCCGACAAAACCGAGCAGCACCTCCTGGCCGTAGTCAAACTCGTGATTGCCCAGGACCATGGCCTGAATCCCCAGCGTGTTCAGCAGCTTCAGTACCGGTTCGCCGCGCGGATCAGCCTGATCCACTACCGGATTTCCGGAAAAGTTGTCGCCGGCGCAGAAAAAGTACACATGCCGGTATTGTCGCCGCGCTTCGCGCACCACGGTCGCCATGCGCGAGAGACGTTCAATGCGGCCGTGCAGGTCATTGAAATGAAAGATGACCAGGTGTTCTTCGCTCGCGCCCGCAGCACCGTTTTCATTCAGCGCGGATGCCGGGGAAATGGCGGCAAACAGCGCCAGGCAGACTGTCGCGTACAGGGCGTGCGCGCGCCGGCGATGGTTACTCATTATCTTCTCCCTGTTCTGCCTGCGCCAGGATCAAATGATCGCCGTCCTGAAGGCGGCCGTCCACGTACAGCCGGTGCCCTTCGGCGTCCAATACCACCACGTTGCCCGCCTGCACATCCTCCAGGGCAACGCTGGAATACGCGGTCAGCCCGTCCAGTACCCGGGCGCCGCTGAACAGAAATATCTGCGAACCGTTGATAAACACATGCATACTGTTCTCCTCTATCTCGCCCAGATTCTATAGTGAATGGCGGCGGCAAGTCAATCTCGCCTTGACTGCCCTGCGGCCCTGTGTTAATCAAGTTATGGGAGGTTTACATGAAACGCATGGCGGCAGTGGCGTTGGCGATTCTGATCGCAGGCTTCCGGCTTTGCGCGCAAACGGCGCCCGAAGAGTTTTCCCGTCACTTCATGGACCGCACATTGCGCGTCGACTACTACCATACCGGCGACCGCCGGACAGACACGATCACCCTGGACCGCCTGTACAAGGAAGGGATCTGGGCCGGTTCACCGCTTCATCTCCACGATGAGTTCAACAACGGTCAGTACTATGTCAAGATCTATGACGCCGCTTCCGGCGAATTGCTGTTTTCCAGGGGGTTCAACAGTTACTTTTATGAATACAGCACCACCGATCCCGCGATTCAGGGGCGGCAACGCACTTTCCACGAAAGCGTACGGATTCCGTTTCCCCGGCGCGCCATCCGCTTCGTGTTGGAAAGCCGCGACCGCACGCTGAACCTGCGGCCGGTTTTTTCCCGCGAAATCGACCCGCAGAAAGATTACTTTGATACCACGCCGCCTGCCGGCATCGTCCATGTCACCCGCCTGATGCAGAGCGGTCATCCCCACGATTGCGTCGACCTGGCGCTGGTGGCCGAGGGGTACCGGCGGGAGGACCGGGAAAAACTGGACAGGGACTTCGCCCGTGCCCGGGACGTGTTGTTCAGTCGCGAACCCTATCGTTCCAACCGCGGACGCTTCAACCTGTACGGCGTTTTCGCTCCTTCCCGGGAGGCGGGATGCGATGAACCCAGAAGCGGTAAGTACCGGGACACGGCGGTGGAGTCGTCTTTCAACGCCCTGAACCTGGACCGTTATCTGCTGGTGGAAAGCAACCCCCGCCTGCAGAACAACCTGTCCCGGGTACCGTTTGACGCGGCGATCGTGATGGTGAATCACGACCGCTACGGGGGTGGCGGCATCTACAACCAGTTCGCCGTGTTCACGGCAGACAGTCCGGCCAGCGCCTACCTGATGTTGCACGAGTTCGGTCATTCGTTTGCCGGCCTGGCCGACGAGTATTATTCATCCCAGGTATCCTACAATGAATTCGTTCCCCCGGGAGTGGAACCCATGGAACCGAACGTCACGGCTTTACTGGACGCCGGCAAGCTGAAATGGCAAGAGATGGTCACGCCCGGAACCCCGATCCCAACGCCCTGGGAAAAGGATCACTTTGACCGGCTGCCGGCCGCGCAACGGGCCGCCCACCTGCAAAAAGACGCTTATCGCGGGGTTGTGGGCGCCTTTGAAGGCGCGATGTACGCATCCAGCGGCATGTACCGTCCCGCAATCGATTGCATCATGTTCAGCCGCCATACCCTGGATTACTGCCCGGTCTGCCGCAATGCGGTAGAACGCGTCATCCGTCACTATTGCGGAATCGACCAATAAGAAAAGCTCAATTTTTCAGATCTCTTCCGTTTTGTGAGGGGAAGACCGTATTGATGATTAGCGGGAGGCAAGCGGCGAGGGGCGAAGGGCCAGTGGCAGAAGACAGCCTCGGGGGTTGCCCCTACCGCTTTTTATTTATCCGGAGCCGTTGCCGCCCGCGGGGGGTCGGTACAGGCGTTCTGCAGCCCGCAACACCCACTCCCGGGGCAAAAGACGCGTCAGCGCGTGGTTGATCCGGTTCAGCATACCGGGCACCGTGAGCGCACGGCGCCGCTTTAACCCGCGGACACAAGCCGCAGCGGCTTTTTCCGCCGTCATATTCACGCGGCTGTCACGGGGAATGCGGCGATCCAGGCCCGAAGAAGTGATCATGTCCGTGCGGATTCCGCCGGGAACAAAGGTGCCGACGAAAAACGGCGACCGGCGGTATTCCATGCGCAGGGCATCAGTAAAGGCCTGAACGCCATGCTTGGTGGTGGAATAGAATCCCTGATAGGGCGTAGGTACGAAAGCCGCCTCGCTGGTGACGTTCAAGAGGAACCCTTCGCCCCGCCTTTTCAGGACCTCGACAAACCCCAGGCTTAACTCCACCACGGCCGTCAGGTTGAGTTCCATGACCGCGTGGAACTCGTCGATGTCGGCAAACACCATGGGGCCGTAACGCGTCATGCCCGCATTGTTGATCAGGCCGAACACCGTCTCATCCTGCGCCAGGGTATCCAGCAGGGCGCGGCGTTCCGTCGCCCGGGACAGGTCGGTTCTCAGGACCTGTACGCGCGCACCCGTTCGTGCAAGGATGTCGGCTTGCAACATGTGCAGTCGATCTTCTCTGCGGGCGCAGATCAACAGATGGGCCCCCTCCCTTTCCGCCAGCTCGACGGCCAGGGCCCTGCCAAGCCCGGAGGAGGCTCCGGTCACCACAATCAAGCGGTCGGCCAATTCCATCACGGACATAAGCGGATTATACCTGAAGAAATTACAGATTGAAAATTATACCAATTCAGGCTATATTGGGTGCTCCGGGGAGAACACATTCATGGACACGCGAAAAAAAGTGAAAAAGAAATCGCGATTGACCCATCTCAACGGTCACAGCCTTTACACCGCTTTTGCCGCCGGATCCAGCAAAATCCTGGCGCAGCAGCAGTACATGAACCGCATCAACGTATTTCCCGTACCCGATGGGGACACGGGGACCAACCTGGCCGCCACGGTGCAGCATATCCTGGACGAGACCCATCCGCAACGCTCGCTGAAACACACGGTCGATGCCATGGCCAGCGCCGCCCTGGATGGGGCTCGAGGAAATTCAGGCATCATCCTGGCCCAATTTCTCTACGGCTTCAGTCGCAAAATCGAGGATCATCAAATCAACGCCAAACGATTCGCGGCCGCAATCAAACGGGCTTTTCAATACGCTCTGCAGGCGATTGAACACCCGGTGGAAGGCACCATCATCTCGGTCATGCGGGACTGGATTCAACACATCGACACACTCACGCAGAAAGGGGACGATTTCGGCCAGATGATCACGGAATCACTGAAGTCCGCGACGCGCTCGCTGAAACAGACCCCGGAAAAACTGAAGGTTTTGCGCCAGCACAAAGTAGTGGACGCCGGAGCACAGGGTTTCGTGTTTTTCCTTGAAGGCGTGATTGAATTTCTCAAATCGCGCAACCCGCGGGCCTATCTGCGGTCGATTCGCCGCAGCGCTCCGCCCCCGGCCGTCAACGAACCCCTGCATTCCGGCCCTCCAGAGCATCGGTTCTGCACGGAAGCCATTCTGGAAGGCAGGGAAATCGATCCCGACCGCATCCGCATGGCCGTAAGCGGAATGGGAGACTCGCTCGTACTGGCGGGCAGCCCGGAAAAAATGCGCCTTCACATCCACGCCAATGACCCCGCTCAAGTGTTTGCGGCCCTGCTGCCTTTCGGCCGCATTACACGCCAGAAAGCCGATGACATGGAGATGCAATACCAGGTCATGAATCACCGCAAGGCGGATATCGCTCTATTGACCGATTCGGTATGCGACATGCCCCGGGAAGAAATGCGGGAAATGCAGGTACACATGGTGCCGTTGAACCTTCACTTCGGCGAAACACGATTCCTCGACAAGGTCACCATGACGCCGGACCACTTTTACGCCCGGGCTGAAACCGCGCCGGCTTTCCCTACGACATCTCAGCCTTCCTACCGCGAATTCGAAAACATGTACCGGTTCCTGGCTTCTCACTACCGCTCCATCGTGGCCGTCCACCTGAGCAGCCAATTGAGCGGGACCTGGCAGAACAGCCGCCTGGCCGCGGGAAAAGTCGCGGCGGAAAGTAAAAAAAGAATCAGCGTGATCGACTCCCGCCAATTGTCCGGTTCACTGGGATTGATCGTCTATCGCGCGGCCAGAGCCATCCTCGACGGCGCGGATCACGATGAAGTGGTGCGCCGGGTGGAATCGTGGCGCGAGCGGACCCGCATCCTGGTCAGTGTCAAAACCATGGAGTTCATGGTACGCGGCGGCCGGGTCAGCCCCCTGAAAGGCCGCCTGGCCAGGCTCCTGAACCTCAAACCCATCATCTCACTGGACAGTCAAGGCAAATCGGTCCTCTATGACAAGGCGTTCAGCCAGAAAGGCAATATGCTAAAAGTGCTGCGACTGATCCGGCGCCAATTGCAAGCAGGCCCCTTGTGGAACTACGTGATGCTGCACGCCCGGAACCCGCGTGATGCCGCCTGGTTCGCCCGGCAGATCGAAGCTGAAACCGGAAAATCCCCGTTGTACACAGTGGATATTTCTCCGGTTGTCGGCGCCAACGCGGGCGAAGGCGCCGTCGCCGTCGCGCTGATGACGGAACTCAGAACCTGAAGCGGATCGGGATCTCGTTGCCGTCGCGATTGATGAACATCAGCACGCGGTCACCCGCACTCTTGCCGGAAATCAGGTCGCGGAATTGACGAACCGATTCCACATCGCTGCGATTGACTCCCAGGATGACGTCTCCGGGACGAAGCCCGTTTTCCGCGGCCACACCACCGCGCTCCACCTGGGTAACGACGATTCCCTTATCCGTGGCCAGGTTGTGGCGCCGGGCCAGGCTGGCGCTGTTGTTGACCACCACCATGCCCAGGTCCATGACTTCGCCGTTGCCTTCATCATCCTGCAGGCGTACTTTCAGTGAATCCGGCGCCTCTCCCACGGTAACCGGGATTTCCAGTTTATCCTTGCGCCGCACAACGGAAAGCGTGATCTTGGTGCCCGGACGGAATTCGGCGACCTGATTGCGGAAACGGCCCATCGATTCGATGGGCTGTCCGTTCAAGCCCACAATCACGTCATAACGCTGCAATCCGCTCTTCTGAGCCGGGGAGTTCTCTTCCACCGTCAACACCAGGATACCGCCCTCGGGCAGATCGTAATCTTCCGCTTCGGCATCGGTGATTTCGTTCATGCTGATTCCCAGATAGCCCCGCACCACGCGACCGGATTTTTTCAGGTCAGCCAGGACCCGCTGCGCCATATTGGATGGAATCGCAAACCCGATGCCGATATTGCCGCCGCTGGGAGAGAGGATCACCGAGGCAATGCCGATGGCCTTGCCCTCGAGGTTCACCAGCGGACCGCCTGAGTTGCCGCGATTAATCGCCGCGTCGGTCTGGATGAAATCCTGGTAATCCACATCCAGGCCTTGCAGTTCACGGCCCTTGGCGGATACGATTCCCGAACTCACGCTCAAGTCCTGTCCCAACGGGTTACCGATGGCCAGGACCCATTCGCCCACGGCCACGCGCGACGAATCGCCCAGTTCGATTTTCGGCAGATTCCTGGCGTCGATCTTCAACAGGGCCAAATCGGTCTTGGGATCCGTACCGATGTTTTTGGCCGTGTATTCTTTGCCCTTGTGGTCAATGACCTTGATCTTGATGGCGTTTTTGACCACGTGGTAATTGGTGACGATATCGCCGTCAGCAGAAATGATAAACCCGGTTCCCACCCCGGACACACGCTGGCGCCGCCGGGGGGTGTTAAAAAAGCGGTCAAAAAGGTCGTCTCCGAAAAGCGAACCCTGCTGTTCGACTATGGCTTCAGAAACAACTTTCACCACCGCCGGTTTCACCTTGCGCACCAGGGGTACAAAGTTCAGTGACGGTTGCACTTCTATGGATTGGGCCTGCACCGTTTGCGGCGCGATCGTCATCTGGTCGTCGGCGGACCGTTGCAGGTGCCCGAACGTCAAGGCAAAAAAAGCGGCTCCCAGTAGAAAACTGACTCCGGCTATCCACGCGATTTTCTTCATGTGTGCCTCCTTTCCGGCCCGTACCCGAAACCGATCCCGGCGTCTCAAACCATGGATGATTATAACGGGAATACCGCTCCCTCGTCAACAAGAGATGCGGATGGACCCGGCTCTCAATATAGACGCGCGCAACGGCCTCCGGGTTTCAATCCGGCGCGTCACATTGATGGCCGGCGCGCAGAAGATCATTGACGGTTTTTACCGGGGTAAAGGTCTTAACGGGGATCTCCACGAAGAAAGTCAACCAGTCGTGCATGGCCCCGTTCCACAGGCCCGGCCACTCCAGGGCGTACAACGGACGCCCCGCCCTCGTCTTGGATGTGACAAAGCAGGTTTCCGCGTTGACGAAATCGGTTAACGAAAATTTGCGGTCCTGATAATCCCGCAGCCCGCAAACCATATCCACGGGATTGAAATGCGTGGCTTTGGCGGCGATATCGCTCTGACCGGGATGCGCATGGTTGATCTGGGCGGATTCAACGATCTGCAACGACACCGATCCGGTCTCATCCCGAACCCAGAAAGGCCCCCCTCCGGGTTCACCCTGGTTGACAACCATGCCGCAGACACGGATGGGGCGATGCAGGTATTTTCGAATCCAACGAGTGCCCGCGTCGGCATCCAGGCCGGATGGCACGCGCTGCCCCATGACCTCGCGGATGTACTGTTCCGCTGCGGCCGCCGCACCCTGNNAACCCGCTGCGGCCGCCGCACCCTGCTGGCGGCCATCCAGCTGCCGCAACAATTGGAATATCCGGCCCTGCTGGCGCATCAGGAATCCAGCCATCACCTTTTTCCAGTAGGTGGAAGCATCCGCGCAACGCCATGGCGTCACGTTGTCGATGTTCTTGATAAAAGCCAGGTCGGTATCCAAACCGTCCAGGTTGCGGATCAATGACCCGTGACCGCCGGGGCGCAAGAGCGGATTCCCGGATTCATCGCGGAAAAGGTCACCATCCACAGTGATGGACAGGGTGTTCGTGGCGGGGTCCTGCACACTGTACTGAACCCGGAACATGCTTCCCCGCTCCGGGAATCCGGGCAGGCACGCATCCACCCGGGCACGGATCCCGGATTCGAATTCGGGCGCCACGGTAAAGTGCACGCCGCAGACACCTCCCCGGCCCAGTCCATACGCCAGCGCCTCCGCCAGGTGCTCATGCAGGGGGGTATATGCGGTATCATAATCGAGGTGAAAGGGAATCAAAGCCTTGGGAAGGCGGGCATATCCCAGATGCCGCGGTTCCAGCAGCACGGACAGAATGCGCTTGAAATCCTTTTTCTTCAGGGCCCGTCGCAGGGAGGATCCGGATTTTTTCAGCGCCGCATCCAATTCATGCGTAAAGGCAAACCGCCGTTGCCGCAGTCCGGAAAAAAACTCATGCAGGAATGCGGCTTCCGCAGACGATGGCGGAGATTCCGCTGTCAAGTCTTCCACATTTACATGGAATTGTCCCTTGAGAAAACCCATGGGCAGGGAAAACATGCGTGTTGCGGCCCCCGAGGCCGGGACAAACTTGGTGACGCGGACGCTTTTCAACTGGTCTTCGTAAACGGTCGCCAGGCGGTCCGCTTCCGCGGGGGGAAAACGATGGATTCCGTCTCCCACCAGTGCGGGGCGATCCAGTACAATCACGGAACTTTTCCGCTTCAACAACTTGATCTGCCGCTCCGCATCGCTGAGGGAAATGCCCCGCGCGCCCAGGAAGGCTCGATCACGATCGCAAAACATCTGTCAAATCCCCCCCCGCCGCATTTCAAGCGGATTGCTTCACCAGGCGGAACGTTTCTTTGGCGATCATCAACTCTTCGTTGGTGGGAACCACCAGCGTACGCACGCGGGCGGCCGGAGTTGAGATCTCGCGCAATTGTCCTTTGAAATCATTTTTTTCCTGATCCACGGAGATACCCAGAAAATCCATGTCCTTACAGATCATCTCGCGCAGAATGGGAGAATTTTCGCCCACCCCGGCGGTAAATACCAGCACATCCAGGCCGCCGAGAACCGCCGCGTAAGCGCCGATGTACTTGCGGGCGGCGTAAGCGAATACCTCCAGCGCCAAGCGCGCCCGCGGATGGCCTTCAAAGGCCCGGTCTTCGACTTCACGCATATCCGGAGATACCCCCGATATCCCCAGCATGCCGCTCTCCTTGTAGAGCAACCGTTGAATATCGGCGGGAGAAAAGCCTTCGCGTTCCTGGAGGTAGAGCAGAATGGCCGGATCCACATCACCGGCCCGGGTGCCCATGGGCATGCCGCACATGGTACCGAATCCCAGGCTGGTATCCACGGATTTCCCCCGGTCAATGGCGGTAATGGAGCAGCCGTTGCCGAGGTGCAGGGTAATCATGCGCAGTTGTTCCAGATCCAGTTCCAGGTAATCCGCAGCCCGTTGCGCCACATATTGATGTGAAGTTCCGTGAAAACCGAAACGCCGGATGCGTTTTTCTTCATAATACGCATAAGGCAGGGCGTAGATGAATGCCCGTTCGGGCAATGTCTGGTGAAATGCCGTATCNNGGGGCCAGTTCAATGTTTTTTTCCACGCTGCGGATGACTTCGTCGTTGATGACCACGGAATCGGAAAAATCCTCACCCCCATGAACGATACGGTGGCCCACGGCCTCAATCTGGCTCAAGTCCGCAATGACGCCGACACCCGGTTCAACCAGGGTTTCCTTGATCAAGTGGATTCCGGTCTGGTAATCGGGAATGGGCAGGGTCTTCCGGATCTTATCCTGCGGAGGCGCCTGGTAGGAAAAAATCGCGTCCTGGAAGCCAACCCGCTCGATCAGGCCCTTGGCCATTACCGTTTCCCGCTCCACGTCGATCAATTGGAACTTGATCGAGGAACTGCCGGCATTCAACACCAATACTCTCATCGATTCCTCCTGCGGATCCGATCCAGGATACGGCCGGACCATCAGCAACAGCAAAACGCAAAAGCGGATTATACCAGATGGGGGTGTCAATGCAACTGCGAACCCGTGCTGTTGCCGCGCGGCCCGACCGGCACAAGCACTGATTCAGCGCAGAAAACGGCCTGGAAACGGCAGCGCTGACGGCAACCCAAGCCGGCCGGTTCACGTCATCATCGGCCGGCGCGGTTGACAGTGCCGGGGTTTCCGATGATAATGGCCATTTGCGAGGTCAGCCGATGCCAAACAAGGAACTCCAGGTCGCGCGCATGGCCGTGATCAACGCCATGGAAATCACGCGGCGGATCCAATCGGACATGAGCAAATGCGACACCCTGACCAAGTCCGACCACAGCCCCGTTACCGTAGCGGATTTCGCCGCCCAGGCCATTATCTGTTCGCTGTTGCACCGCGATTTTCCTGCAATCCCGATTGTCGCTGAAGAAAATGCCGACGCCCTGCGTCGCCCGGAAAACCGTGAAATCCGGGAACGGATCGGCTTCTACCTGGAATCCCTGAACGGATCTCTCAGGCGGGATCCGAATGAGATCTTCCACATGATCGACCTGGGCAACCATTCCCCCGGGGATCGCTTCTGGACCCTGGATCCCATCGACGGGACCAAGGGCTTTCTGCGCAAAGAGCAATACGCGATTGCACTGGCCCTGGTTACCCGGGGAGAGGTTGAGATCGGCCTGCTGGGCTGCCCGAACCTGGACTTCCCGGGATCGGCGTCCTCCGGAGGATGCCTGATCAGCGCCGTGCGCGGATCAGGCGCTTGGATGGAGACAACGAATGGTGAGTCCCGCACAGCCTGCCGCGTTGCTCTATCCCGGGATCCCGCCCGGATCCGCTTTGTGGAAAGTTATGTGTCTTCTCACAGCCATAGCGAGATGCAGCTTGCCGTGGCCAGGGAACTCGGTATCCACTCAGACCCCGTGCGCATGGACAGCCAGGTCAAGTACGCCGTCGTATCGTCCGGAAACGCCGAGATCTATCTGCGCATCCCCCACCCGAACACCCCGGATTACAAAGAAAAAATCTGGGACCACGCCGCGGGCAGCCTGATCGTCACTGAAGCCGGTGGCATGGTATCCGACATAGAAGGCCATAAGCTGGATTTCAGCCGGGGCAAAACCTTAAGCGGAAACCGGGGCATACTGGCCGCCACCCCGGAAATGCACCCCCGGGTGGTCCGGACCATCGCCCGGCTGGAAAACCGGTTTTGAACCACTACTCGCGGATGCCGAAGTCCTGCTTGGTAAAAATCGCGACAAAATCATAACCCGCCGCGGTAATGGCCTCCCGGCCACCCTCCTGACGGTCGATCAGGGCCATGACCACCGCCACCTCGGCACCGGCGTTCTTGACCAATTCCGCGCCTTTGAGAATCGAGCCGCCGGACGTCACCACGTCATCAAAAATCGCCACCCGTCCGCCCCGGGGAAAATTTCCCTCGATGGCTTTTCCCGTACCATGCACTTTGGCTTCCTTGCGAATGATGAAGGCCGGCAGCGGCGTGGACTCGAGCCGGCTGACAACGGCGATGGCGGCCACGATGGGATCAGCGCCAATGGCATAACCGCCGACCGCATCGACGTGGAAATCCCGCAGCATCTCCAAAAACAATTTGGCGGCCAGATAAGCCCCGTCAGGATCCAACGTGGTCATGCGCGCGTCAACGTAAAAACGACTTCTGCGCCCGGATGCCAACGTAAATTCACGGTCACGAAGCACCGACTTGTTTTCCAGGATTTGCTTGAGCCGTTCTCTCATGAGAGTTTCCCGCGGAAATCGGGGGGGATCAAGCGGATCAGATACGGCGTCACCTCACGGGCGACCTGCTTGAGTCTTTCCAGATCCATGGGAGAAAAATCGGGCCCCGCATCCATGAACGAAGGCGCCCGGCGCGACAACTGAATCACGCCGATGCGTTCAGTGCCTTCTCCCAGCAACACGCCCAGCATTTTGCAGATGGGATTGATGGTCTTTCCCGGAGCTTTTACGGTTTCGAAAATGGAAAGATGCTTTTGCTGCATGAAGTTGTTTTCGATCACCGGGCGACCCATGCGAAAGATCTGAGCCACCACGGCATCCGCGGATGTCACGGGGATAATGCCCGCGTCCACCAGGTAGGGGGGATAGGCGAAGGAGAGAAACGTTTTTTCGCTGTTGCTCAGGAAAATCGCCACTTCCGTATCTTCCAGCGCGAAAATGCGCATGAGCGCGGACGCCAGGGAATGAACCGCCTGAGAAAACCGTTCAGGGGAATCCGGCTGCGACGCCATGTTGCCCAATTCCTGTTTTAACGTTTCCAAATCCTGCATCCTGACTCCTGAGTGACCGGATCGTGATCCGGTTCTTTGTGTCACGCATATACGATACCTTTCCGCGGGCAAAAATGCAACCATTGACCCGCTTTCATGGAAAAGGATGCGGGAACCCCGTTTCAAATCCCATGTTCGAAATATGAAACAAATTCAATATCGAAAGCAGGTTGAGGCAGTTGAGTGGGTTGAATGTGGGGCAAAGTCCACTTGTTCCGTTTATAAGGCAACTGTATTTCCTCCCTTAACTTCCCCACTTCCCCACTTCCCCACTCCCCAACTCCCCAACTTTCCANNAACTCTCCAACTTTCCAACTCTATTCAAGTTGTCATTCCCGGCGGAATGTGCTAAAAAAGGCTATGGCCAAAAAGCTGCTGTCGGTCATCGTTCCCATATTCAACGAAGAGGAAAACATCCGCCCCCTGTACCAGGAGGTGCTGGCCGCTACCGAACCTCTGGATATTGACCTGGAAATAATCTTTATCGACGACGGCAGCACGGACGCATCCCTGGATACGCTGCTGCAATTGCATGCGGGCGACCCGCGCGTGCAGGTAATCCAGTTGCGCAAGAACTTCGGCCAGAGTCCCGCCATTTCAGCGGGGTTCGACCGCTGCCGCGGCGACGTGGTGATCACCATGGACGGGGACCTGCAGAATGACCCCGCGGATATTCCCCGCATCCTGGAGAAGCTCGAGGCCGGAAACGACATCGTCAACGGCTGGCGCAAGAACCGTCATGACAGGTTCCTGACCCGTATCCTGCCCTCCTTTTTCGGCAACAAACTGATTTCTTTCATTACGAAAGTCAAACTGCACGATTATGGGTGCACCCTGAGGGGATTTCGCCGTGACGTGGTCAAGAACCTGATCCTGTACGGAGAGATGCATCGCTACATCCCGGCCATCGCCTCGCGCATGGGCGTGCGCTCGACTGAAATCGCCGTCAATCACCGCGCGCGCAAATTCGGCAAGTCCAAGTACGGCCTGGGACGGACGTTCCGCGTGGTACTGGACCTGATCACCATCAAGTACCTTTTGTCCTACGCCCATCGTCCCCTGCAGATATTCGGCGGTGTCGGCCTGCTGATGCTGCTGAGCGGATTTTTGTCGGGCATCTATCTGACCGTGATCAAGTATGCCTACCGCCAGCCCATTGCCGGGCGACCGCTGCTCTTTTTGACCATCCTGATGATTTTCCTGGGATTTCAGGTGATCACCCTGGGATTGATCGCCGAGATGCTGACCAAGATCTACCACGAGGGGTTGAATAAAACCACCTACTCCATCCGCGCCATCAACGGGGTTGATCATCATGAAAATCCTCATGATCGCCCCTGAACCTTTTTTTGAACCCAGGGGAACGCCGTTTTCCGAATATTACCGCATCCGCGCCCTGAGCGACCTGGGCCACCAGGTCGACCTGGTCACTTACCCCATCGGCGCGGACAAGGAGGTTCCCGGGCTGCGAATTTTTCGATCATTGCGGCCTTTCTGGATCCGCGAGGTCAAGACCGGGCCATCGCCGAACAAACTGATCCTGGACTTTTTCCTGTTTTTCTCCGCGCTGAAGCGCTTGCTGCTGAAGCGCTACGACATGATCCACACCCATGAAGAGGCGTCCTTATTCGGCACCATCCTCGGGGGCATCTTCCGCATTCCCCATCTTTACGACATGCACTCGTCGCTGGTGCAGCAGATGGACAATTTTCAGTTCACCCGCTCGCGCCTGGTACGCCGCCTGTTTGCCCTGAACGAGCGCTGGGCGCTCAAACACGCCCGCTCCGTGATCGTAATCTGCCGGGCATTGTTCGAACACGCCGCGACCGTCACCGATGCGAAAAAACTGACGCTGATCGAGAACTTCCTCGATGAGTCCGTGCCGGAACTGGACGCGGAAATTCTGAACCGCATTCGCGCAGAACTTCCCCGAGACCGGCGCATCGTCACCTACACCGGCACCCTGGAACATTATCAGGGCATCCCGCTGCTGCTGGACAGCCTGGAATACCTGGACCCGCGTTTCCACCTGGTACTGGTGGGGGGAAAACCCGCCCAGGTGGATAAACTCCGCCAGACCGCCCGCCAGAGAAACCTCACAGAACGGATCCACTTTGCCGGACAGCGCCCCCACGCGGAAATTCCCTACTATCTCCATTTGTCCCACGTACTGGTATCGCCCCGTTCCCACGGCACCAACATCCCGCTCAAGATCTACGCCTACCTCAAGAGCGGGGTTCCGGTTGTGGCCACAAACCTTTATACCCACACCCAGACCCTGACCCCGGATATCGCCGTGCTGGTGGATCCGCAACCGGAATCACTGGCACAGGGGATTCAACGCGCGGACAGTGACGAAGGCCGCGCCATTGCCGTCGCGGCGCAGCAATTCGCGCAAACCCATTATACCGCCGAACAATACCGCGAACGGGTCAACCGGGCATTGCAGCCGATTGCAGCACCCGCACGGGATTGAGCTTTCCCTCATCCGGGGCTATAATCGCAGCGAAACCGCACTTGGAATCAACGCAAGGAGAGTTGAATGATCGAACGCTACACGGTTGAGAGGGTCAAGAGAATCTGGAACCGGGAAAACCGTTATCAACGCTGGCTCGACGTGGAACTGGCCATCACCGCGGTCTGGCACCGCATGGGACAGGTCCCGGATGAAAGCATGGAACATATCCGCCGCAGCGCCGCGTTCAGCGTGGAACGGATCGATGAAATTGAAAAAGTCGTCAAACACGACGTAATCGCCTTCCTGACATCGGTGGAAGAACACGTCGGACCCGATTCCGCTTACATACACAAGGGAGTCACTTCTTACGACATCGTGGACACGGCCCTCTCGCTGTTGATCCTGGAATCGCTCGACCTGATCCTGGAACAATCCCGCCGCCTGCACGGCGTCCTGCTGGACCGGGCGCGCGAATTCAAAGGCCTGATGGGAATCGGCCGCACCCACGGCATTCACGCCGAACCCATCTCCTACGGCATCAAGTTTCTGCTCTGGTACGAAGAATTGGAACGCAATATCCGCCGCCTGGAACAAGCCCGGGAAATCATGGCCGTAGGCAAGATATCGGGATCGGTCGGCACCTACATCCATTTTCCGCCCCGGGGAGAGGAAGAGGCCCTGCGCGCGTTGGGCCTTTCCCCCTGCCGTGTGTCCTCGCAGATTATCCAGCGGGATCGGCACGCGGAGGTGTTTTATGCACTGGCCAGCCTGGGAACGCTGATCGAAAAAATCGCCCTGGAAATCCGCCACCTGCAACGCACGGAGGTGCTGGAAATGGAAGAGCCTTTCACTCAGGGTCAGAAAGGGTCATCCTCCATGCCGCACAAGCGCAATCCCGTTCGCTGCGAACGCATTTCGGGACTGTCGCGGCTGTTGCGCAGCCACGTTGGGGTTGCCCTGGAAAACAACCTGTTGTGGCACGAAAGAGACATCTCACACTCCTCCGCCGAGCGGGTGATCTTTCCGGACGCGTTCCACGCCGCCAGTTTCATGCTGGAGGAAATCACCGACATCACCATCCACCTGGTGATCTACCCGGAAAACATCCGCCGCAACATGGAACTCACCCGCGAAGTTTATTTCTCCCAGGCGGTCCTGACTTTGCTGCTCAATCGCGGCATCGCGCGCCAGAAAGCCTATGAACTGGTCCAGGCCAACGCCATGAAGTCCTGGACGGAGCGGCTGGGGTTTCGTGACCTGATTCTGCATGATCCCGCCATCCTGGAGCTATGCCCGCGCCAGGAATTGGAAGCGGCTTTCTCAGCCGAGCCGTTGAGCAGTGGGATCCAGGCCATCTTTGAACGGTTTGAGAATGATCCTGTTTGAAATCCGGCGCAAGGTGCGCTTTACCTTGAGGAACCTGTCTCTGCTCGATGCGCCGGCGCAAGCAATCGTCAACGCGGCCAATTCCAGCCTCAACCACGGCGGGGGCGTCGCCGGCCTGATCAGTCGCGCCGGAGGGCCGGAAATTCAGGAGGAAAGCCGCAGGAAGGCCCCGGTACCCACGGGAACAGCCACCCATACCGGAGCGGGACGCCTGCCTTTCAGATGGATTGTTCACACCGTAGGTCCGGTATGGCAGGGCGGCGGAAAAAATGAGAGAGAACTGCTGTTCAAAGCCGTCACCTCCGCATTAGAAGAATGCGAAGCGTTGGGAGTCCGCACGGTCGCCATGCCGGCTGTTTCCACCGGAATTTTCGCTTTTCCGCTGGAACCCGCACTGGAGGAGATCAACCGGGCGCTCATCGCCTTTGACCCGCGCGCCAGGTGCCTGGAGGAAATCATGCTCTGCGAAATCGACACCCGCAAGGCGGACCGCATGCGGGAAATACTTTCCATGTTGATGCCGCCGAACCCTCAATCCGCAGACCGCGGCAATGTGCTAAAATGAAAACCATGGCTGAAACATTCCGGGTTTTCGTCGCCAAGCGCCCCGGATTCGACACCACCGCGGAACAACTCCTGCGCGACCTGCGCGACCACCTGGGGATTCCGTCTTTATCAGAAATCCGCGTGTTCAATCGCTACGAAATCCGCGGCATCAGCCGCGCGGAACTGGAAACCGCCATCCCCATCATTCTTTCCGAACCGCCTTTGGATGAAGTGTTCCTCGATAAAATTCCCCTGGACGGCGAGCAACGCCTGCTGGGGGTTGAATACCTTCCCGGCCAGTATGACCAGAGGGCGGACAGCACGGCGCAATGCTTCCAGATCCTGCTGCGGAGGGAACGCCCCGAGGTGGCCACGGCCCGATTCTTCCGCTTCAGCGGGCAAATCACCCGGAGTGACTATCAACGAATCCGCGCTTACATGATCAATCCGGTGGATTCGCGGGAAGCCCGGCTGAAGGAATCCGGCCTGGATTCATTCATGCCGCCGCCCGATCGGGATGTTCCGGTGCTTGACGAGTTGCCGGCTCTGGAAGACGAAGCGGCGGCCGCCTGGATTCACCAGATGGTCCTTTCCATGAGCGCCGCGGATCTGCTGCTGATTCGCGATCATTTCCGCGGCATCGGCCGCGCGCCGACACTGACGGAATTGCGCATGCTGGACACGTACTGGTCGGATCATTGCCGCCATACCACCTTCCATACGCTGATCGACACGGTCCGGATCGATCCGGGACCCTACGCCGGCGTGATCCGGGAGGCACACGACCGGGCGATGCGCGATCTCGCCGGGATCAAACCCCGGCCGGGAAACCCCACCCTCATGGACCTGGCCACATTGAGCATGCGCCTTGCGAAAAAGGCCGGGCGCCTGGACGACATGGAAGTATCCGGGGAAGTCAATGCCTGCAGCGTCATCCGCACGGTGCGGGAAAACGGCAGGCAACGGGACTGGCTGATCCTGTTCAAGAACGAAACCCATAACCATCCCACCGAGATTGAGCCCTTCGGCGGTGCGGCCACCTGCCTGGGCGGCGCCATCCGCGACCCCCTGTCCGGTCGGGCCTATGTCTACCAGGCCATGCGCGTCACCGGTTGCGGTGATCCACGCACACCAGTCAAAGATACCCTGGCGGGAAAGCTGCCGCAACGCCGCATCACTACAGAAGCCGCACGTGGATACAGTTCGTACGGCAACCAGATCGGCCTCGCTACCGGACTGGTGCGTGAACTCTACCACCCCGGTTACGTGGCCAAACGCATGGAGGTCGGAGCCGTCATCGGCGCCGTCCCCCGGGAATACGTGGTTCGCCTCGAACCCCGGCCGGGAGATCGCATCCTGCTGGTGGGGGGGAGAACGGGCCGGGACGGTATCGGCGGGGCCACGGGTTCATCCAAGACCCACACCGAGGCATCCCTGACGACCGCCGGAGCGGAAGTGCAGAAAGGCAACCCCCCGGAAGAACGCAAACTGCAACGCNNAGTACCAGGGGCTGACCGCCACGGAAATCGCCCTGTCGGAATCCCAGGAGCGCATGGCGGTTGTGGTCTCGGCCTCCGATGTCCCGGCTTTCATTGCCGCGGCGGAGGGCGAAAACCTGGAAGCCACGGAAATCGCGGTGGTCACGGACACCAACCGGTTACGCATGTACTGGCATGGCCGCATCATCCTTGACCTGGACCGCGGCTTTCTGGATTCTCACGGCGCCACCCAGCACGCGCAAGTAAGAATCCAATCCCCGGCGGCCGGACCGGAAGGCCGCCTGCTGGTTCCCCGGGTATCTGTGGCGGGCGATGAAAAATCCAACTGGCTCGAACTGATGGCTGACCTCAACATCACCTCCCAGCAGGGATTGGTGGAACAATTCGACGCGTCGATCGGCGCGGCGTCGGTGCATTTTCCCCTGGGCGGCGCATTCCAGGAGACTCCGGCTGATGCCATGGTGGCGAAAATCCCCCTGGAAAAAGGTCAAGCGGCCACCGCCACAGCCATGTCGTTCGGTTTCGATCCGCATCTTTCAGCAAAAAGCCCCTTTCACGGGGCCATGTACGCCGTGGTGGAAGCTGTAACCCGCCTGGTCGCCGTCGGCGTTTTTCGAGCGGAGATCCGCCTGTCTCTGCAGGAATATTTCGAAAAACCGGGCCATGACGAATCACGCTGGGGCAAGCCGTACGCCGCGCTGCTGGGAGCCCACACCGCGCTGACGGAACTTGAAGTTCCCGCCATCGGCGGAAAGGACAGCATGTCGGGTTCCTTTAATGACCTGGATGTTCCTCCGACCCTGGTCGCCTTTGCCATGGGTACGCTGGAAGCCGAAAGCACCGTATCCGCTGAATTCAAGGCGCCGGACCACGCGGTGTATCTGGTGCCAACGGATCACACCGCGGCGGAAGTACCGGATTTCCAACACCTGCGCGCCGGCCTGGATGCCGTTCACCACGGCATTCAATACGGCCAGGTGCTTGCCGCCCGCGCGGTCGGAATGGGCGGAATGGCCGAGGCGCTGGCCAAGATGGCTTTCGGAAACCGAATCGGCGTAAGCATCGATGCGGATATCGATACCCGGCAATTATTCCGCCCGGATTACGGAGCCATGATCCTGGAGGTTGCCGCTGAAACGGACGCGGACTGGATTCGAGCGGCCGGCGCCAAGAAAATCGGCAGAACCATCGCGGCAAGCGAAATTCGCCGCAAGGATCTGGCGATTGTCCTGGATGAGTTGCGCGAACCCTGGCAGGAAACCCTTGCCGGGGTCTTCCCCAGCCGGACCCAGCCGGAAGGCGGCATCGAAGAGATCCCCTTGTACCGGAACGAAACGCGGCGCTCGGCGGCGATCAAAGCGGCACAGCCGCGCGCATTTGTCCCGGTTTTCCCCGGTACGAATTGCGAGTACGACACCGCGGCCGCCCTGGAAAGCGCGGGCGCCCGGGCATGCATCCAGGTATTCCGCAACCGCACGCCGCAAGAGATCGAAGATTCGACGACGGCATTGTGCCGGGAAATCGACCGCGCCCAGATGCTGGTTCTTTCCGGTGGCTTCAGCGCCGGTGACGAGCCGGAGGGATCCGGAAAGTTCATTGCCACCGTGTTCCGGAATCCCCGGGTTCACGAGGCGGTGGATCACCTGCTCAACCGGCGGGACGGCCTGATCCTGGGAATCTGCAACGGCTTTCAAGCCCTGATCAAACTGGGACTGTTGCCCTGGGGAAAAATCACCGATCTGTCGACGGATAGTCCCACCATCACCTACAACCGCATCGGCAGGCACGTCGCCCGCATGGTGAGAACACGGGTGGTATCGACCCTCTCGCCGTGGCTTTACCGCAGCCGGCCCGGTGATATCCATCTGGTGCCGGTTTCGCATGGAGAAGGCCGTTTCGTGGCCGCTCCAGAGCGGATTCACCAGTTGGCGCAAAGCGGTCAACTGGCCGCCCAGTACGTGGACATGAGCGGCCACCCGACCATGGAGTATCCCCATAACCCCAACGGTTCCTTCTGCGCGGTCGAAGCTGTTTCGAGCCCGGACGGCCGTATCCTGGGCAAAATGGGACATAATGAACGCCTGGTTTCAGGCGTGGCGCGCAATATCCCCGATATTGCGGCGGCGGAATTGTTCGGCGGCGGAGTCGATTATTTCAGATGAAGCAGGCAGGACCCGCCGGCACGCCGGATATCGCTTCACTGTTCCCACTGGCCGACCGCATGCGCCCCGATCAGATCAGCCAGGTCTACGGCCAGGAGCACCTGACCGGACGCGGCAAGATCCTTTCCGACATGGTGGAGCATGAACAGCTCGGGTCCATTATTTTCTGGGGTCCGCCGGGAACCGGCAAAACCACGCTGTCGCGCATTCTGGCCAAATCGCTGAATGTTCCCTCGCTGGAATTCTCAGCCACGGTTTCCCGCATCGCCGAAATCCGCGAGGTGATGCAGCAAGCGGAATCCGCCCGCGGCCGATTGCATCGCCCCCTGGTGGTTTTCGTCGACGAGATCCACCATTTCAACAAGCACATGCAGGACGCGTTTCTCTCTTTTGTGGAACGCGGAGACATCATCCTGCTGGGCACCACAACCGAGAATCCCGCCTTCAAACTCAACCGCGCCCTGATCTCGCGCATGCAGATCCTGGAATTGCGCCCCCTGGAAGACCACCACCTGGAAGCCATCCTTGAGCGCGCCGCCGCCATGGTGAGGGAAAACGGGATCCCGGTCCCGGAACTGGCCCCCGGTGCCCGGGCGCTGTTGATTCACCACGCGTCCGGGGACGCCCGGCGCCTGCTCAACAGCTATGAAATGATCCTGCGCCTGGGAAAAGATCCCGCCGAGACCATGCAGACCGAAGAGGTGGCGTTGCTGCTGCAGCGCAAGGTCAAGGGATACGACCGCTCCGGCGATGACCGTTACCAGCTGATATCGGCATTTCACAAAAGCGTGCGCAATTCCGACGTGGACGCTTCGTTGTACTGGCTTCACCGTATGCTTGCAGGCGGAGAAGATCCGCTCTTTGTTATCCGGCGCATGATCCGCATCAGCGCGGAAGATATCGGCCTGGCCGATCCCCAGGCTGTGCGCGTCTGCCTCGATGCCCGCGAGGCTTTCGATTTCATCGGTTCGCCCGAGGGCGAGATCTTCCTGACCATGGCCACGGTATACCTGGCAGCGGCTCCCAAGAGCAATGCCTTGTACAACACCGAGAAACGCATGCAACAGGTGGCGGAACGCTACGACAACGAGCCGGTCCCGCTGCATCTGGTCAACCCTTCCCACTTCCTGGCCGCGCGCCGGGGGGCCGGGCGCGACTACCTTTATGCCCACGATTTCGCAGAGCGGACCACGCCGATGCGGACCCTGCCCCGGGGAGTACGCGAAAAGAATTTCTATACTCCCGGTGAACTCGGCTTTGAAAAAACCATCCGCGAGCGCATCCAGTTCTGGCTGGAGCGCAAACGAGCCATGGAACAGGCCGCAGGGGAAACAAACCGGCGCGAAGACCCCGAAAAAAAGGACTAAGTGCCGCGGTTTTCCGCGATCATGGCCACCAGTTCCAGCACTTCCCGGTAACGGATGGGCTTGGCGATATAGTGGTCATACCCGGCTTCAAGGATCCTCTCGCGATCGTTCTTCAAAGCCATCGCGGTGGCGGCGATCACCGGCACCGAACGCAAGCGGGGTTCGGTCTTCAAGTAACGGATCGCGGAAAAGTCATCCATCTCCGCCAATTGCACATCCATTACAATCAATTCCGGGGGCGAATCCGCGGCCATTGTCAATCCGTTGATCACGGAATCGGCGCACACCACTTCATGACCGCCGGAAATCAGAATCGTGCGAATCAATTTCAGGCTCGCGGCATCGCTTTCAATGACCAGGATCCGCATCAGGATTTCCCCGGAACCAGGTGGTGCAACACCCGGGAAACATGCTCCATGTCGACTCCGCCGGGACTCAACAGGGCGAACAGGCCCGGACGCATGGCGTGAAGCTCCGCTTCGAGGTTTTCCGGCTCCAGCGCCAGCACGGTGGAGATGGTGCGTGTTTCCGGCCGTTGCGCCAGCAGTTGGATCACCTCAAACCCGCTGATATCAGGCAAAACCGCGGCCGTGATTAAAAGCTGCGGCCGGCCGCGCAACGTGGCGTCGATTCCGGCCAGTCCGGAGGATGCCCGTTCCACCTCCCAGCCCAGGGCGCGCATCACCTCCACGCCCTGTCGGGCGCGTCCGTCATCGGCATCCACCAGCAGCGCGCGTTTCCCCGCGGCTGGTGCCGCGGCATCGGTTTCTGCCGCCGCATTGAGCACCATTTCGAGAGACGCCGCGTTCAGGGGAAACAGGGAAAAAGCCGACGGCGCGATTACGGCGCCCTGACCGGCGGCCGTCACTTCCGCCAACAGAACAACCGCAACGGCCTGAAGTTGCGGCAATTCCTTCATCTGGATCAGGAAACGGATTCCATCCAGGCCCGGATACTCCGCGTCCAGGATCACCGCATCGGCCTGGTGGCGATTGAGCCAGTCCCAGGCCATGGCATAGTCTGCTGAAACGGTCATTTCAAGTTTTTCTGATTGCGACCAATCCTGAAGTCTCTGACACAGATTTTTGTTGCGTGAAAGCGCGAACAGGGAAAACGATCTTTCGCGCAGCGACGCCTGATCCCGAAGCGATGGGGTTACAGCGGCCGATTCGGTTTCCGCGCTTACCCTCCAGGGCATAAAAACGCTGAACCGGCTGCCTTTCCCGGGGCTGCTTTCCACGTTCACCCAGCCGCCGTGCAATTCGGCCAGGCGTTTGACCATGGTCAGTCCCAGTCCGGTCCCCTCGTACCGGCGACTGAGGGAGCCGTCAAGTTGTTCGAAGGGAACAAAAAGGCGTTCCAGGTCACGGGGGGATATGCCGATGCCCGTATCCTCAACCACCAGCTCCAGGAAATAGTCGCCCTGCCAATTGGGGGCCGCTTGCGCATTGCGCCGAAACATCTCCCGCGCCGCCACCCTGCGGGCGGACAGCAAAACCTTTCCGCCATCGGGAGTAAACTTGACGGCATTGGACAACAGGTTGTAGACGATCTGGCGGAACTTGCGCATATCCAGAAACAGGCTATCCTCATGCGGATCCACCACGGACTCGAGCCGGATCGCGTGTGCCGCGGCTCTTTCGCGAATGATCCTCAGGGCGCTCTCACACAAAACCGACACCCGGGCGGGTTCCAGTTCAAGCGACATCTTGCCCGCGTCGATCTTGGACATGTCCAGGATATCGTTGATCAGCGACAACAGATGGCGACCGCTGTTAAAGATATCTGTGACGTATTCCTTCTGCCGCGGCGACAAATCCCCTTCGACGATCCCGTCCTTCAACACTTCGGAAAATCCGATCACGGCGTTCAGCGGCGTACGCAATTCATGCGACATGTTGGCCAGGAATTCAGATTTCGCCCGGTTCACCACTTCCAGTTCCAATGTCCTTTCTTTCAAAGCGATTTCAGCCATCTTTCGCGGCGTCACATCCTCGATGGCCAGAAGAAACAAGGGCTGCTTGTCCACCGTCACCCGCCGTCCGCCCGCCAGAAGATGGCAATGGCCGATTCCGGGATCATTGAATTCCAGTTCCAGATGATGAAAATCCTCGCCGCTTCCCGCCTGGAGGGATTGCACGCCGGCACGCAATTCCGCCACGTTCCAGCGTCCCTTGTCCAACTCAAAAAAAGGACGGTCCTGCGTTTCTTCAGGCGTATAGTTGAAACGGGACAGGAAAGCGGGATTAGCCGTGGTGATGAGCAGGTCCTCGGACAGAACCACGAGCGGGATGGGCACGGACGCCACAATCGATTCAGCATAGTTCCGGGCTTCCTGGATCCGGTCCGCCGACACGACGATGTTGGTAATCGCCCGTTGCGAAAAACGATTGAACAACACCACACTGATGGCCAGCATGAACGCCAGAATCGCGATAATGGCCACAATCGACAGCTGGGGTACGTCCACCAGCGTATCGTACATCGTTTTGACCAGCAGCAGGAGCAGGCCGTAGATGATCAGGGTGATCACCGCCTTGAGCTTGCGGACTTCATTGTTGAGAAACGCGGGAAGCGGTACTTCCTGCGAAGCCGCGTGGCCGCGCTTCGGCAACAGCACTTTTTTTCTCATTTTCACCGGCTGCGCGGCGCCCGGTCATGCAGGCGCTGGAACAATTCAGAGAAGCGGTCCGATGTGTGCCGGAACGCCTTCAATACCCGGGGATCAAAGTGTTCCGGGCGACAGGAGTCATCCCCTTCAAGGATGAGGCGAACGGCCTCTTCGTGAGGAAGAGCCGGCTTGTAAACCTTGGCGCAACGCATGGAATCATAGTGATCCGCCACGCACACGATTCGGCCCTCCAGCGGAATTTTTTCTCCCTTCAATTTGTGCGGATATCCACTGCCGTCGAAATGTTCATGGTGAGTGAGCGCGATATTGCGCGCCATGCGGAAGCGCGGATGGGAGCCGATGATTTCCGCTCCGTACAACGGATGCCTGTGGATGACCGCCATCTCTTCTCCGGTCAGGGCATCGGTTTTGCGCAGAATCCGTGCCGGGACCTTGATCATGCCCACATCATGCATCTGGGCCTGCAGCCAGATGGCGCGCACGAAATTCCCCGACATCCCCAGGGTCTCGGCCAGCAGGGCACTGAACGCCCCCACGCGGATCACATGGTTGTCCTTGTCCTCGTCATGGGATTCCGATGCCCGCACCAGCGCCCTAACGGTGTGTTCCAGGGCGTCTTCCGTCTCCAGGATCTGGTTGGACAAGGATTTCAGAAACAGGCTCTGCATCACCAGGCTCTTCAGGACCGACGCATCATAAACCGTTACATCCCGGCCATAATTCAGGCTGAACACACACAATTCGGGGCCGAGGTAGCCGATGCCGTTGCGTACACTCAGCAGGTTTTCCGCTTCCAGCATGCGCACCAGTTCACGCAGCTCGGTATCGCCGGCCTCGCCTTCGTTGAAAAACAAGACCCTGGACTCACCGGGCTCCGGCAGCCGGAGCGTCTCCTGCAGCCGGGTGTTGAGCCGGGTCTGGTAGAGTTCGTTGAAAGCCGACTCGAACTGGTACCATTCCCATTTTTTCTTCTGGGAAGTCCCGACAATCACGATCAGCGGGTTGTCCTGGATATCACCGGATTGCCGCAATACCTGCTTCACCACGCCGGAGATCACGCGCAGAAAGCGGAAATCCTTGGCGGAAAAGTCTTTCAGAATCTCTTCCCCAAAAGAAGTCAAACGCGTGATGTTCTGGTAACCGTGGTTGAGACGATCGTTCAGCGACTTCATCTTCAGCAGCATGCGCACGCGGGCCAGCACCAGTTCCTGATCGAAGGGCTTGGTAATGAAGTCGTCGGCGCCGGCTTCGATGCCCTTTATGCGGTCTTCCCGCGAAGACAACACGGTAATCATTACGACCGGGATATGGCGGGTTTGCGGATTATCCTTGATGCGGCGACACACGGTATAGCCGTCCACCTCGGGCATCATGACATCCAGCAGAATCAGGTCAACCGGTTGTTCACTCACAATCGTCGCCACCTGCTCCGGGTGTTGTGTCGTGATCACCTGATATCCACGCGGCGACAACACCGCGCTCAATACCTTGAGATTGACCGGCTCATCATCCACACACAAGATGGTCTGCTTAGCCGTTTGCACATTCCCTCCCCGGTAAAAATGTGGCTCCGCCTGCAGGTAAACAGGCTCCCCGATATCCGGGCCAGCCGCGCCATGAAACAAATTGCGACAAAAACTCCGCCATGGATCGCCTCAATGCATCCATGGTACCCCCGCAAAAGGCGAAATTCAAGCGTTGCGAGCGGCCGTGTGCCTTTGAACGCGAGAACTTTTATACTATAATGGCAAACAGCAGAAAGCGATCATGACGGAATTGTTCGACAACCTCCATATTGTATTGACCGAACCCAAAAACCCGGGCAATATCGGGGCATCGGTTCGAGCCATGAAAAACATGGGCATCCCCCATCTGCGCCTGGTCAATCCGGTCCCCTTCCGCAACGAAGAGGAACAGAAAAAAATGGGGTACCGTTCACAGGACATCGTGCGCCACTGCCGCGAATTTTCCTCGCTGCAGGCAGCCCTCGAGGACATGTCCATGGTGTTCATCACCACATCCAAGCAGGGAAAGTGGCGCAAAGACTTTCTGGACATCCGTGATGCGGCGGAGCGCATCGCCGTGTGGATGCGGAATCAGAAGGTTGCCGTGGTGTTCGGCCGGGAAGACAAGGGCATCTCCATTGATGAGTCGCAGCTGGCCAATTACCTGATCTATATTCCCTCCGCGGTGCACTACCCATCACTCAACCTTTCCCAGGCGGTGATGGTGACCGTTTACGAGATCTACCGCGCCGCGGCGCAACGTCCCGTGCAGAAGTCGATGCCGGCCATGGCGGAACAAAAGGATTTCTCGCGGTTGATCGACAATATCTGGGACCTGATGAAATCCCTGGAAATCCGGGAGGGCGATAACGGCAAGTTCCATCGTTCGCTCAAGCGCACCTTGAGCCGCACACATTGGACCCGTGCCGATATCGCGGTATTGGACCGGGCTTGCAAACAGGTGCGCTGGTACCTGTCCAACCGCGTGCGTCCATTATCCGAGAGGCCGGAATGAGCTTGCAGGTTTTCAACACCCTGACCCGGCGGAAAGAAACCTTTATCCCCATCGACGCCCCGAACGTGGGGTTGTACACTTGCGGACCCACGGTCTACGACTTCGCCCACCTGGGCAATTTCCGCTCCTATGTGGCCGAAGACCTGATCAAGCGCTACCTGATCTACCGCGGATTCCACGTGCGCCATGTGATGAACATCACCGATATCGACGACAAGACCATCCGCAAGGCCCAGGCGGAAAACCAGCCCTTGAATGCAGTTACGGACCGGTATATCGAGGCGTTTTTCCAGGACATCAAAACCCTGAATATCCTGCCGGCCGACCGGTTTCCCCGGGCCACGGAGCACATTCCCCAGATGCAGGCCATGGTGGACAAACTGGTGCAGCGCGGACACGCATACCGCCAGGACGATTCCGTCTACTTCCGCATCTCCTCTTTCCCCGCCTACGGGCGCCTCTCCAACCTGGACCCGGAAAAGATCCAATCGGGGCGCAGCGTGGACAGTGATGAATACGATAAGGAAAGCGTGCGTGATTTTGTCTTGTGGAAAGGTTATCGCCAGAATGAACCATGGTGGGACTTTCACCTGGGCAAAGGCCGGCCGGGATGGCACCTGGAATGTTCGGCCATGAGCATGGAATACCTGGGCAACCACTTCGACATTCACATGGGGGGAGTGGATAACATCTTTCCCCATCACGAAAACGAGATCGCCCAGGCCGAGTGCACGACCGGTGAACCCTTTGTCAATTACTGGCTGCATGTTCAACACCTGATCGTGAATAATGAAAAGATGTCCAAATCCCTGGGCAATTTCTTTACCCTGCGCGACCTGGTCGAAAAGGGTCATGACCCGCTCTCCATCCGTTACCTGCTGCTCTCCACCCACTACCGCAAGTTGCTCAACTTCACGTTTTCGGCCCTGGACCAGGCGGACCGTTCTCGAAAACGCATTCAGGATTTCCTGTTTGCCCTGAACACCAGAGAATTTTCCCCGGGAGAAACGCCCGGGTTCAGGGATGAGACTACGGAGTGGCTGAACCGTTTCCAGGCGGAGATGGATGATGATTTCAACGTTTCCGGGGCTTTGGGAGTCTTTTTTGAGTTCATTCACGCCGTCAATCGTCGCCTGGACAACCTGTTGGCGGAGGATGCACGACATGTCCGCGAAACGGTGGTACGCATCGATTCCGTGCTGGGAGTCATCCGCGAGCCCGAAACCGCCACCCTGGATGCGGAGTTGGAAGACTTGATCCGGCAACGTCAGCAAGCCCGTGCCGCCAGGGACTTTGCGCGCGCCGATGAAATCCGCGAACAATTGCTGCGACGCGGCATCCAACTGCTGGACACCCCGGAAGGGGTCAAGTGGAAA
>DBFQ01000066.1:0-6954 GCA_002294665.1 Candidatus Aminicenantes bacterium UBA876
GGAATCAGTCGAAAGTCTAAAGTCGAAAGTAAAAACAACTCCCCAAAAAACATCTTAACTGGTGGTAACAACAGGAAAATGAGTAGATGTAGGGGCAACCCCCTGTGGTTGCCCAATCACATTTCAGGGTTGCCTGAAAATGCCATGGGCATCTTTATTGCAGGTGTGGATATAATCCGGGCTGCCACGGGGGACCGTCCCTACGATTTAACCAAGGAGATTCAGGCTATATTACTCCGGAGCCGGCGTTGCACTGATTGGCCACATTGCCCCCTTCCAGGCAGTTGATATCCGCGGCGCCACCCGCGTTGCAATTGTTGCCGGCATTGCTGCCCACTCTGCAATTTCCCGCCAGGAAGGTGGAACCCGGGTTGCAGGCACCCTGGGCGACTCCGGACAATGATACCGATTTCGGTTTCTCATAAGGCAACTTGCTTGCCTTTGATTCCTTTGCCATTCTGCACCCGTTACAAATTTGAGATAAGGTCAATCTTAGTTACTAATATATACCGCTATACAGGATTTTCAATATTTTGAAAAAAGTTGAGAGAGTTGAGGGCAGAAAAACAGTAGGGGCGAAAAATTTTTCGCCCCTACGCTGGCCATTTTTCCAATTCCTTGTGTTCCTTGTGTTCCTTGTGTTCCGTGGTTTTAATTTCTTCCCGGGCAGGCACGGGGACCTGCCCCTACGCCTAATTTGAGATTTCCTGTCACCTGTCACCTTCTTTCCTGTCACCGATTCTTGAATTTGTTTTGGATTTCGAATTTGGGATTTGAATGAAGGTGACAAGAGGCAGGTGTAGGGGAGGCCCCCCGTGGCCACTCTGGGCGAGAGGCGATGGACAAGTAGCATGAGAGACAAGGCAACAGGGGTACCGGTGGGTTTTCACCCGCCCTACTTTTCACTTTTCTCTTTTCACTTTATTACTTTTACCAGTTGGCCGGCGGAAAGCTGGGTGTCGGCTTTCATCAGGTTCAACAGCAGCACTTCCTTGTGGAGTTGCGAGGGAATGTTGTGGGCGGAAAGGAAGCGCCCCATGGTCATGGGGGCGTTGGCTTTCACAACCTGAACGTGAACCGGGCGGCGCTTGAGGTGGTTGGGGTCGTTGAGGTCGCGGAAGGTGCGGATCGGGGTCACAATGCCGGCGTTGTAGGTCTGGAAGGCGTTGCGCTGGGTCAGGCCGATGAAGGTGTACACCATGCCGTTTTTCTGGATGCAGGACATGCGGCCGCGCATGGGCACACTGGTGTTGTCCTGGGTGACGGCGCTGTCAAAGATGATGTGGTGGGCGGAGAGGGCATTGACCGCGGCGCTGCCCTGGTCGAGGATCCGGGGGTTTTGCAGGACCTGTTGCAGGCGGGATTGGGCATATTGATCCAGTGACGCCTGGGCTTTTTCCACGCGCAGCAGAATCACCGCGTTGCCGTTGGCTTCCGCCAGCGCGACCTGGGCCGGGGTGTTCTGCACCTTCCAGCCCGCGGGAATATTGAATGCGAAGCGCATCTGCGGGTGGTAGAAGGCGTTGCCCTCGACATATCCCTGCAGGGGGTTGTTGCCGTAAACCAGGCCATTGACGCGTTGCAGGTAATCGTTGCGCGCCACTTTAAGGTTTTCATCACCTGGCTGGAGCATTTCCTGCACCTCTTCGATGCGCCGGGAAGTCAGCGGGTGGGTGGAAAGGAAGTTCGGGATGCTGGAGCCGCCGTGATCAGCCGTCAATTGCTGCAGTGAGTTAAAGAAGGTCACCATGGCGCCCGGAAGGTAGCGGCTGCCGCGGGCGTATTGAATGCCCAGTGAATCGGCCTGGTATTCGTCGCTGCGGCTGAATTTCAGAAACAGCAGGTTTCCGGCCAGGCCGGCCAGGGGCGCCCAGCGCCGCACTTCCTTGCTGAGCACGCTGCCCACGACCAGGCCCAGGTTGAAAATCATCTGGCGGCTCATGGAGCGGGCCGAATGGCGCGCGTTCACGTGCCCCAATTCGTGGCCCAGGACCACGGCCAGCTCGGCTTCGCTGTTCATCATGGCCATCAGGCCGCGGGTGATGTAAATGTATCCTCCGGGCGCGGCGAAGGCGTTGGGTACCGGGGTATCCAGCACGGCGAAGTGGTATTTGAGTTCCTTACGGTGGGTATGCGGGGTCAGGCTCTCACCCACACGGCGTACGTACTGGGTCAGTTTCGGGTCGTCGTAGAGGCCGTATTGCATGCGGATGGACTGGTCGGTCTGTTTGCCCAGTTCGATTTCCTGGGCTTCGGAGATCAGCATGATCTCTTTTTTCCCGGTGACCGGGTTGACGGCGCAACTCATGGCCGTCAACAGCACCGCGACGGCCAGGAACCAGAAAATAATCTGACGGTTTACGCGCATGGCTTACCTCCAGGAGGATTATAAGGAAAAAAGTTGGAAAGTTGAAGAGTTGAAGAGTTGAAGAGGCAGGAAGTTAAAAAAGTGGGCAGGGGGAGGAAGGAGGAGCTCTAAGTCGAAAGTCGAAAGTCTAAAGTCGAAAGAAAATACCGGTGATGGTACGTGGGAGCGCTTGTGATGAGGGATCTTCAAGATCGGTGATGGAGAGAAAGGGTACAAGTGATGAGGATATCCTATTGAGTAGTTTTCCCGCTAAAGTCTTCTAGGAATCGTTGCTCTTTTCGTTGGATTCCTTTGCGTAGGTGCGGTTCGCGAACCGCCCTGTAGAACGTAGAAGGTAGAAGGTAGAAAAATACGAAATCCCAAATTCGAAATCCGAAACAAATTCAAAATTCAAATGTTCAAAATTCAAAACAAAAGCAATACAAGAGAAACCACGGAATACACGGAACACGCAGAAGGGAATAAGGTGTCAGATGGCAGGAAAACAGGGGTAGGGGCGAAAAATTTTTCGCCCCTACATTTCCAATGGCGGGGTCAGTTCTCCTTTTTCGAGGACAAATTGTTTCAGTTTGAGGAAAAGGAAATAGACTACGGGAAGAACAAAGAGGATCAGGATGGCCGAAGTGGTCAGGCCGCCCACGGTGCACAGGGCCAGGCTGGACCAGATGTCGTTCTTGTCCGCCTGCTTGAAGATGATCATGGGCAACATGCCCAGTACGGTGGTGGTGCTGGTCATGAAGATGGGGCGGATGCGCTCCCGGGTGGCGATCGCGATCGCTTCCACGATCCGCCGGCTGCGCGCCAGGTGGTGGTTGATGTTGTCAATCAACAGGATGGCGTTGTTGACCACGATTCCGCCAAGCAGAATCACACCGATGTAGGCGGTTGAGTCAAAGGCGTAGTCCATGAGCGTAAAGGCGATGAATACGCCGATCAATGCCAGGGGGATGGAGAGCATGATGAGCAGGGGCTGCAACAGGTCTTCGTAGAGCATGCCCAGGATCAGGTAGATCAGGACCAGCGACAGGATGATGGCGAAGTTCAATTGCTTCTGCTCTTCTTCGGTGATGCGGAATTTGCGTTCTTCGAGGCTTTTCTTGAACCCCACCGGGACTTGCAGGTTGCTGTAGATGGTTTTATGAAAGCGGTCGGCCGCGCGGTTGGAACCCATGTAATCCCAGCGCACCATGGCCACGTATTCCTGGTCCTGGCGGGTGATGCCGCCCTTCTGTACATGGAACTCCACTTCCACCAGGTCCCTGATGCGGAAGGGCGTGCCGCCGGGCGTGGACAACTCCAGTTCGAGGATGTCGCTGAGTTCCAGTTCGTCGACATCGTCCGCCTTGACTTCCACTGAGAGCTCCTTGTCTTCGAATTTCAGGTACTGGGATTGGGAGCGTTCGCGCAACACGCTGTAAACCAGCATCAGCACATAACGCGGGTCGAGGTTGAAACGCTGCAGTTTGGCGCGGTTGAGTTTGAAGGTATAGTATTGGTCACTGGGTCCCCACCAGTGTTCCACATCCGTCTGGACCTCCACGTCCTTGATGCGGCGGTTCTTCAGCAGGTTCTCCTTGAGTTCATCGGCCAGGAGGATGAGCCGTTCGAAGTGATAGCCCTTAAGCGTGATCGAGTAGGGCATGAAAGATCCGGTATCGGGGTTGTAGTGGTAGTTTTCCGGATCGAAACCCATCACGGCTACGCCGACACCGGCCAGTTGCGTGGCCAATCCCACCAATTCTTTTTTCAACTGGTAGGGGATGGCCGAGTTTTCGATGCGGGGCGGGAAAGAGATCTGCATGTAAGCTCCGCGCATGTGGATGTTGGTGTTGACCTCTTTGGGGTAGGGTTTCTCCAGGGCCAGGGCTTCGAACTTGAGGATGTCTTTCTTGATGTTTGCGAATTCCGCGTCCGAAGGAAAACTCAGATACACCCGGATCTGTTCTTTGGAGTAAAATGAAAAAAAACGGCCGAAGCTGACTTTTTCGCGGAAAATGGAAAAGGAAAAGAACAGCGCGACTGCCACCGGCAGGATCACCACCAGCGGATAACGCAGGATAAAGGGAAACAGTTTCCCCTTGCGCAGCGGCGCGCGTTTCACGCGACGTTTCAGGCGGATGCGGGCGCTGAGGGAAGGAATCAGCACGAAGGATACCACCACCGAAGACATCAGGGATACGGCGATGATCCACGCCAGGGGCAAATAGTAGACGCGCAGGCGGCCGTCAAAATAGGCGAAAGAGAAGAATACGATAATGGTGGTGATGGTGGAGGATAGCACGGGCAGGAAAACCCCGCGCGCGCCCTCAACGGCCGCTTCTTTCTGCGACAGACCCTCTTCCTGCCGGCGCAGGATGTTGTCGAAAACCACCACCGCGTTGTCGACAAACAAGCCGAATCCCAGCGCCAGTCCGGAAAGGGTCAACAGGTTGAGGGGGATCTTGAGCAGGTAGATAAAGGTAAACGTGGTGAACACCGAAAAAAAGACCGAGGAAAAGATCAAAATCGTGGAGCGGACATCGCGGATGATGGCGATCAGGATCACGAAAATGATCAGCAGGATCAGCACGGCGATACGCACCAGGCGCATGAGGCGTGTCTGCAATTCCTTGCTGTCATCGTTCTGTACGACGAATTTTACCCGTCCTTCCAGTTTGTCCGCCAGTTGCTGCAGGCGTTGGCGGATGTGCCTGGAGAGTCCCAATGAACTGGTGGACGCCTGTTTGTGCATCTGCAGGCCGATCACCGGCCGGCCCTGGTAGCGTTGTTCACGGTTGATGTCCTGGTAGCCCAGGAATACATCGGCCACTTCCTTTAACAGCACCCGTTTTTCTCCGCTTTCTCGAATCACGATGTTCTGCAGATCTTCGATACGTTCCAGCGACTCACTGAGGCTGAAGGTGATCTCCGCGCCGCGCTTGCGCATGGTCAAAGATTTTTCACTGAAGAAATGCGAGGAGATGCGGGCCTGGATGTCGCCGATGCTGATGCCGAAGCGCTTGAGCTTGTCGATGTTGGTCTGGATCTTGATTTCCGGATCCACCCCGCCGTACACCTCGATGGTTTCAATGCCCTGGATCGATTTCAGGTAGGGAAGGATCTCGCGTTCCACCACCTTTTTCAGGGTGAAGATGGTGTAGTCGCCGTAAACGCCGACGTTGAAAAACGGCAGTTTCTTGAAATCATCGGGAACATAGGGCTGGATCGATGGGCGGTTCACCTGGCGGGGCAGTTCGACTTGCAGGCGGTTCAGGCGTTCACTCAGCGCCACCGACGCGAAATCCATGTTGGTATTGCGCGAAAACTCCACGCTGATTCTGCCATGGTTTTGTAGGGCGCGGCTGTCGATTCCGGCTACGCCGCGGATCTGGGCGATTTCGCCTTCGGCCGGGATCAGCACTTTGCGCAGCATCATGTCCGGCGAGGCGCCGATCCAGTAGTATTCGATGGTCAGGGAAGGGAGTTTTTCTTCCGGGTCCGGGACCAGGTCGATCGGCGTGTTGATCAGGGAGTAGACTCCCAGCAGGACCACAATGCAAAAAAAGATGCTCGCCAGCACCGGCCGATCGATGATCTTACGCATGAGAATCGCCCTTGCGCCTGCGGCGATTTTGCCTGATGTTTTCAAGAATTTCGTAGCTGACCGGAATCAGGATCAGGGTCAGGAAGGTGGTAAACAACAGGCCGCCGATCACTACCAGTGCCAGCGGGCGCTGCAGTTCCGAGCCGGGAGAAGAGATCACGGCCATGGGAATCAGGCCGAAGATGGTGGTGAAGGTGGTCATGAGAATGGGGCGCAAGCGCACGCGTGATGCTTCCAGGATCGCTTCTCGCACCGGCATCCCTTTGTCACGCAACTGGTTGGAGTATTCCACCTTGACGATCGCGTCGTTGACGCCGATACCCACCAGCACGAGGATGCCGATTCCGGAAATGATGTTGATGGTGTTTGCCGTGAGCAATAGAAACAGGAACGCGCCCAGCAGGCCCATGGGCACGGTGAGCATGATGATCAACGGCTGGGCCAGGTTCTCGAACTTGGCGGCCATGATCATGTAGACCAGGATGATGGCCAGCAGAATCGCCTGCTGCAGGGAATCAAAGGCTTTGCGCCGTTCCTCTTCTTCGCCGGAAAACGCGTAGCGCGTGTTCATGGGCATTTCGACGTCCAGCATCGCGGTTTCCGCTTCGGCGATCACCGATTCCAGGTCCCGGTCCTTCACGTCGCCCGAGATTTTGAAAAAGCGCTCCTGGGCTTCGCGCGAGATCTCCTTGATCGAGGGGGTCTCTTTGATTTCGACCAGGTCGCGCAGGTAATGGGTGCGGCCCTGGTGGGGAATGGGCAGCGACAGCATACGTTCCAGTTCCATGGTTCCGTCCACGGGTACGCGCACAAAGATGTCGTAGCTTTTCTGGATCTTTTTCAGGGTGCCGGCCTTCTGCCCGCGTACGGCCTGGCGGATAAAAGCCGAAACATCTCGCCGGGTGATGCCGAGCTGGTCGAGCAATTCCTGGCGGAATGCGATGGTGAGCATGGGTTTGCCTTCGGCGGTTGCGGCTTTGATGTCGACCAGCCCGGGGATTGC
>DBFQ01000066.1:6989-19397 GCA_002294665.1 Candidatus Aminicenantes bacterium UBA876
CCAGGGCTTTCAAGCGCGATTCCACGCGGGCGGCGACACGGTCGGTTTCCTCGAAGCCGTATTCCGGCTGGGTATCCGCCGTGATTTCAAACTTGGGGCTGTCCGGGGCGGGCAGTAACTCCTTGTCGAGTAACAGATACGTGCCGGCGATTAGGACCAGGACCCCCACAACCAGCCAGGCGGCGCGGCTTTTGCGGTTCAGCATGGACTCCAGCAGGCGGTGGTAGCGGATGTCGAAACGGTTGTAAACGGCGTTGAAGCCACGGAACACGGGATGAAACAGGAAATGAAAAAGCTTTGCCAGCAGGCTAGCCGCGGCGCGAATCACCAGCAACACGAAGGCGACGGCGAAATAGATGATGTAACCCAGAATTTTAAACGGAATCGTGAGGATGGTGTATATCCCCTTCAATGGACGGTGAAAGCGGCGCTTGCGCCCGGGTTTGTCGAAATCCAGCACCAGGTCGCCCTTGTTCAGGGCCTTGAACGCGGACAGGGCGGGAAGCAGGGTAATGGCCACGATCAGGGAAGAAACCAGGGAAAAAGACACGGTCATGGCCTGGTCGCGAAAGAGTTTTCCTGTAATGCCGTAGAGGTAGATCACCGGAAGAAAGATGGAAATGGTGGTAAAGGTGGAAGCCGTGATGGCGCCGCTGACTTCGCTGGCGCCGGAAACAACTGATTGGAAAAGGTTTTCTTCCTTGCGGTGGCGGAAAATCGCCTCCAGAACGATGATCGAGTTGTCCAGGAACATACCCACGCCGAGGACCAGTCCGCCCAGGGACATGATGTTGACGTTCACCTTGAACAAAAACATCAGCACAAAGGTGGAGATGACGGAGATGGGAATGACCGTGGCCACCAGGAAGGGATCACGGAAATTCTGCAGGAAGAACAACAGGATCAGGAACGCCAGCAACGCACCCAGCAGTAGTGAAGACTGCAGTGAGTTGATGGAAGAAAGGATCAGTTCCGCTTCCTTGGATATGACAAAGAACTGCAGGTCCGTGAACTCCCCCGTCATGTCATTGATGGCCGTCTCGACGTTGCGCGTGGCGTTGACCGTGTTGCCTCCCGAATCCCGGTACATCAGAAGGGAAATCGTGGGCTTGCCGTCAAAGCGGATGTCGCCCTCGCGCAGCTTGTTCTTGTAAAAGGCGCTGCCGATGTCGCCCAAAAGCACGTTGCGGCCCTGCAGCGACTTGACCACCACGGATTCGATCTCGACTGGTTCGCGGATTTCGCCTTCGATCTTGAGGCTGAAGCGGTAGCGATTCTTGCGGATGGTGCCGCCGCTTTGAAAGATGTTGTTGTTTTCAATCGCGGCGGCGACTTCTTCGAGGGTGATGCCCAGGCTGCGGGACTTGTCCGGGTCGATTTCCACGGAGACTTCTTCTTCATCACCGCCGCGGATCTCCACCCGGGAAATGCCCTCCAACTGCTCCAGGCGGGGCTTGATCACGAATTCGGCGCTTTCTTTCAACTCCTTGAGCGATTTCTGCCCCGAGCGCAGGATGGCGGTCACGATCGGGGTCGAAGTGGGGTCCCACTCCAGGATCACCGGCGGTTCACAGTCTTCCGGGAGGTCCCGGCGCGCTTCCTCGGTTTTTTCCTTGGTATGGAGCAGGGCGAAGTCCATGTTTGTTCCCCAGTGGAACTCGATGGTGATAATGGAGGCCGCTTCCTTGGAAAACGAAGAGATCTCTTTGACGTTGGGAATAGCCGAAAGCGGGCCTTCAAGGCGGGTGGTGATGAAGCGTTCGATTTCTTCGGGCCCGGACCCCGGGTATTCGGTCAACACCGTGATCTTGGGGTAACTCAGGTCGGGCAGCAGGTTGATGGAAAGGCGCGAGAGTGACACGTATCCCAGCAGGATCACGCCCACGAAGAACATGATGGCACCGACCGGGCGCTTGACGGAAAGGTTGATGATCCCCATGGCGGCTACTCGATGATTTTGACCCGGGACTGGTGGGCCAGGGTCATCTGGCCTTCCACCACAACCAGTTCGCCTTCATTGAGGCCGCTCTTGATGTGGATTTCCTCGTCGTTGTTTTCGCCCAGTTCTACGTATTTCCAGATGGCCGTCTGGTCCTGTACCACGAATACCAGGGGATTCTGGCGAATCAGCACGGCTTTGCGCGGCACCTTGATGACATTTTCAAAAACCTTGTATTCAATATCCATCTCCGCGTGCATTCCCGGCAGGATGCGGTGGTCCTGGTTGTCGACTTTCACGTAGACGGTGAGGGTTTTCTTGTCGGAGTCCACTTCCGGACTGATCGACTCGATCTCTCCGCGGAATATTTCATCGGGATAGGAATCCATCAGGATGCGTGCGCCGGTTCCCTTGCGCAGATGGCGGATTTCCGATTCCAGGGCGTAGCCCTTCAGGTACAGCGAATCCAGGTTGACCACCTTGACCAGTTCGCGCCCGGCCGACACTTTTTCACCCAGCGAGACCTGGATGTCGGCCACGATGCCGCTGAAGGGAGCGCGGATGGTGGTACGTTTCAGGTCCAGGCGGGCTTTTTTCAACTGGATCATGGCGTCGGAAAGGCCGTCCTTGGCGCGGCGGATATCCTCCCGCAACGCGCCGGAAAACACCATGCGCGTGTCGTACTCTTCGCTGATCTTCTGAAACGCGTTCTCGCTGATGCGCCCCGCTTCAAAATCAGCCGCGGCTTTCAGATAGCGTTCGCGCAGTTCCTGCAGTTGTTGTTTTTCTTTCGCGGCGATTTCGGGCAGTTCAACGCCCACGTCCTCGTTGACCAGGAATTCAGACAAAGCCTTGAGTTTGGCGGTTTCGGCGCGCTCCATTTCCAAGCGGGGCTCGCGGTCGTCGAGCTTGACCAGCACCTGGCCGGCCTGGACGCGGGAGCCGATGCGCAGCGAGAGTGATTCCACGGTTGAGGATATTTCGGCCTTCATCACGGCCTTTTCCCAGACGTCGGCGACGGCGGAAACGCGCAAACGCAGGGGGAGACGGCCGCGTTCAGCCGGAACCACGCGCACCGGTAAAGCCGATGCCTTTTCATCGGATTTTTCACCGGCTTGTTCAATCACGTCAGCCTTGCCGCTCTCTTTGGCTGGGAAAAACAGCTTAACGGCTGCGAAGGCCGCCAGCGCGACCAGAATGATCAGCGCAACAATACGAAGAACTTTTTTCATGACTCCCTTCTCCCGAATGACCAGTTTACATGATCCCGTGTTGAAATGATCTCAACATTGAATGATACGCTCCAGATCCGTGAGGGTTTTGCAAAAAACCAGCCGGATTCAAAATTTGTATGGTTGCGAAACAATTTAACGGATTTGCTCCGCAACGCCTCGGGCTGATACAATCCTGGATATGAACGCGACCGACGATGTACAGTTGATGCCGATCCGCAATGTGTGCGTTTTCTGTGCCTCCAGTTCGAAGGCCCCGGCGGAATACATGGAAGCCGCGCGGGCTCTGGGGGAAATCCTGGCCGGGGAAGGCTGGGGAGTGGTATACGGGGCCGGCGGCGCGGGACTGATGGGACGACTGGCGGACGGCGCCCTGTCGGCCGGGGGCAGGGTGTACGGCGTGATTCCCGGATTCATGGTCGAAATGGAATGGGGAAGGCAGGATTTATCCGAAGTCGAAGTCGTGGACTCCATGCACCGGCGCAAGGCGCGCATGCTGGAACGCAGTGATGCCGTGGTGGCGTTGCCCGGCGGTTGCGGAACGCTTGAAGAGTTGCTGGAAGCGATTACCTGGAAGCGTCTGGGGCTCTTTTCCGGGCCCATCCTGCTGGTGAACATCGGTGGATTTTACGATCCCCTGATCGAGCAGCTGGTGCGCGCCGTAAAGCAGCGGTTGATGAACGATCGTCATCGCGATATCTGGCGCGCGGTAACCCATCCCCGCGAGGTTCCCGAGGCGTTGCGCACGTTCCCGCCCTGGCCCGCGGACGCGCGCCATTTCGCGGCGATGTAAGTGAATGGTATCAGGTGACAGGTGTAGGGGCGGCACCCTGTGGCCCCCCTGTAGAAGGTAGAAAAATCCGAAATCCCAAATTCGAAATCCCAAACAAATTCAAATGATCCAAATTCAAAAAAAATTAGTCGAAAGTCTAAAGTCAAAAGAAAAATAATTCCGGTCATTCGAAACACTTGTTATTTATTCGCTTCGCTCATGTCATTGGGTTCAGGATGGCAAGAGGCGAGAGGCGNNCCCTCAACTGCCTCAACTTCAATCTAAATTGGAAATTGGGATTTGAAACAAGGTTTCAGGGTGTTGTATGATTCAGATTTTCACGGAGGTGCGTTCTGCGCACGCGAAACCTTGCCCCCCTGTTGCTCTTGTTGACCTTGTCACTGATCTGGGGGTCCTCCTTTATCCTGATCAAGAAATCCCTGCTCGCGCTGACGCCGCTGCAGACCGGTTCGTTGCGCGTGCTGATTTCNNGCGCTGGCTTTCCTGCCCTGGGTGATCTGGCGGCGCAGGCATATCCCCTGGAAGGGGATTCTGCCCGTGATCGTGTTCGCCCTTTGTGAAGTCGGCATTCCCCCCTTCCTGTACGCTCTTGCCCAGACGCGGATAGACAGCAGTACGGCCGGAATTCTCAACAGCCTGGTTCCGTTATTCACCCTGATCACAGGCGCGATGTTTTTCGCCATCGGTGTCGCCGGCCGCGACATCGCCGGAGTGCTGCTGGGACTGGCCGGTGCCATTCTTCTGGTCGGAGGCCGGGATTTCGCTTTCCGTTCCGCGGACCTGTATGGCCTGTTGGTGGTTCTGGCCACGATTCTGTACGCTTTTGCCGGCAATATCCTGCAAACCCGCCTGTCCGCGGTTTCCGCCCTGGACATTTCCGCTCTGGCCTTTGTGTCCATGGGGATTCCCGCATCCGCGATCCTGATGTTCGAAGGACTGCCGGAAGTTTCCGCGTTCACCCTGCCTTCCCTGGCCGCGGTGGCCATCCTGTCCCTGGTCGGGTCCGCCCTGGCCATTGTCCTCTTCAGCCGCCTGGTACAGCTGGCCGGGGCGTTGCTCGCCTCTTTTGTCACCTACCTGATTCCCGTGGTGGCGTTGATCTGGGCCGTAGCGGACGGGGAAGCGATCGGTGCCCTGCAGCTGCTCGCCCTGGGGAGTATCCTGGCCGGNNGCATCGGCTGTTCCGCCGGGACCACATTCCGCCTGGCCGGTTACTCCGCCGCGCGCCTGCGCGAGAAGATCAAAGACAACCTGGCATGCCTGCAGCGCATCCTGGAATTCAACCACGCACAGAAACTGCTCTTTTTCCGCATCTCTTCCGACACGGTACCGTTCGCGTCCCATCCGGTCTGCGACGTGGACTGGGCGGCCGAATTCAGTACGGAGCTGGCGCAACTGGGAGAGATGATCAGGCGGGACAACATGCGCATCTCCATGCATCCCGACCAGTTCGTGCTGATCAATGCGGAAAAAAGCGACATCGTCGACGCATCGATCCGTGAACTGGAATACCATGCCGCGTTCCTCGACGCCATGGGCCTGGATCTGCACGCGCGGATTCAGATCCACGTGGGCGGGTTGTATAACGACCGCGAGGCCGCTTTAAAGCGTTTTGTAAACGTGTTTGAAAGCCTCCCCGAAGCGGTGCGGCGGCGCCTGAGCGTGGAAAACGATGACCGGCGGTTTTCCGCGCGGGATTGCCTGTGGCTGGCCGAGCGCACGCGGATTCCGGTGATCTGCGACAACCTGCACCACCGGCTGCTCAATCATGGAGAGTCCCTGCGGGAGGTCATGGCGGCGGCGGCCGAAACCTGGAACGCATCATGCGGTCCACCCATGGTGGACTACTCCTCCCAATATCCGGGCGGCCGTCCGGGCCGCCACGTGGAGCACTTGGACGCGGCCGATTTCATCGCGTTTCTGGATGAGGTTGATGGATTGGAATTCGACCTGATGCTGGAAGTGAAAGACAAGGAAAAAAGCGCCATGGAAGCCCGCGACCTGGCGCGGGCACGCGGCCGTTTGTAAGCGCTCCGGGTTTGGAGCCGCCCGGGGGGGAGTGGTATAATCCCCGGGTGACATTGGCGATCGGATCCCTTGCTTTGCCCAGTCCGTACGTGCTGGCGCCCATGGCTTCCCTGACGGACGTGGCGTTCCGCACGCTGCTTGCCGAAATCGGCGGTGTGGGGTTGTTGATTACGGAAATGGTCTCCGCCGAGGGATTGTTGCGGCGCAACCGGAAAACCTTTCAAATGATGCGGGGTTCGGGAGGAGACACGCCGGTTTTCATCCAGCTGTTCGGCGAGTCCGCGGATGCCATGGCACGGGCGGCGGGGATCGTGGCGGATGAAACCGATTTTGACGGCATCGACATCAACATGGGCTGTCCGGCCGGGAAAGTCATCCGCAAGGGCGCGGGAGCGGCTTTGATGAAGAATCCGGCCGCGGCCGCGAAGATCGTTGCCGCCGTGCGCCGTGCCGTTCCCGGTTTACCGTTGTCGGTAAAGATGCGCCTGGGTTTTGACCGTGTCATTGCCGCGGATTTTCTCGAAGCGATCCAGAACGAAGGGGCGGATGCGGTGTTTGTGCATTTCCGCCTGCAATGCCAGCGTTACCGGGTGGCCGCGGACTGGAGCCACGCGCAGGAGTTGCGCCGCATTGCCCGCGTGCCCCTGGTGGGAAACGGTGACGTGTTGACCGTGGAGGACGCGCGCCGGCGCCTGGAGGAAGTCGATGGAGTAATGATCGGCCGGGGAGCGGTGATGGATCCGCTGATTTTTCACCGCCTGACTGCGGGCAACGGGAACGATGACCTGGAAAGCCGGGTGATTCCACGCCTGCTGGAACTGATTCAACTCCATTACACGGAACCGCTGCGCCTGGGAAGGCTGAAGGCCCTGACCCGTTTTCTGGTCTCCGGGCGGCGCATGAGCCGGCGTTACCGCCAGGCGATTTATTCGGCAACCACTTTTGAACAGGGCGCGCGCAACTTGTTGGCATTGGCGGACCGCATCATCGATGCCGGCGGGGCGGCGGAACGTTGAACGGCATGCGCGTGGCAGTGGGCTTTTCCGGAGGCAGGGATTCGGTCGCCGCGGCCCTGCTGCTCCAGGAGCAGGGGCACCGGGTTGAAGCGCTCACGTTGCGCCTCGGGGTCCCCGGTGAAGATGATCGCCTGGTTGTTTCGGAACGGTTGGCGAAACGCATGCGCATTCCGCACCGCGTGGTGGATGCGCGGGAAACCTTCTTGAGCCACGTGATTCAACCCTTTCTGGCGGGTTACGCGGCCGGAATCACCCCCAATCCCTGCGTCCTCTGCAACGCCCGCATTAAATTCGATTTTCTCTTGCAGGCGGCGTTGGAGAATGGCGCCGACCGGCTGGCCACCGGGCATTATGCGCGCCTGCAAAAGATGGATCAGCGCTGGTTGCTGAGCGAACCGCTGCAGGCGGATAAATCGCAGGTCTACTTTCTGGCCATGGTGGATCCCGCGCGCATGCAGCGCGTGTGTTTTCCGCTCGCGGACGTATCGTTCGAGACCGTGCAGCGGCTGACGCATGGATTTTCGGTAGTCATCGGCAAATCCAGCCAGGATGTATGTTTCATCGGCCGGCGCTCGTTGGAGGATTACCTGCGGCAGCACATTTCCAGCGCATTTGTCCCAGGCCCCATCCTGAATTCGCGCGAAGAAGAGATCGGCAGCCATCAGGGGCTGGCCGCGGTCACCATCGGGCAACGCCGCGGCCTGGGGTACGCGGCGGGAAAGCCGCTTTACGTGGTAAAAAAGGACGTGGCGCGCAATGCCGTGATCCTGGGGGAGGAAAGCGAATTGGCAGCGCGGGAAATCACGGTATCCACGCCCAATTACTGGTTGCCGCTGCAGGCCGGTGATCGTGTCGAGGCGCGCATCCGCTATGGCTCACCCAAGACCCCGGCCGTCATTATCCGCGCTGACGCCGTTCATATCACGGCCCGTTTCGACGCACCGGTGCAGGCGCTGACGGATGGGCAACTGGGGGTGTTTTACCGTGAAGAAACAGTTGCCGCGGCGGGAATGATCGATTTAGCCGGCGGTGAACCGAAGCGGGGATAGGTCTCCCCAGTTGGGGCCGGTTTTGATGGTGACTTCCAGGGGGACAAGCAGTTCAAACGCGTTTTCCATTTCTTTTTTCACCAGGTCGGCCAGGGGTTTTTCCGTTTCCGGAGTGTACTCGAACACCAGTTCGTCGTGAACCTGCATTACCATGTGGGCGGATAACTCTTTCAGGCCGGGCTGAAGCCGCACCATGGCCAGCTTGATGATGTCGGCGGCGCTGCCCTGGATGATGGTGTTGATGGCCATGCGCTGCCCGTTTTCACGCACATTGCGGTTGGCGCTGGTGATTTCCGGAATCGGGCGCATGCGTCCCATCAGTGTATGTACACAGAGTTCTTCGCGGGTTTTTTCCAGGGTTTTTTCAATGTAATCGCGTACCCCGGAAAAAGTGTCGAAGTATTCATCGATAAATTCCCTGGCTTCGGCAAAGCCCACTCCCAGCTCTTTTGACAGGCTGTAAGCGCCGCTGCCGTAAAGAATGGAGAAATTGATGATCTTGGCCCGGCGCCGGCGTTCCGCGGGATCCAGGTCCGTGCGGCGGGCAAACACACGCTCAGCCGTATGCGAGTGAATATCCGCGCCGGAGCGGAAGGCATTCATCAGCTCCGCGTCCCGGGAAAAGTGGGCCATCACCCGCAGCTCGACCTGTGAGTAGTCGGCCGACATCAGGCGGGTTCCCTGCCCGCCGCTGAAGGCGCGGCGGACATTGATGCCGCCCATTTCACCCACGGGGATATTCTGCAGGTTGGGCGTGGAAGAGGAAAGGCGGCCGGTCGCCGTGACGGTCTGGTTGAAAGAGGAATGGATGCGATCGCCGGCGTCCAGGTGGTCCAGCAGGCCGCGCAGGTAGGTGGAGAGCAGTTTCTGCAGGGTGCGGTACTCCAGGATCAGATCAACGACCGGGTAGCCGCGCAATTCGCTCAAGACGTCGTTGTCGGTTGAGTAAGAGCGGGTTTTGCGGGTGCGCTTGACCACGGGCAGGTTCATTTTTTCGAACAACAGCTCTCCCAGTTGCTGAGACGAGTTCAGGTTGATGCGTGTCTTGGCCAGGGAAAACACCTCTTCGGCCAGGGCATCGATGCGTTTTTCCATTTCCGCGGCCGCGCGGTAAAGAAAATCGCGATCAATGCGTACGCCGCGGTACTCCATCTCCACCAGGGATGCGATCAGGGGGATTTCCAGGTCGCGATAGAGCCTGTCCAGGCCCAGTGTTTCCAGTTCTTTGTACAGTTTTTCCGCCAGGCGCGCGGACAGATGGGAATCGGCTACGCAATAAGCGGCGATCCGCTCCAAGGGAATCGTGGTGATGGGGGTCTGCGAACGTCCGCTTCCGACCAGTTCCTCCCAGGTGGTCTGGTGGAATTCGAGAAACTCAAAGCTGAGTTCCTTGAGTTTGTGGGAGCGGCGGTTGGGATGCAGCAGGTAGGACATCACCATGGTGTCGTCACCGATCCCGTTTACCTCGATGTCGTGGCGGCGCAGGTGCAGGATGTCGAACTTGAGGTTGTGCCCGGTTTTGGCGATTTCCGGATCGGCAAGGACCCCCCCCAGGATTTGTCTGAACGTGTTCACGGAAGCGGTCCGAGGCGTGGGAGCCAGAAAGGGAACGTAATATCCCTCCTTTTCAAGGGCCAGGGAGATGCCCACGATCTCGGCTTTGGCGAATTCCAGGTCCGTGGTTTCAATGTCCAGCGCCACCGCGCGGGCGTCGCGGATTTTTTCAGCCAGGCGCTCCAGGTCACCTTCATCGGTGATGATATGAACCGGGATGGGTAATTTGTCGCCGCTGCTCTCCGTGTTCATGCCTTTGAGCAGGCTGGAAAAGGAAAGTTCGGTGAAGAAGGCGGCCAGGCGGGCGTTGTCGCCTCCCTGGAAAGGCGGGGGTGGTTCGGGAGGCTTGATCTTCGGAGCCAGCGACAGATCCACCAGTCTGCGTGAAAGATCGAGCAGGGAACGATTCTCCTGAAAACGGGTGCGCTGGGCCGGGGAAAGCTCATCCAAGTGGTCCAGGATCGAGTCCAGGTCGTGGTATTTTTCCAGCAGGGCGCGCGCGCTCTTGTCACCGATCCCGGGCACTCCCGGTACATTGTCGGAGGTATCTCCCACCATGGCCAGGTAGTCCACGATGCGCTCCGGTGCCACGCCGAAGTGGGTGTGGATGGCCTCTTTGTCCATGATGCGTTTGAGGCGGGGGTGGTAGATTCGAGTGTTACGGTTGACCAGCTGAAACAGGTCCTTGTCCGCGGACACCACCACCAGGGGTTCGTCGGTGTCCTTGCGTTCGCGACTGAAGGCGGCGATGATGTCGTCGGCTTCAAATCCGGGAACCTCCAGCATGGCGATGCCCCGGTGACGCAGGTATTCCTTGACCAGGGGGATCTGGACCAGCAGTTCTTCCGGAGCCGCTTCGCGCTGCTCTTTGTAGCGGGGGTACCATTCATGGCGGAATGTGGGCCCGGGAGAGTCCAGGGCGACCGCCACACGCAGGGGGGACAATTCCTTTAACAGGCTCTCCACGCTGGTGACAAAACCGTAGACCGCTCCCGTGGGCCGGCCTTTGAGCGTGCGCATCTGGCGGTGGGTGTAAAACGCGGAAAAAACCAGGTACATGCCGTCAAACAGGAGGAAAGGAGCGCTCATGCGCGCGTCCTCAGCCGAATTCCGCGGCCAGGTAGTCGATCACCAGGTCATCAAGGCCCTTGTCTTCGATAATCTGGGTGTCGAGGCTCAGAAGGTGGAGGTATTTGCCGTCTTTCAACTCCGTGATGATCTGGTCGTGCTGGGTTTTCATCATGTTCTTGATGATCTCCCGGCGGTTGGTTTTATGAATCAGGTGGCCGTAGGAGAGGCGACGGGAGAGCAGGATTTCTCCGCTGTGGTAAACCAGGGTTTCCACTACGGGGTTGTTTTCTCCCTTGTCTTCGGTCTGGATATGAAACACCTCGTTGCGGTACTTGATATCCGTGTTGAAGCCGACGATCATGGCGATATGGTAGTGAATCCGCGAAAAAAAGTCAATATATGCCTCAAAAACGGATGTGGGTGCCTTCCCGGCCGTCCAGGGCGGCCGAGATGTTGTCCGCGTTGGTGATCACGGCTGAGCCGCCGGTGGCGCGGGTAAAGGCCACCGCCGCTTCGATTTTGGGCCCCATGGAACCCGCGGGGAATTCGCCGGCCTGCAGGTAGGTTTCCGCTTCATCCGGAGTGAGTTGGTACAAACTCTTTTGCGCGGGAGTGCCGAAACCGGAGCAGACATGGGCCACACCGGTGAGCAGAAAGAAGTGGGAGGCCTTGATCTCCAGCGCGATCAGGCAGGCGGTGCGGTCTTTATCGATCACCGCATCCACCAGTTCAAAGGTGTTGTCATCGCGGCGGATGACCGGTATTCCGCCGCCGCCTCCGGCAATGATGATATGGGCGGTTTTGAAAGCGTCGGGGATACTGGAAGCGGAAAACACCTTGACGGGAACGGGGGAGGGCACCACGCGGCGAAAACCCCTGCCCGCGTCCTGGATAAAGGTCCAATCCGGAAAGCGCTGCTGCATCTCGTCTTTTTCCTCCAGGGAGTAGAAGGGGCCGATCGGCTTGGTGGGACGGGAGAACGCGGGATCGTCGGCGCGGACTTCCACCTGGCTGACAATGGTCAGCACCTCCAGGTCGGGGATGTCCCGGTTGATGGTGTTGATGACGGCCAGTTCCAGGGTGGTGCCGATTTCAGCCTGGGTCAGGGCGTCGCACATGGCCAGGTTCAAGGGTGGAATGTCTTCTTTCTGTCCGACCAGTTGCCTCAGGTAAGACATGCCCACCTGGGGGCCGTTGCCGTGGACCACCACGACGTGGAAATCACGCTGGACGAAATGTTCGATCAGGCGCGCGGCTTTGTAAGCCCGTTCCATCTGCGCCTGGTTGTCGCTGCGGCCGTCGGACAGAAAATTTCCGCCGATGGCGACTACCGCGATGGGTTTTTTCTGCATGCGAATGCCTCCGGAATCGTGAAAAAACCGCATTATAGCAGACAAAGGCGTCAGGGGGAAGGAGGGGACCGGTTCCGGCTTTTTTATCACCGAGCCGAAGGGTTCCTCATCACTCGTACCCATTCGCGCCATCACCGCTCTCGAAGGTTCCTCATCACAAGCGCTCCCTCGAACCATCACCGGTTTTTACTTTCGACTGATTTTTTTTGTTTTGAATTTCGAACATTTACATTTTGAATTTGTTTGGGATTTGGGATTTTAATCCTTCGTTCCTCTCTCAACTTTTCAACTTTCCTTGTTGACACCCCGCCCGGTTCACGTTATACTCAATACGAACACCGGGCGAACAACTAAAGTTGGAGAGTTGGAGAGTT
>DBFQ01000009.1 GCA_002294665.1 Candidatus Aminicenantes bacterium UBA876
ATAGGTAGGGGGGCGGCCCCCCGTGGCCGCCCTGTAGAACGTAGAAGGTAGAACGTAGAAAAAAAAACCGTGAGGTGAACTCAGAGAGAGAATAGGTAGGAAGGTACTTGACAGATCTGTGGAATGACCCGAAAGAGTGAGTGTTGAGATTTTTGCTTTTCACTTTTATCTTTTCACTTTTGTCTTTTCACTCGTGTTCTGCATCCTGCCTTCCTGTCACCTTCTTTCCAACTCTCCAACCCCATCATGGTTGACTCAATTTCCCCCCTGGCATACAATTTTCGTAGTGAGGACGGCGGCAACGGTCGTCCAGTGGAGCCCGACATGGCCGAATACAACGCCTTTGATACCGCCCGCGCCCAGTTTGACCGCGTCGCGGAGATCCTGGACCTCGACAGCGCCACTCGCGCCCTTTTGCGCGACACCTTGCGCGAATACCACTTCAGCATCCCGGTTACCATGGACGACGGTTCCATCCAGGTTTTCCGGGGTTTTCGCGTGGTGCACAACGACGCCCGCGGACCGGCCAAGGGCGGAATCCGCTTTCATCCCCAGGAAACAGTGGACACGGTACGCGCCATGGCCATGTGGATGACCTGGAAATGCGCCGTGGTGAACATCCCCCTGGGCGGGGCCAAGGGCGGGGTGATCTGCGATCCCCACCATCTCAGCTTGACGGAACAGGAACGCCTCTGCCGCGGCTGGGTGCGCAAAGTGGCGCGCAACGTCGGTCCACTGTCGGATGTCCCCGCTCCGGACGTCATGACCAACGCCCGCCACATGTTGTGGATGCTGGACGAATACGAAGCCATCTACGGAGACAAGTATCCGGGCTTCATCACCGGAAAGCCCGTGGACATGGGCGGTTCCCTGGGTCGTGAAGAATCCACCGGCTACGGACTGGTGTTCGCGTTGCGCGAAGCGCTCAAGGAACTGAATATCCGCCCCGGAGACACGCGTGCCAGCGTCCAGGGCTTCGGTAACGTGGCCCGCCACGCCATCGACCTGTACCAGCAACTGGGAGGCACGGTGATTGCTGTTGCCTGCTGGGACCCGGAAACCCAGGCCGCGGTGACATTCCGTCAAAAGACTGGGATCAAGCTGGATGAGTTGCTCCCCATCACCGACAACTTCGGCGGCATTCACGTCAACAAGGCCCGGGATTTGGGCTACGAAGTGCTGGAGGGCGACGCATGGCTGGACCAGGATGTGGAGATCCTGATTCCCGCCGCACTGGAAAACCAGATCCACGCGGGCAACGTGGAAAAAATCCGCCCCGGCGTGCGTATCCTGGCCGAAGGAGCGAACGGTCCCACTGCGGATGAAGCCGACGCCGTGATCCGCCGGCGCGGTATTTTCGTCATTCCCGATTTCCTGGCCAATGCCGGCGGGGTCACCTGCAGCTATTTTGAACAGGTACAGAGCAACATGAATTACTATTGGGAAAAAGACGAGGTGCTGGGCAAACTCGACACCAAAATGACCGGAGCCTTTATCCGCGTCAGCGAACTGGCGCGGCGCAAAAAACTCGGGATGCGGGATGCCGCGTACGTGATCGCGGTGGACAGTGTGGCAAGGGCCTGTCGCAACCGCGGCTGGGTGTAGGGACGCTGCCCGGGGAAGGCGACACAAAATTGCCGGTCCGGCGGAAAAAACCGCCAGGGAACTGAGATGACGAGTCAAACAATCCAGGTTCCGTCTTTCCGTCGCGAGGATGACCCTCGCCCGGCGATCACCCGCATCGGGGACGGTTCCATGGGCGGTAAGGCCTCGGGATTGATCACCCTTCAACAGGACCTGAACAGGAAATTCGCCGAGTCCGGTTCCCGTGGTTTCCAGGTCGGTATCCCCGCCTTCACCGTGATCACAACCGATTTTTTTGACCGCTTCATGAAGCAGAACGACCTGTACTCCGTGGTTGAGTCCGAACCTCCGGATGACCGCATCGCGCACCACTTTCTGCGGGGTGAACTTCCGGTGGACCTGACCGGAGATCTGCGCCACCTGATCGCGGGTACCCGGTACCCGCTGGCGGTGCGATCTTCGGGAATGCTGGAAGATGCCGCGGATTCGCCGTTCGCGGGCATTTACGCCACCAAGATGATCCCGAACAACCAGCCGGACACGGACGCGCGTTTCCGCAGCCTGGTGGAGGCGATCAAATTCGTTTACGCTTCGACTTTCTTTGCCGCGGCCCGGGCCTACCGCCAGGCCGTGGGATTCGGTCCCCGGGCGGAAAAAATGGCCGTTATGATCCAGGATGTAGCCGGCCGGGCACGCAACGGGCGCTACTACCCGATCGCTTCCGGAGTGGCGCGATCCATCAACTTCTATCCCCAGGGCCCGGCCAAACCGGAAGAAGGCGTGGTCGACCTGGCACTGGGCCTGGGGAAAAGCATCGTGGATGGCGGCCAGGTATGGAGCTATTCCCCGGCGCACCCACGCTCCGTGCCGCCGTTCGCTTCCACGACAGACTGGCTCAAACAGACCCAGCGTAAGTTCTGGGCCGTCAACATGGGCCGCCCCAAAGAGGTCAACCCGCTGGAAGAAACCGAGTTCCTCGTCCACCTGGAACTGGAGGACGCCGATTACGACAACACCTTGAAGCGCGTGGCTTCCACCTACGATGCCGGATCGGACCGCATCCAGCCCGGAGTAGCCATGCCTGGACCGCGCATCATCACATTCGCTCCCATTCTACAGGTCGGACTCATGCCCCTGAACGACCTGCTTCGGGAACTGATGCAATTGGGGCGTGAGACAACCGGTTCTCCGGTGGAAATGGAGTTCGCCCTGGACTGGGGGGAAAACAACAAAGAGCCCGTTGTGTTCTCTGTGCTGCAGATTCGCCCCCTGGCGTTATCCGCCGAAGAGATCGAGATATCACGGGAGGAGTTTGAAGCGCCGAATCGCCTGTTGGCCACAGCCACCGCGCTCGGCAACGGAATCGTGGAAGGGGTCTGCGATATCGTCTATCTGCCGCGGAAGGATTTTGACTTCAAGCATTCACAAAAAATCGCCCGCGAACTGGCTGAACTCAACCGCGCCATGCTGCAGCAGCATCGCCCCTATCTGCTCATGGGCTTCGGACGTTGGGGATCGTCCGATCCCTGGCTCGGTGTTCCGGTCAACTGGGGAGAGATTTCCGGAGCCCGTGCAATCGTAGAATCCACCCCGGCCGGAGCACACGTCGACCTGAGCCAGGGTTCGCATTTTTTTCACAACCTGACCAACCTCAAGATCCTGTTTTTCTCCCTGCGTTACGGGCGGGATTTTCTGGATTGGGAATGGTTGGACAAGCAGAAAGCGGAAATCGAAACCGGCCTGATCCGCCACGTCCGGCTGGGAAAACCATTGTTGATCAAAGTGGACGGGCGCACCCGCCTGGGAGTGATACTGCGATGACAGACAGCAAACCCATGGACAGCCTCATGCGCGATCTGCAGGAACGGGCCAAGGAGCTCAATTGCCTCTACATGGTGGAAGAGGTTCTGAACGAAAGCCGGGATGATCTGGACGCCATGTTCCGCGGGCTTCTGCACGTGATTCCCGACGGTTGGCAATATCCCGAACTCTGCCAAGTCAAACTGGAATACCAGCAGAAATCGTGGTGCACCCGGGACTACAAGGAAACTCCCTGGCAGCAGTCCACCGAAATCATCGCGCAGGAAAAACCCATCGGACGCATCACGGTGAGCTACCGCGAAGAGGTGCCGAAATCCGGGGACGGGATTTTTCTCAAGGAAGAAACGCGACTGATCAGTTCCATCGCGGAACGCATCGGCCATACCGTCCTGCACCGGGAACTCAAAGAGGTTTACCGGGAGTGGCGCCAGGCCGGTGACATGCTCAACCACCGGCAGGACCAGTGGGAAGTCATCGTGGATCTTTTGCAGAAGACCGACAAGAAGCTCTTTATCTACCTGTCCCACAAAATGCTGCATTACCTGTGCTGGAACGGAGTCGAGAGCGCGAAATCCCTGCTGCAGAGTTTCAGCGGTCGCCGTGAACTCAGCGACAGCCCGCTGCTGGAAGACGAAAACCGTCCGCAGGCGCGGCAGACCATGGACGAGCTTTACCTGATCGGCCGCCAGGTTTTTCACATCGCCGCGAGCAACCTGGATTCCGATATCATCCTCTCGCATGTGCAGAAGTGGATCCAGGAAGACAAATCGCGCTTCCTGGTGCGGGCCATCGACGACCCCAATTCCTCTCTGCCGGACATCATCGACTCCATCACCCGATACCGATTCATGCATTCCGAAGGCATCACGCTTTCGCCCTCGATCGAGAAGGGGCTGAGGGTGTCCCTGGTACGGCGTTTCTTTTCCGATCAACTCGAATTCATCAACGTGGCCAAAGAGCACATCGAAGTGGCGGACTACTACGACCTCATCCCCCACATCATTTTTCCCCAGGGCAGCCACGGCAAACTGGGGGGAAAAAGCGCCGGCCTGTTTCTGGCGGAACGCATTCTGCGCAAAAGCGAGGAATTTTCCTCCGTCTTTCCCAACCTCAAGGTTCCCAAATCCTGGTACATCACCTCGGACGGGCTGGTCAACTTCTTGTACTACAACAACCTCGAAGAAGTGATCGAACAGAAATACAAGAACGTCGATGAAATCACCCTGGAATACCCCAACATCATCCAGATTTTCAAAAACTCCCATTTCCCGCCTGAAATCATCCGCGGTCTTTCAATGGCCCTGGATGACCTGGGCGAAAACCCCATCATCGTGCGCAGTTCCAGCCTGCTCGAAGACCGCCTGGGCGCAGCCTTCTCCGGCAAGTACAAAAGCCTGTTCCTGGCAAATTGCGGCTCCAAAACGGAACGCATGGATGCGTTGAAGGACGCCATCGCCGAAATCTACGCCTCCACGTTTTCCCCGGACCCGATCGAATACCGCACGGAACGCGGACTGCTGGATTTCTTCGAAGAAATGGGCATCATGATCCAGGAGGTGGTCGGCAACCGGGTGGGCGATTACTTCCTGCCCACATTCGCCGGAGTGGCTTTCAGTCACAACGAGTTTCGCTGGTCCGCGCGTATCGAACGGGAAGACGGCCTGGTTCGCCTGGTCCCCGGCCTGGGCACCCGAGCCGTGGACCGGGTGGCCGATGATTATCCCTGCCTGATCGCACCGGGGAAACCGGAACTGCGCGTCAACGTCACTCCGGAAGAAATTCAGCGCTATTCTCCGCGTTACGCCGACGTGATCAACCTGAAAACCCGCAGTTTTGAAACCATGGAAATCGGCGAGCTGCTCCGGCTTCATGGAGATGANNTTTGAAGGCCTGATCCAGCGCACACCGTTTATCAACCGCATGCGCACCCTGCTGGACCTGCTGAAAAAACGCATCGGCTGTCCGGTGGACGTGGAATTCGCCCATGACGGCACCAACCTCTACCTGTTGCAATGCCGGCCGCAGAGTTATCAGCGTGATATTCAACCCAGCCCCATTCCCAAGGATATTCCCGCTCAGGACATTGTTTTTACGGCCAACCGCTACATCTCCAACGGCAGCATCCCCGATATCACCCATGCGGTATACGTGGACCCGGACGCGTACAACAGCCTGTCCTCCCACCAGGAATTGAAGCGTGTCGGCACGGTTGTCGGCCGCCTGAACAAACTGCTGCCCAAGCGGCAGTTCATCCTCATGGGACCGGGCCGCTGGGGCAGTCGTGGAGATATCAAGCTCGGGGTCAGTGTCACCTATTCAGAAATCAACAATACCGCGGCCCTGGTCGAAGTCGCCAAGAAAAAAGGCAACTACACCCCGGATCTTTCATTCGGCACCCATTTTTTCCAGGATCTGGTCGAAGCCTCGATTCGCTACCTGCCTCTCTACCCCGATGATCCGGACGTGGTGTTCAACGAACGCTTTTTCACGGCGCAAGCGAATATCCTCAAGGAGATTCTACCGGAATTCGGCTCGCTGGAAAATGTGGTCCGAGTCATAGATATTCCTTCCGGAAACCGCGGACGCATACTCAAGATCCTGATGAACGCGGACCTGAACCGCTGCGTGGGGATGCTGGCTGACCCCGGTGTGTTGACCACGGAAGTGCAGCGGCAGGAACCCGTGACCGCTTCGGGGACTCACCAGGATGAGTATTGGCGCTGGCGTCTGCACATGGCCGAACAGATCGCCGGGAAACTCGACGGGCAACGATTCGGCGTGCGCAACATTTACCTGTTCGGCAGCACCAAGAACGGCACCGCGGGACCCGGCAGTGACATCGACCTGCTGATTCATGTTGACGGCACAGAAGAACAGCGCGAGGAGTTGTTGTTATGGCTGGACGGCTGGAGCCGCGCCCTGGGGGAGATCAACCACCTGCGTACCGGCTACCCGGCCGACGGGCTGCTGGACATCCACTTCGTAACCGACGAAGACATCCGCAACCGCACCTCCTACGCGGTCAAGATCGGCGCGGTCACCGACGCCGCGCGGCCGCTGGAAATGAAGACAAAAAAAGTTGAAGAGTTGAAAAGTTGAAAAGGTAAGAAGTTAAAAATGGTAGGGGCGACCGGCCGGTCGCCCAGCAGAATGTAGAAAAAGACGGAGAGGCTTTTTTTATTCCTTCTTCCTTATTCTTTATTCCTTAATCCCGGGTTAGTTGCCCCCGGGACGGATCTTCTCCTTGAAATACCGTTCCGCGGCGATCGCTTCCCGGCCCGGACCCGGTGCCGGCGTCGCGGGCTCCACGCAGGCAAAACGGAAAACGCCGCGATTGAGCGGACCACCGGGCTCCAGCAGGGAAGCGCCACGAAAATCGTCCGGGCGTTCAAATGCCATCAGGGGGTGGCTGTTGCGGATTTCTGCGGCCACATCCTCCACGCAGACGAAATCAAAACCATCGCCGAAGCGCGCGCCCAGGCGGGCGACAACACGCCAGTTCCAGCGTCCGGGTTCAACGGACACCACCGGATTCAGATATTGTACCGTTCCATCGCAACGCAGCAACGTACCATCGGTTTCAGCGCAGGAAACCGCGGGCAACGCCACGTCCGCACGCTCCAGGGTTTCTGTCCAGCTGCGATCCATGGCCACAACAAATTCCAATTGGTCTTTGCCCGCATCGAGAATCCCGGCTCCCACCGGATCTTCGCCCAGAATAATCGCGGCCTTGATCAAACCCTTGTCCAATTCGTTTTTCAGATCGACCGCGTGCTTTGTTTCCAGGAATCCCGGCAGGTGATCCGGGGTGATCCCCAGTTCCCGGGCGCCGGCGGCATTGGCGTGGCGGTCCAGCAGAATCCAGCCGCTGCCGGGTCCGCCCAGTATCCCCCGCGCCAGGAATGTGTCCACCAGGGCCGCCAGGGCGGGGTCATGAGCGTTTTCGCGCGTAGCTGGCGCCAGCCACACCACGGCTTGATCCGGATCGGCGAAAGTGTCCAACCATTGATCCAGGTATTCTGAGGAAATCCCACACATTTCAACTGCTTGATCCTTTCCGAACCGGGCGGCATGACTACGCAACTCTTTCCAGTTTTCCACCCCGGTTTTCGCAGTCCGCGGATCCACCTTGCCCGCGGCGATCCATTGCTGCAACAGGGTATAAAAGAGGACCTGAGCCGTTCCCGGTCTCGGGGTCAACCACAGATCGGCCATGGCCGCCATGCGATCACCGGATTCACCGAGCACAACCAGGCGTGCGCCCCGCTTGCGCGCACGGCGGATCAGGTATTCCACCACCAGGCTCTCTTCTTCCAGGACACCGGGGAGAACGGCAATGACCGCGGCGGTTTCCAGGTCTCTCAGGTTGGCGGTGGAAATCGTGGCTCCCAATTGGCGGTTCAACGCCGACAGGGCGCCCTGACTGTCCAGGTAAGAGAAACTGCCCAGGCGGTACGTGCCGATGGCGTTGCGGGCCAGTTTCTGGGCCAGGTATTGAGCCGCATTGGTCCAGCGTGGAGACACGAAGACGCCCACGGACTGGGCTCCATGCTTCTGCACGACTCCGGAGATTCCGGCCTGGATCCGATCCATGGCCGTTTGCCAATCCGAGGCTTCGTGTTTGTCACCCCGGCGCAGGTAGGGCAAAGCAAAGGGTTTGATCTCAGTCAGAAAGCGATGTCCGAAACGTCCCTTGGCGCAAAGGATTCCCTTGTTCAAGCCCTGTTGGACCTCGTCGGTGCTGTTGGCCACGTAAAAAAGGTCCGAGGCGATCACCTTGAAATTCACATTGCACCCCAGGGAGCAGAACTGGCAGACCGAAGGCATGTTCTCCTTGGCCAGCGTCCCCAGAATCTTGTGAGGGAAGTGTTCGGCAAGGGCTCCGGTGGGACAGGTGTCGATACAATTGCCGCAGGCCACACAGGGAGTTTGAATCAGCGGCTTCTCGAGCGCGGGCTTTACCACTGAATAGAAGCCGCGGTGAACAAAGCCCAGGGCCGCCACGCCCAACTCATCTGTACACATGCGCACGCAACGGCCGCAACTGATGCACTTGTTGGGATCGTTGACAACCAGCGGATGGCTGCGATCCACCTTGTACTCACGTGTTTCTCCACGGAACACCGTGGTGTCGACACCGAACTCATCGGCATATTGCCGCAGGCGGCAATCATAGTATTCCACGCATCCACATTCAAGGCAGCGACGGGTCTCTGTCTGGGCCTGTTCCCGGGAATAACCGCCCTCCACTTCACGAAAGTCCCGGATACGCTCTTTCGGAGGCAATTCCGGCAGATGCTGCCGCGGCAGATCAACCGCCACATCCTGCAGCTCCGCGGGAACAACGTCATGAAAATGATGCTTGAAACTGGCAAAGTGGAAATCCGCGCCTTCAGCACTTCCCGTCCGCAATTTGCGATCAATGGCCAGAGCGGCACGCTTGCCCTGGGCGATGGCGCCGATGGCGGTCCAGGGACCGCTGACCACATCACCTCCGGCAAAAACGTCGGGAATAGATGTCTCCAGTGTTTTCTCATTTACCCGGATGGTGCCCCACTTTTCCAACTCGCATCCATCGCCCTCACCATTGAAGTCGGTATCCACCTGCTGCCCGATGGCGCCGATCAGGGTGCCGCATTCCAGCACGAATTCGGAACCGGGAATCGGCACCGGGCGGGGCCGTCCACCGTCTTCCACTTCCTGAAGCGACATGCGCAGGCACTCCACGCCCTTGAGTCGGCCGTTTTCGCGTACGATGGATTTCGGGTTGGTGAGAAAGTGGAATTCAACCCCTTCGTGTCGCGCCGCCTCGATCTCTTCCTCGTGGGCCGGCATTTCGCGCAGGCTGCGGCGATACACGATGACCACTTTTTCAGCACCGCAGCGCAGGGCCGTACGCGCGGCATCAATGGCGGTATTGCCTCCACCCACCACGGCCACGGTACCGTTAAAACGCGGCGGGCCCTCCATCTGGACCCGGCGCAGGAAATCGATTCCTTTCAAGACTCCTTCGGTGTCATCTTCATGCTCCAGTCGCATGGTGGTCGCGCGATGGGCGCCGACCGCCAGGAAAACGGCGTCATATTGATTTTTCAACCCGGCGATGGTGATATCGCGGCCCAGTTCCACGCCTGTCCTGACCTCCACACCCAGTCCGGTGATCCAGGCGATTTCCTCATCCATGATCGCTTTGGGCAAACGATACTCCGGGATACCGTAACGCATCATGCCGCCCAGGTTGGGCAGTTTTTCGAATAAATCCACCTTGTAACCCCGCAGGGTCAGGTAATACGCGCAGGTCAATCCCGCCGGCCCCCCGCCCACAACCGCCACGGTTTTTCCGTTCGGTTCCGGAAGGGACGGCGTCCACTTGTGGGGCGCGTCTTTGTCGGCGATAAAGCGTTTCAAATGGTTAATGGCCACGGGTTCGTCCACGATCTGCCTGCGGCATGCCGCTTCGCAGTCACGCACGCAAACCCGGCCGATGCAGAGGGGCAGCGGGTTGTTTTCCTTGACCAGTTTCAGGGCTTCTTCATACCGTCCCATGGAAATCAGGGCGACATACCCCTGGGCGTCCACGTGGGCGGGACAATTGTCGATGCAGGGACCGATGCAGTCGGCATAGTGGTTGGAAAGCAGCAGTTCCAGGGCCGTCTTGCGGGAACTGCGGATGCGCGGATTGTCCGTTTCCACGATCATCCCTTCGGTGGCCAGTGTGGCGCAGGCCGGGACCAGCTTTTTCAATCCCGCCACTTCGACGACACAGAGAAAACAGGATCCGTACGGTTCCAGGCGGGGATCGTGGCAAAGGGTGGGGATGCGATCCAGTTTGTGTTCGTTCACCACTTCCAGAATCGTCTTCCCCGCCTGGGAAATGACTTCCTGTCCGTTTATGGTCAGCGTGATGGTTTCCATGGGGTTATCCTCCGCTCTACTCAATCACCACCGCGTCGAAGCGGCAGACCTCGTAACACATCCCGCACTTGATGCAGGCATCCTGATCGATGATGTGGACTTTTTTGACTTCTCCGCTGATGGCGTTCACCGGGCATTTCCGGGCGCACAACGTACATCCCACACAGGTTTCCGGATTGATCCGGTAATGGATCAAGGCCTTGCACACGCCGGCGGGACAACGTTTCTCACGGATATGGGCCTCGTATTCCTCCCTGAAATATTTCAACGTCGTCAGGACCGGGTTGGGAGCGGTCTGCCCCAGGCCGCACAGGCTGCTGCTGCGGACCTTCTCGGCCAGGTCCTCAAGCAATTCGATATCTCCCTCCCGGCCCTTGCCTTCGGTGATGCGCTGCAGGATCTCGAGCATGCGCTTGGTGCCCAGGCGACAGAACGTGCATTTACCGCAGGACTCGTTCTGGGTGAACGTCAGAAAGTACTTGGCCATATCCACCATGCATGTGGTCTCATCCAGCACGACCATGCCGCCGGACCCCATGATGGCTCCGGTCTTGGTAATCTCATCGTAGTCGATGCTCAGGTCACCCATCGAGGCGGGGATGCAACCTCCGGATGGTCCGCCCATCTGCACGGCCTTGAACGCCTTGCCGTCGCGGATTCCGCCGCCGATATCGTAAATGATTTCATTGATGGTTATTCCCATGGGCACTTCAACCAGACCACTCTTGGCGATCTTACCGGCCAGGGCGAACACTTTGGTTCCCTTGGAACGCTCTGTACCCATGGAAGCGAAAGCTTCAGCGCCGTTGCGCACAATCCAGGGCACGTTGGCATAGGTTTCCACGTTGTTGATATTGGTAGGCTTACCCCATAACCCTTTATTGGCCGGGAAGGGCGGGCGAAGCCGCGGAACGCCGCGTTTGCCTTCGATGGAGGCGATCAACGCCGTCTCTTCACCGCACACAAATGCCCCGGCTCCCTCCTTGATATGCAGGCTCAGGTTCATCTTGCTGCCAAAGATCCCTCGACCCAGAAAGCCCATTTTTTCACACTGTGCGATCGCCTGGCGCAGTCGCTGAATGGCCTTGGGGTATTCGGCGCGAACGTAAATGTAGCCGATATCGGCTCCAATGGCATAGGCCGCCACCATCATCCCTTCCAACACCGCGTGCGGGTCCCCTTCCAGCACGGAGCGGTCCATGAACGCACCCGGATCGCCTTCGTCCGCGTTGCAGATGACATATTTCTGGTCTCCCCTTGCCATGTGCGCGAATTTCCACTTCATGCCGGTGGAGAATCCGCCGCCGCCGCGACCACGCAGTCCCGAGGCTTGAATCACCTCGATCACCTGCTCCGGAGTCATACCGGCAATGACGTTGCGGATCGCCTGGTAGCCTTCACGGTTCAAGTAGTCGTCAATGGAGCCGGGATCGATAATGCCGCAATTGCGCAAAACGATCCGTTTCTGCTTGGAAAAAAAGGCGGCTTCATGATCCACGCCCGGCCCGGATACCAGCCACTCATCAACAGCCTTACCACCGATCACGTCTTCTTCTACAATCCGCGCGGCCCGTTCCGGGGTGACATGACGGTAGAGGTGATGGATATCGCCGTCAATGACTTCCACCAGGACTTCGTTGTAGCACATGCCGACACAACCGGTTTCCAGCAGTTCCGCGTCCGCTCCGGTGTCTTTCAGGCGGGTTTTCAGGGTTTCCCAGACCGCTTCCCCGCCGGCGGAAATTCCACAAGTCGCCAAACCAACCTTGATCTGTTTCATGCTGGTCCTCCCTCAGGCCGATTGTTGCCGGTGTTTCTTGAGGATGTCGCGAACCTTCTGGGGCGTCAGACGCCCGAAAGTCTCGTTGTTGATCATGATCACGGGAGAAAGGGAACAACACCCCAGACAGGCCACGGATAAAAGGGTGAACTCCCCATCCCGGGTCGTCTCGCCCACTCCGACATGCAGCTCTTCCTCAATCGCCTGCAGGATCCCCTTGGCTCCGTTCACATGACAGGCCGTTCCCTCACAGATACGAATGACGTTACGACCCATGGGTAGAAGACGGAACTGGGAATAAAACGTGATGACCCCGTAAATGTCGGCCGCCGGCACCCCCGTAGCCGCTGAGATCTCGAAAATAATCGGTTCCGGAATGTAACCGAAAAGTTCCTGGGCCTGCTGCAGCAGGACGATCAGTACACCGGGACGGTGTGCCTTATCCCGCAGGATGCGCCGGAATTCCTCACGCTGCCTTTCATCCAACTCGGGTTGTAGCTGGTTTTCCATATACAAGGCTCCTGTATTTGATGGGATTCGGGATTCATTTTGATTGCGAACATACGCGAAAGAAACTCATCAATTCAATATGTATCACAGCAAAAAAAGCGAATCAAACATCAGGCCGGAATTTGTGTGATTTTATTGAAAAATGGCGGAGCGACTCAAAGTTTACCGATACGCAACGCGGTCATATCAATTCCCTGGTCGCGTTACCCGGGCACGCGGGATTGAATCGCACCAGGCAGAGCTCTTTTCCGTCGTGGGCGGCCGAAAGCATCACCGTCCGTCCCAGAGATTCTTTCCAGACCCCTGTCAGGCGTGCAGACTCGTGCACGTGGCCGTGAAGCGTGAGCAAGGGCTGGCGCGCTTCAATAAACCGCCGGATGGCCATGCTGCCGACGTGTACATCCAGGGGAACATGGTCGAACTCCTTCCCATCGAGCGCGGCGCGATCCAGTCCGGTCTGGTAGGGCGGCGAATGGAAAAGGCAGATCGCATTCTCCATGGGATCGTCACGCGTCAGCCTGGACAGGCCTGCCTGAATCGTGAAAAATTCCAATTCGGATGGATCGACCGGGCAGGTCAACACGCCTTCCGATGGAGGCGTACACCCGGGGTCCACAAAACGGGACACGTCATATCGTTCCCAGTCTTTCAAGCGGAACGGTGTCGGCGGGACAAACGCGTAGCCGTAAATTCGCCACGGCCCCCAATTCACGCAGCGGTCATGCACATATTCCCACACGCCGCGGTTTTCCGCCTGCAGGAATGCGTTTTCATGCGCCCGGGGGTCGTCGTTGCCCGGGATTAGAAAAACCCGCAATCCCTTCAAACCCCTGCGCCGACGGAGTCGCCTGATTCCCGGCTCCAGGAAAGAACGCAGAAAGCCGTTTCCCGGCGCGGCGCTTTCGACCGCCGGGAGCAGATCCCCGCCGATGAAAAGGGCCGCCGGTAGCTCATCCTGCGTGCATGAGAACAGTTTTTCATAGCGTTCCATGCAGCCATGAAGATCACTGACAAAAAAACTCAATCCCGGATCGGGACGCATCCGGGCAGCGCCGACGCTCATCCGGCTTGCGGATCAACCGCCACGGTGTTGCGGCCGCCACGCTTGGCCGCGTACAAAGCCTGGTCCGCCGCCTTCAGCAGCGACATGGCCGATCCACCGGGATCAGCCGACATGACGGCAACGCCCAGGCTGATCGTCACCCAGGAGCTGACCGCGGAAGCTCCATGGGGAAGGCGCAGCGATTCTACGGCAAGACGCATCTTCTCGGCCGTGGTCTGGGCACCGGCCAATGCCGTGCCGGGCAGGATCACCACGAATTCTTCACCGCCGTACCGCGCCGCGAAATCCCGCGGACGTTTCAAGCTGGATTGAATCGCCCCGGCTACCAGGCGAAGACAACGATCCCCCATCTGATGGCCGTGATGGTCGTTGTAATCCTTAAAAAAATCGATATCCGCGAACAAGAGGGCGAGTGGCAACGACTCGCGCACAGCCAGGCGCCATTCCCGTTCCAGGATTTCCAGAAAAAACCGGTGATTGGCGATCTGGGTGACCCCATCCATACGCGCCAGGTGTTTCAGCTTGGTATTGGCTTCCTGCAATTGCGCGTTGATCTGGTTCAACCGCAGGTTGGCCGTGTTCAACTGACCGGTTCGTTCTTCAATCATCATAGAGAGNNCAATCCGAGCGCGCCGGCAGCCACCAGCAACAGGAACCACCAGGTCTGGTAAAAATAAGGAGTCAAGCGGAAGTTGACTGCGGCGGTTTTCCCGCTCCAATCCGCATTCTGAAAGCGGGTTTCGACTTCAAAGCGATACGCGCCCGGGGGCAGATTGGTCACCGAGGCAAAACGACGACTGCCGGCGTCAATCCACTCATCTTCATGTCCAAGCAAGCGATAGCGGAATCGCAACACCGCGGGCGAACGGAAACTGAAGCCCGCATATTCGACCTCAAGTGCGCCTTTGCCCGGAGGTGCAACGATCACGTCGCCTGGAAGGTAAGGCCGGCGATTGACAAATATCCGCTCAATTACAACGGGAGGGGCGGCTTCCGTTTCCGGCCGCCATTGGGGATTAAACACGGCGACGCCGTTGATGGTGGGAAACCACAACCGGCCGCTGGCGTCCTTGCACCCGGCCGGTTGAGCGGGACCGCTGGTTTCAATCGCGCGTAAACCTTCAGCCCGTCCATAAGAAGTTGAAGCAAAACCGGGGATCTTGCCCGCGCTGAAGTCCAGCAGGTCCTGGATGCGCACATGAAAAACGCCCCGGTTGCAGTTCATCCACAAGCGCCCGTTGTCATCCTCCACGATCTGAAACGCCGAATCACTGTACAGACCATCGCGGATGGTGTAGGTATCCACCTTGCTGCGGAAGATGCGTTTCAATCCACCATCATCGGTGCCCAGCCACAGGTTGCCGTTCTGATCCGGGTAAATGGTCCAGATCGCGTGAGAGTCCAGCCCCAATTCGGCGCCATGGATCCTGAGTCGGCCCTGGTAAAGTTCCACCAGACCGGCGTCATAGGTTCCAAACCAGAGATGACCCTCGCGGTCTTGGGCAATGGCGTAAACAAAATTCGACGGCATGCCGCTCTCACGGTCATAGCAGCGGACCACGCGGCCGTTTTCCAGCAGAGCCACGCCGCCGCCGTTGGTGGCCGCCCAGATACGGTTGTCATTTTCCACCAGGATGGCACGGACAATGTTGTTGGGCATGCCGTTGCTGGTATCCCAGACACGAATACGGCCCGACCGGTCCAGGTGATGGAGTCCCCCGCCATAGGTACCGATCCATACTCCCCCGCGGGAATCCGTGGCCAGGCTCCAGATACGTTCGCTGCGCAAGCCGTCCCGCCGAGTGAAGGTGGTGAAATTCCCCTGGTGATAGCGGACCAGCCCCCCCTCAACCGTGCCGATCCAAAACTCTCCGTCCGCGCCGGGGAGCACGCAACGCACCTCATCTACCGGCAGGCCGTTACGGGAATTGAACAAGGTGTAGCGGTCATCGGTCAACTGCGCCAGGCCGTTGCGGGTTCCCACCCACAGGCTGCCTTCATGGTCCTCGATAATACTGCGCACCGAATCTCCGGGCAGCCCGTGCCGCGTGTTCAGGATTTCACGGCTTTGGCCGCGGATTCGAACCAGGCCGCCTCCATTCGTTCCCACCCACATTGTTTTGTATCGATCCTGGTAGATGGCGCGCACGTCTTTGCTGGCGGGCTGCTGAATGTAAAGCGGATTTTCCATGGATGAGGAATCAAAGTAATACAGCCCATAACCGGAGGTCCCCACCCAGACGCCCCCGTCTCGATCCCGATACAATACGCGGATATCATGCGCCAGAATCCGCTGCCAATTGCCGGCTGACGGATCTTCACTCACCAGCAGGCCGTCATCGGTACCCACCCACAACCGTCCCCGGGCATCTTCAACGATGGCGGAAATGTAATTGGAACCGGCTTTTTTGCCGGGGAACAGGGCCGTGGCGCCGCGATCGGTCACAAGGTTCAGGCCGTTGGTGGTGCCCGCCCAGATCCGGCGGCGGGAATCCTGAAACAAGGCAAGGATAAAATCTCCGGACAGGCCATCATCCGCTGTCAAGATACGGAAATGTCCTGCTGAATTCATCAGCAAACCATTGGGCGTCCCGATCCACAAACGGCCAAGGTGATCTTCGAAAAAGCACTTGATACTGTTGTTGGGCATGATCGGTACATTCGCCTTGTCGTAAATACGAAAGCTCATGCCGTCGAAACGCGCCAGACCTTCATAAGTCCCGACCCAGATAAAGCCGTCCCGCGCCTGGCACAACGCGATGACAGCGCTCTGGGGCAAGCCGTTCTGCGTGGAAAACGAGCGCAGTCCGTAGGCAATCAGTGAACGATCGGGACGCAGCGCGCGCAGGGAAAGACCGCTCCCGCACATCACTGCGATAAACACCAGGTAAACAACAATCCGTTTGCGCATGGAAACGGTCCGGAAAACGCTAGATATTGTATCCAAAGCGGCAAAAGGCGTCAATCCGCAGATTGCGCACGCCGGCGGAATTGTGACGGTGTCATCCCGGTGAACTTTTTAAACGCGGTGTTGAAAACCGATTTGGAATAAAACCCGGTCTCATAAGCGATCTGCAGAATGGTAATCTCTTTGTCGCCCGGCTCGGAAATGCGGCGGCAGGCTTCCTCAATCCGATACTGATTGACAAAATCATTAAAACTCTGGTTTAGATGTTCGTTAATGATACGGGAAAGGTAATTGGAGTGAATGTGCAGCCGCCGAGCCAGTTTACCTAGGGTCAGGTCCGCCTCCAGGAAAGGTTTCTCATTTTTCATCAACTTCAGCATCTCTTCCAGTTTTTCCCGGGCCACATCCGCGGTCAGTCCGGAAGTATGATACTTGGATCCACTGGGAGTTGCGACCGTGCGCCGGCGTGCGACAAACACGGCCGTCACCCCGGCCAGCAGCAGGAATAAAACCGCGTAAGGGACGACAGATCCGGATCGCACGACCAGGCCGAACCGGTCCATCTGCGGTGTCCAGAAACCCGAACCGCCGCGGGCCTGCACCTGAAAATCGTATTTTCCCGGGCCCAGGTTCAGGTAAAGCACGTTGCGTTCCTGGCCGGGACGGGTTACAGACCATTGTTCACTGAAACCGCGTAATCGATAACGGAATACCACTTTCTCCGGAGCCGCCAGGTCCGGGCAGGTAAAATAGAACTCCAACATCTTCAGGCGCCCGCGGAAACGGGCCGGCTGCTCCGGGTGGACAGCGCGATTGTTTGCGAGCACGGCCTCGATCACAACGGGAATCCGCGGTGGAGTTTCCGCAGCCATGGCCGGGTCCAGCATCGCCAATCCGCCGACCGTGGTGAAGAACAACCATCCCCGGTCGGATTTCCAGGCGGATGGTTGGGCTTCGCCGGTACACTCGCTCGCGGGCATACCCTCATTTTCATTCCAGGTCATGCAATCCAGCCGGGGTTCCTGCTGTTGCAGCAAACGGTCAAAGTCTGTCTGCATGATGCGGAACACGCCGCGGTGACAACCACACCAGAGATATCCCCGCGCATCCTGCTGAATACCCATGATGTAGTTGTCAGCCAGCCCATGGGATTCGTTGAATTGCTTCCATCGTCCCCGGCTGTAGGCAAACAGGCCCCAGCCGCGGGTCCCCGCCCATATCCGGCCTTCGCGGTCCAGAAACAGAGTGGATACGCGCTGGGGAAGCGGATCCGTCGCGCCTCCCTGCAGCAGTGTCCATGTTCCGGCGGAAAAATGCCATACACCGGCTTCGCCTCCAACCCAGAATTCTCCCGCATGGTTGGTGATGATTGCCGCCAACGCGCGCGGCTCAGATCCCGGTAAGGGCAGATGGACCTGCAGGAAACGGCCCTTTCCCTTGCGATACAGCCCCATGTCCGTGGCGGCCCAGACAATTCCCGATGGTTCCACCAGTAAGGCGCGGACCACAACCGCGGCATCTGCAAAAAAGCGCGAAAGGATCCTTCCGGCCGGAGTCAGGTGCAACAAGCCCTCGTTATCGGTTCCCGCATACAGCGATACGCCCTCTTCAACGCCCAGACTGAGCCCGGATGGATACAATCGCCTGAATTGCGCAACTCCGGGTTGCCTTAACGCCAAGCGGATGACTCCCAGCCGCCGGCTGGCGGCATACATCGTTTCCTCATCACCGCCGATAACCGCGGTTACCGGTCCGATATCCCCAACCGGGCTGCGGACCTCCCGTTCACGCAGCCGCACCAGTCCCGATACCTCCGTTCCCGCCCACAGGTTGCGCTGATCATCCCGCAAAAGGCTGAGCACAGCCAGGTTGTCCAGCGCATGGTGGCCCGACACGGCGCCCTTTCCGGGAATCAGGCGCAGCAACCCCCGCCCCCTGGTCCCGATCCATAAACCATCTCCCGTGCCGGGCAGCAGACAGAGTGGGGGACAGCCATGCGGCAAAGGTATTGGCTGAACCCCTCCGGTGACCGCATTCACGCGATACAACCCGGTTGTCGCAGCCACCCAGAGATGATGATTCCACGCCTGAAGCGCGCGCACGCCGCCGGGAACAAGTGTCAATTGCCGGACTCTCGCACGCGGATGAATCTCGGCCTCATAAATCTTCCCATCGCCGGTTGCCGCGAATACCCGGGAAGAGGAAAAGACAACCAGGCCGGCGACCGCCTGTTTTCGAGGCCATCCGTCAAAAGGGGTAAGATTCCCGGCGGCATCAAGGAGAAAAAGCCCGGCGGAAGTTCCCACCCAGACCGTACCGCTGGTTCCCGCCGCCAATTCGTTTACAGCCAGGGTGACGGAATCCGCGTCCGCCGATTTGGGGATACGCCAGTTTTCTCCGTCAAAAACAGCCATCCCCCTGCGAGTTCCCACGAAGATACCCTTTTCTCCCCGCGGCAGAAGAGACAGGATTTCTTCGCTGGGCAGCCGGGGAGAATTCCAATGGTTGAAAACCAGAAATCGTTTCCCGTCAAAACGTACCAGGCCGGAACGGGTGCCCAACCAGAGATACCCATCACCGGTGCGGCACAAAGCGCGCACCGTGCTTTGAGGCAGCCCGTTTTCAGTCGACCAGCGGGTGGCGAGCCGATCGGTTGCGAGCGTTGATGACAGGGAAGATTCAAACAGGCAAAGCAAAGATACCAGGGCAAGCAGGGCAGGCGGTAAAAAAAACCGCGGCTGCTTTTTCATCCAGACAACCAGCCCTCCAGCACGGTGGAAAAGTTTCCGCGGGCCACCCCTTTTTCCGAAATAATCGCGGTGACCAATTCATGGGGCGTCACATCAAAAGCGGGATTGAACACGGGGATCTCTTTTGCGGCGACCCTGACGCCATGAAACAAGCGCACTTCATCGGCGTCCCGTTCCTCGATGGGGATGTCTTCTCCAGTGGCCATTCCCGGATCGATTGTAGATATCGGAGCGGCGACATAGAACGGGATGCGATGGTGATGAGCGAGCACGGCTACCGAATAGGTGCCGATCTTATTGGCGACGTCCCCATTACGGGCGATCCGGTCAGCGCCCACAATCACCGCGTCGATCCGCCCGGCACGCATCATGCTTCCGGCCATGCTGTCGGTGATCAGGGTCACGGGAATGCGATCGCGGCTTAATTCCCAGGCGGTCAATCGCGATCCCTGGAGAAAAGGCCGGGTTTCATCCGCCACCACTTGAATCTGTTTGCCGCTGTCCACGGCGGCGCGAATCACGCCAAGCGCGGTTCCGTATCCCGCTGTGGCCAGGGCGCCGGCGTTGCAATGGGTCAACACCCGGTCTTTATCCTGCAGCAATTCCGCCCCCAGAACCCCCAGGCGCCGGTTTATGGCCACATCCTCGGCGTCCATGGCCAGGGCTTCCCGAATCATGGCTTTCTGCAGCAAACCGGGATTGTGACGATTCTTCTCATATACCTGTTGCATGCGCTCCAGCGCCCAGAACAGGTTAACCGCCGTTGGGCGGGTGGCGGCCAGCGTGCGGATGATGACGGGAAACTCGGCATCCACCCGGTCGGACGCGTTGACCACTCCCAGGGCTACGCCCATGGCCGCAGCGACGCCGATGGCGGGGGCTCCCCGAATCACCATCCGGCGGATACTGTCCGCCACTTCGGTGTAATGCCGGTGAACCACCATTTTCTCTTCCAGGGGCAATAGTCGCTGGTCCAGCATGACGACCTGATTGTCTTTCCATTCAATTACCGGATGCATGGGTCTGCTCCCGTTTTAGATACGCAAAAAAAGAATGCCGGGTTCCCTAGCGCAGCCAGCCCGGAGGGACCCCGGCTTTCCGCGCCCGTTCATGCAACTCTTCCAATTCGCGCCGCAACTGCTCCAGGTTCTTACGGTCCAGCTCCTGGCTTTTTTGCAACTCGTCCAACTCGGATTTCAGGCGTTGTTTTTCGAGCGGCAGGTCCTGGTTCAGGTATTGAGTATGGAGCAGATTCAGGCGCGATTCATTATCCCGGATTCGGTTTTCCAATTCGACGATTTTCTCTTCCAGCCCGCGTTTCATTTGCTGCCAGTACTCGGGCGTGCGCCTCGCTTCGCTTTCACCGGACTGGGAATCCACCGCGGCATCCGCTGCGATCACCAGGGGCTGGGCCTCCGATTGGGAAGCCGGTACCGCCTGAGGCGTTTCCCCGGTTTCGGGAGCGGTCTCTTTCTCAGCCTCAGATTCGGCGAATCCCGGCTTGTTGCGCTTCTCCGCAATCTGTTTCAGGTTGGCATCGGTGATCTGGACCGGTTTTTCCTGTTTCTGCTTCAGTTTTTTGCGCCGCTCGGCTTCTTCTTTGCGCAATTTCACCAGATCTACGTTCTGGGCATCCAGAAAAGACGGCAGATACCCGCCCACAAGCAATCCCAAAACAAGTATCCATGTTCTGAGTTTCATTTGGCCATGATTTTCAGAGAAACGCGACGGTTCAGGCGTCGTTGAGCCTCAACGCTGTTATCGAATTCCGCCTCGCTTTCCCCGTAATAATGCGTGTCAAAAAATTCATCACCGATGTTCAAACGGCTCTTCATGAATTCCCTGACCGTTTCCACCCGCTTCTGGGACAGTTTGAGATTGTATTCCTCACTGCCGATGCCGCAGGTATATCCCTTGAGGATGATCATGTACTCCGACTTGTCCTGCAGGAATCCCGCGGCCTTTTCCAATTCAGCGGTTGCCTCTTCGTTCAACTCCGCGCTGTCGATCGCAAACAGCAGCTCGGCGGAAAACTCGGATACGGCTGAAGCCGCTCCGGCTTGTTCTTCCTGCTTCAACCGGTCCAGGATGGGGATCTCCTCTGTCGAAGCCGGTGCGGCCTCGACATCCATTTCCGGAAGCAGAACAACGTGCTGGCCCACTTCCACCGGATAGCCGCCATCCAGGATTTTAACGGTTGAATTCGTGTTCTGGGGGAATACTACGATACCGGTGCCCACAATGACGGGAGGCAGATCGGCTTTCACGTACTTGAAAAACAGGAGCATGTCCCCCCTCCGCACCAGGTCCCGCCCCAGGTTAACCGCCACCATGTGTCCGCGCGCGGCGATCTCCCGGGGAACATCCTGTTCGATATCCAGGTAGACCACGCGACCCATGGCGCCCGAATCGGGCAAGCGGCAATCCAGGTAATCCACCTTGCGGCGGTAAACCGGCTCCATTTTTTCAAACGGAACCAGGAAATGGCCGATCTCCGCCGGGGAGCAGGTATTGACCAACTCAACCACGGCACGATCCGGAAAGATACAAGTCACAACGGCTTCTCCCCGGAAACGGTAGTAAACCCCCAGGCTCCGGACGGAATGGGGATCCGGCAATTTTCCACCCTGGGAAACCACCTGGAAGCGATCTCCCACGCGTACGCCCGCGTCCGCGCCCTTATTGATATAAACCCGGTCACCACGTGTAAAAATAGTGCGGTCAAAATCCTGCTGTTCCGCGCCCACGATGCGGATCGCGTCATCCATGCCCGGACTGATCACGAACGAGCAATACAGGTCGGACAGAGAAATCAGAAGGGATTCATCTTGATAGATATACGCTGTCCGGATGTTGAGTTTCTTGGGCTTGTCCGCTTTTCCGGTCTGCGCGGTCAAAAAAATCCCCAATAACAGAACGGCCCAAACCAGGATTGTTTTTTTCATGGCTGTCTCCTGTGCAAACACCACCGGGACATCTTCCCCTTCCCGGAGTTTTCAGCGCCACGGTTCGCTCTCCCCAGTCGCCTGCGCAACCGAGCGGGCCGCGGGGCGATGGTTCTCCCGCTGCTTTGCTCTATCTCCACTAAGGATTAGATAGAACAAATCCCGGGATTTGTCAAGATAACGCCGTTTTTGCATCCCGTACGGGTTGTTGACATCCTCGTGGTTTTAAGGTATTTCTCTATTCAATCAGAGCAAGAGCTGGTTTTCCAGCGGGTGAGTACCGGGATGGAAAGGCATGCGTAACAGAATCATTGAAAAACCTGTAGCCGAATTGTACCGCCGGATTCATATGGAGAATCTGGACGGCCAGGTCCAGATCCAGGACGCTCAATTCACCAAAGCGCTGTATTTCCGCAACGGCCGCCTCGATTTTGCCCGCACCACGGTGATCCAGGAAAGATTGGGGGAGATCCTCTACAAATTGGGCAAAATCAACCAGACCCAGTTCTGGGACCTGCACAAGATGATGGAAGGACGCAAGGATCGGCTGGGACAGGTCCTGATCCAGGCACGGATTCTGGACAACCAGACCCTGGCACTGGCCCTGGCCCACCAGGTAATGGTCATCGCCACCAACGCCCTCACGCTTACTTCCGGCGCCTGGGAGTATTCTCCCGATCCGGCGGATATCCCCGAGGATTCACGCCTGGCCATTCCCATTCCCCGCGTCATCGCCGCGGCCATGCCCCGACTGACCAATCTTGCCTATTTCCGCAACCGCTTTTTTGAGAAAAATCCACGACGGCTGCCGCTGGATCAAAGCATCCTGGCTGGCGTGGACAGCAATACCCGCCAGTTATACGAACGCCTGGCCGACTTGTCCGCATTCACCTGTGGTGAACTCGATTCCAAAATCAACTGGGCGACGGATACCGTCTGGAGCTGCTTGACCCATCTCTACCTGATCAACGGCCTCGAATTCACAGATCCCGTCCGCGAGGATGGAGGAATCGACCTGAACGTCGAAAGCATGCTCAACCTGTTTAACCGCATCAACAGCGGCTCGACCGATCACTACGCGATTCTCGGCCTGAAAGACACAGCAACAAACGAAGAAATCAAGAATGCCTATTTCCGCCTGGCCAAGCAATTGCACCCGGATCGCCTGGGTACGGCCCCCGACCCGGAAATCCGCGAGAAAGCCAATTTTGTGTTTGCCGCGATCAACAAGGCCTTCGACACATTGAACGACCCTCAGCGCAAACGCGCCTACGATTCCGGGGAGACAGACGAGGATGGGGCCGCGGACCGGACTCCGGGCAACCTCAAGGAACGCGCCCGTTTGCTTTACCTGAAAGCCAGAACGCTCTATTCCCAGCAACGATTCTGGGAAGCAGCCACCCTGATGGATGAAGCCGTGGGCCTGGATAACGACAAATCCGCCTATTACCTGCTGCTGGGCATGGCCCAATTTCACATTCCATCGTTGAGACGTTCGGCTGAAAGGAACCTGACGCGAGCGGTTGAACTTGACCCCTGGAACGCGGATGCCTTTTCCGGACTGGGCATTCTGTTTCAGGAAGAGCAGTTGAACAACCGCGCGGAAGGCTTCTATCGCAAGGCATTATCGATCAACCCGGACCATAAGATCGCGCGCAGACGCCTGGAACAGATCAGCGGCGGTGCGGCCAAAAAACACTCCTTCTTCGGCAAAAAGAAATAGAAGTTCCCCCTTCGAACGCCGGAAAAAAGAAGTTGAGGGCGGAGACCCCGTTACCTTATTCCTTTTTATTCCTTATTCCGGGTTGCACCCCGTCACCTTCTCTCCAACTTTCCAGCTCTATTTCAACGCTTTCTCCATGATCCCGTGGATGCGCGCGGCCGCTTCTTCTACCTGAGCCATCCATTGGTTCGCCTTTTCCAGGGTTTCGCGCACAAAAGTGCGGTCTTCGTATCCCATCAGGTTGATCGAAACGTTATACCAGGCTCCCCTGGCGCAAGCGGCGGCGGCCAGACCGGCAACCCCGGCATCCGACAAGGAATTCGGATTGCCTTTTTCCGCGGCGGCATGCGCGAGGGTAACCGCCCGCACCGCCTTTTCGAGTACGCCGAGCGGCACGCACACGGCGCCGCGGGTGGCGACATCCAGGGCCTCTTTCCTGAGGGCGATTTCTTCTTCCGAACCCTTTGGCAGAGACAAGGCATCCATGATCCGGTTGAATGCTTCGGTATCGCGATCGATGGCATCGTTGAAAAACGCAATCAATTCCTGGCCTTCTTCCGCCAGGCGGATCATCTCTTCCCGCACCGGTTTGAACTTGGGCTTGCCGCTGGTCAGGTTGGCCACCATGGTACTCAAGCCGGCGGATAGCGACCCCATCAGCGCGGAAACGCTGCCGCCCCCGGGAGCCGGTGAATCGGAAGCCAATTCCTCGGTAAAGGCGTACGTATCCATGGACGCCAACCGCCCCGGCCGGCGGAAACGATATTCAATAATGCGCTTGCTGGCGTCAAACGGCGCCAGTTCGTCCAGTCCCAGGCTCTGCACAGCCACGCGGACCAGCTCTTTTTCAGACACGCCGGTGGACACTCCCTGCTTGGAAAGAAAATGCTTCCCCGTCACCACCATGGCTTCGAGCGGAATCAGCCCCACCAGTTCGCTGCCCGTCACACGCACGCCGAACTCGCGCGCGAAACGATCGCACTCCTCAAATACACGGTGCAACGGAGTTTCATGAAAATTGAGGATATTGACGGAAACCTGTGCCATGTTGTATTCATCGATATACCAGCCGATTCCCTGGACACCCGTAAGCGTTCCCGGCACGGTTTCCTTCTTTCCCGTCTGGGGGTTCTTTACGGTATAGCCTTTTTCGCGCACGCGCTTGGCAATCTTGTTTGCCAGGCCGACATCACGGGTATTGAGGTTGACGTTGTAAGCGATCAGGAAATCCCGGGCGCCGATCACGGTGGCACCGGATCGGGGGTTGAATTCCGCCGCGCCGAAATCCGGTTTGAAATCCTCGTTTTTCAACTTTTCCGGCAACGCTTCGTATTCACCACGACGGATATCGGGCAGGCGACGCCGGTCAGGACGGGTCGCGGCTTCCGCATACAGGTAAACCGGAATCGCCAGCTCCCTGGCCACCCGCTCGCCAACCTGGCGGGCGATCTCAACGCAATCCGCCATGGTGACCCCGGAAACAGGAACAAAAGGACAAACGTCCGTGGCTCCCAGGCGGGCGTGGGCGCCGCTGTGCTTGGCCATGTCGATCAATTCCGCCGCTTTGCGGATGGCCCGGAAGGCCGCTTCACCGATTTTTTCCGGTGACCCGGCAAAAGTAACCACGGTACGGTTGGTATCTTTACCGGGATCCACATCCAGCAGTTCAACCCCTTCCACGGCACGGACTTCAGCTGCGATCCGGTCGATTATCTCCATGTCCCGGCCTTCGGAAAAATTGGGCACACATTCCACGATACGCGTCATGACATCCTCCTGTGATCAGTCGATATCCTCGATATTGCTGGTTCCTGTCCGGGGACGGAACGAATTCTTTCTGCGCCACTCGTCGATCTCACGGTGGTTGCCGGAAAGCAGCACTTCAGGTACAGGCAAACCCTGGAAGTCCCGGGGCTGGGTGTACTGGGGCCACCCTACCTGTCCCTCTTCATAATGGGAATCGGTAATCACCGATTCGGCGTTTCCGATCACACCGGCAAGCATTCTCGCCGTGCTTTCCAACACAACCGCCGCGGCCAGTTCACCGCCCATCAGTACATAGGGGCCGATCGAAATCTCTTCATCAACCCGCTGATCGATAAACCGTTGATCCACTCCTTCATATCGGCCGCAAACCAGGATCAGGTGAGATTCCGCGGCGAGTTTCTTGACACGTTCCTGGCTCAGGATGGGGGCGTAAGCCGAAAACAGGACCACCCGACCCGGATGCGAGCGGGAAATATGGTCCACGGCGCGGAAAAGCGGCGCCGGCTTCATGACCATGCCCGGGCCACCGCCAAATGGGCGGTCATCCACCTTCCTGTGTTTGTCGCGGGTGAAATCCCTCAGATCATAGGCATCCACACGGATAATCCCGCGTTCCACCGCCTTGGCCAGAAGCCCGTATTGCAGCAGGTCGCGGATCATTCCGGGAAAAATCGTGACTACGGAAAAAATCATGAATTCAAGTCCATTAAGCCTTCAGGCGGCGCAATCACCACCCGGCGCAACTCCATGTCAATTTCCACGACAATCTGCGGATGCCACGGCACCAGCACCAGACGCCCATGGTTATTCAATTCCAGCAGCGGATTGACCTCGCGTCGGTAAACCGCTTCCACGACCCCGCAGGCGTTTCCCATGGTATCGAAAACGCTGAAACCGATCAGTGACACCGGTTCTTCGCTTTCTGAGTCCGCGGGAGTATCCAGCCACAACTCGTACCCCACGAGGCGATAGGCTTCGGCAATGGAACGAGTTTCAGCGAATGCCAGCACCCATTCACCTTGAATGTGGCGTACGTCCACTAATTTCAGGATATGGCAATGACCACGAGATTGCAATCTGAAGGGGACACCTTTCTGCAGATCCCCTTCTTTCATTTCAGGGGAAGGATCCAGAACAACTTCCCCCTTGTTCCCCCGGGTCCTGGAAATTCTACCCAGAAATCGCAAAGAGCTTATTGCTCGTAGCGTTCGATGATTTCCAGGTTGAAGCGCCTTCTCTGTTTCATTCCGGCTGCGGCGAGAATGGTCCGAATCGCCCTCGCGGTCCGTCCCTGCTTGCCGATTACTTTGCCAAGATCGCTCTGTGCCACACGCAGTTCGAGAATGGTTGTCTGTTCGCCGTCAATCTGGGTCACGGAAACCTGTTCAGGATTGTCAACCAGTGATTTGCATACCGTTTCCACCAGTTCTTTCACGTTTCCCTCCTTAATTTTCAGATCGCAGGACTTTTTTCAACAGCGATCGCACAGTCTGGGATGGTTTCGCTCCCTTTTTAATCCACTCGTTGTATTTTTCCACGTCGAGCTTGATCTCCGCCGGGTCACTGATGGGATTGTAATGCCCGATCAGGTCGATAAAGCGTGATTCTCTGGGTTTCTCACGGTCAATCGCCACAATTCGATAGAAGGGTCTATGCTTGGTTCCGGCACGGGTCAATCGTATGGCTACCATGGGTGTTTCTCCTCAATTGCAAATAGAGAATTTACCGCATTTTCTGAGAAATGTCAAACCTTTTCATCATGCGCCTGAACAGGGGTTTGCCCATTGTCTTGCGCATTTCCAGGTAGCCTTTCAGCAACCGGTTCACTTCCTGTACGCTGCGACCGGCCCCGCGCGCGATACGCATGCGGCGGCGGCCGTTGATCAATTTGGGCCGACTGCGTTCTTCCGGTGTCATGGAGCGGATGATGGCGATCATATGGGCGATGCTTTTGTCGTCGAGTTCAGCGCCCTGTAAGGCGACGGTTTTTCCCCCCATCTGCGGCAGCATTCCCAGAATATCCTTCATCGATCCCAACCGTGTCATTTGTTCCAGTTGCGCGGCAAAATCTTCCAGGGTGAATTCGTTGCGCAACATGCGCTGTGCCACCCGTTCCGCTTCCCGCTGGTCCAGCTCCTCCTCCGCGCGTTCAATCAGCGACAGCACATCACCCATGCCCAGAATCTGCGCGGCCAGGCGGTCGGGATGAAAAGGCTGCAGGTCATCGGCTTTCTCACCGGTACCGAGAAACATGATCGGTTTGCCCGTGGCGCTCACCATGGAAAGGGCGGCGCCGCCGCGGGCATCCGCGTCCATCTTGGTCAGGATGATGCCGGTAATCCCGACGGCTTCGTTGAACCGCCGCGCCGATTCCACGGCGTCCTGCCCGGTCAACGCGTCCCCGACAAAGAGAACTTCCACCGGGTTCAATCCCTGTTTTAATGCGGCCAATTCCTGCATGAGCGTTGCGTCCACATGCAGGCGCCCCGCCGTATCCGCGATCAGGTAGTCGTAACCGGTTTCACGCGCTTCGCGCAGAAGTCCGGGAACCTGGCGTTCGAGTGAGAGATCCACAGCGGCACGGTGGCAGGGAGCGCCCACCTCACGGGCTACGGTCTCGAGTTGATCCGCCGCAGCCAGGCGCTTCGGGTCCAGGGAACTTAACAGCACGCTGTCGCCCCTGTGCTTTATGAATCGCGCCAGTTTCCCCGCAGTGGTGGTTTTTCCTGTACCCTGGAGTCCCACCAGCATGATGACACCGGGCTTGCGTTGCGGGCGGGCCAGTTCCTTGCGCGTTTCTCCCAGCAGGCGCGTCAATTCGGCCTGCACGATTTTCACCACCTGCTGGTAAGGCGTCAGGCTTTCACGCACTTCCTGACCCATGGCGCGTTCACGCACATTGGCGATAAATTCCTTGACCACAAGGTAATTGACATCCGCTTCCAGCAGGGAAAGGCGGATTTCGCGCAACGCCTGTTTCATGTTCTCGTCCGTGACCTTGGCTTCGCCCTTGAGATAGCGCATCACCCGGGTCAGGCGTCCACTCAGATTATCCAGCATGACGATTTTCTCCTCTCCGATTGTACCACAGGGACCGCGGCGCCCAAACGCCCGGGAAAACGGATGATCAGGCCGAATGGATCCGGGGTATGGTCCAGTCCCCCTTCAGGTACCAGATCCCCATCAACAGCGCGGCCAAGGCGTTGGATACCAGCATGCCCCACCAGATCCCCAGGGCGGCGCCGGGTTGTCCCGGCCCACCAAGCCATATCACGGCCAGGTAATACACCAGCGGTACCCGGAAAATCCAGATGCGCGACAGATTGGTAAACATGACCGGAAGCGTATGCCCCGATCCCTGGAAAACGCCGTTCAGCAGCACCACCAGCGCGAAAAAAATCACCGAAGGCGCAACCAGTTTGAATATGGGCCCGCCCAGGGCCATCACTTCCGGATCGGCCGCGATGAAAATGCGGATAATCCAACGCCCGGAAAAAGCGGTGATCAACATGGTGGGCAACAGCACCGCCAGGAGCATGCGTAAGCCGCGACTGACCGCCAGGCGCGCCCGGACCACATTCCCCGCCCCCAGGTTCTGGCCCACAATCGCCGTAACGGCCTGTGAGACTCCCAATGCGGGCATCATGAACAGGTGGACCACCCGCGTGGAAATGCCGTATGCCGAGACCACTTCCGTGCCGAAACGGTTGACGATCCCCATCAACACCAGAAACCCCAGAGAAGCGCCGGACATACCGATGGACGCGGGAATGCCGATGCGTGTCATCAACGCAAACAATCCCCGCGCGGGCAGAAGGTGGTTCAGGGTGAGGAAGAACTTCCGCTGCGGGTTGAACATCCGCCACAATCCCATAGCGGACGCTACGGCCCGGGACATGACCGTGGCCAGGGCGGCACCGATTACTCCCATGGCCGGCATGCCGAACCAGCCGAAGATCAGGATCGGATCCAGGATCACGTTCATCGCGGCGGAAATCAGTTCAATCCGCAGGGGTGAACGGGTATCGCCATACCCGTTCATCACCGCCCGATACACAAAAAAAGGGAACGCAGCGGGCATGCCGATTACCATGATGCGGTAGTAATCCAGGGTCGGCTGCATTGCCTCGGGCGGTGTCTGTAACAACACCAGGAAATCCCGCGCCCAGGGTAACCCGATAACCACGAAAAAAAGCGAGAACAGCACCATGTAGAACAGCAGGTTCCCAGCCGCGCGGCGCGCCCGTTCCGTGTCACCGCTCCCCATGTATTGGGAAACCAGGGATGTTCCGGCAACGGCAAATCCCATTCCCAGTGAAACAATGAAAAAAATGATGTTAAATGAGATCACGGGCGCGGCCAGGGCGACGCTGCCGAGTTTGCCCAGCCAGAACGCATCGGCCAGGTTATAAAGGGTCTGAACCACCGATGCCAGGGCCAATGGGATTCCCAGACTGAGAATCGCGCGGAGCATCCCGCCTTGCAGCATATCGACTCGGTGTTCAGCGGCCATGGCTTCCCATTATACCCCAGTGAGTGGTTCGTCCAAAACCGGCTCAGTCGGCCAAGTTTCGACAGGCCCTTTTGCGTTCACTGCAGGCATGGTATATTTCAGGCAGAATGTCAGAAGAAAATTCCGCAAAGCAGCAGAAGCAACGGCTGTCATTCGGTGTGCGGGGCATGACCTGTGCTTCCTGCGTACGCCGGGTGGAAGAGCAGCTGTCCAGGACACCGGGCGTGGATTTCGTTTCCATCAACCTGGCCACGGAACGTGGATTCGTAACCGGATCCGCAAGCCTGAACATGGAAGCGGTGGAACGAAGCGTACGCGAAGCGGGATACAATGTCGTGCTGGAACCGCCGGGAGAAGATTCCCTGGCGCTCCGTTTCCGGCAGGCGCGAGCGAACCTGTTTCTGGCATTGGCAATCACACTGCCGGTAACGGTGCTGATGGCCCTGCACATGGCGGGTATCCATGTTCCGGGCATGCCCTGGATCGAACTGGTTTCCGGGCTGGTATTGTGGGCAGGCCCCGGCCGCGGCACATTGCGCAGCGCCTGGATCGCCCTCGTTCATCGCCACACCAACATGGATTCACTGGTCGTGACCGGCAGCGCGGCGGCCTGGGTCACCGCGCTGATGAACGGCCTGGGTTCAACGGTACTCTCATTCGGCGCACTGGCCACCATGCTTCCGGCGTTGCATCTTACCGGACGCTACGTGGAATCCCGGCTGCGGCGCCGGGCGGCGTCCGCAATCCACCGCCTCATGGCCTTGCAACCCGATGAGATCGACCTCATCCACGCAGAAGGCGTGATCCGCGTCCCCGCTGACAGCGTCAAACCCGGCGCGCGCATTCGGGTTCGATCCGGCGAACGCATCCCGCTCGACGGCATCGTGGAGAGCGGCAGGGGGCTGGTAGACGAGGCCATGGTGTCCGGCGAACCCGTTCCCGTTCCC
>DBFQ01000054.1 GCA_002294665.1 Candidatus Aminicenantes bacterium UBA876
TTCAGTGCGCCGGCGATGGAGCCGGAGCTGAAGCGGTCTTTACGCAGGATGATGGTAAAAAGTTTGACGATGGTTTCGATGTCGGCCTGGTTGAGTCTGGCGGGGTCCTGGATGAATGTTGCGGCCTGGTCGTTCCAGGCGGGCCAGTCAAAGGGCTGGCAGAAGTTGTTATCGTAGAGGGCATTGTTGAAGCTGCTGACAAGGGGGGAATAGATGTAGGGGTCGAAAGGGCTGGTTTTGTCGTCGCAGGTGTAGAAGGGTTCGGCCGGATTTTCGATTCGCGGCATGAAGGCCAGGAGGTTTCGGATCTGTTCCAGTGTGGGCGGGGTGATGGATTCGGACTCGGGCATGAACAGAGGATAGCACCAACGCAGTCGAAAGTCTAAAGTCGAAAGGAAAAGCACCTGGCGCGGGGCAAAACAAGTGAAAAGTGAAAAGGTAAAAGTGAAAAGTGAAAACGAGGTGGCAGGTATCAGGTGACAGGAAGGCAGGTGTAGGGGCGAAAAATTTTTCGCCCCTACTGCTTTTCCCACCCTCAACTCTCTCAACTACCTCAACTTGTTTTCAGCTCACTTGAATTTGGATCATTTGGATTTGTTTGGAATTTCGGATTTGGGGTTTTTGATTTGAATAAAGGTGACAGGTATCAGGTCACAGGAAGGCAGGAGGGAACTTAGTCGAAAGTTGAAAGTAAAAGCACCTGTTCAAATGATCGAAAAACAAGTTGAGGCAGTGGAGAGCGTTGCGGGTGAAAAAAGAGGAAAAAGGCGCCACTTATCTGTAAATGCCTTCGCGGGGACCGAATGAGAAGAGGATTAAATCCTTACCTTCCAGTTTATAGACCAGTCGCCGTGCCTGGGCGGCCGCCTGGTAGCGCAGTGAGCGCAGGTCACAGAATTCGCCTTTCAACTTTTTGCCCTTTTCCGGGTCCCCCGACAGCATGTTTATCGCGTTCTTGAGGGCGTCTTTTTCTGCGGCGGATTTCACTTTTTTGCGCTGCTTGCGGAAGCGGGTGGTTTCCTTCAACAACATTCAGATCGCATCCAGATCCAATTGATGTGTCCGGCCGGCTTCATGGTCCGCCCGGGCGGCCAGGATCTCCTTGATCTCCTCAACGGTGAATTCCGGATTTTCAACGGCCAGCAGACCGATGCGCAGGGCGTATCGCAGGGCGCCGGAAAAATCCCGTTGTTCCCGGCCGGCCAGGGCGTCCACGTCCCGTACCAGGTCTTCGGGCATGACTATGCTTTTTCTTACCATATCCGTTCTCCGCATATATAGTAATATATTATCATATAGATTTCAAAGATAACAAGTTGGAGAATTGGGAAAAAGGTGGCGGGAGGGCGGTGCGAACGATCACAAGCCCCCAAACCATTGGCAATAGTTGTGCACAAAGTGCGCACAGGTACCATAACGGATATAGGAGGCTTCATCATCATAGTCCCAGCAATAGACTTTATGAACAGTCGCGCACATGTGCCAGTAGGCGCAAAAACTGGATTGCGGCCAATGTGACAAGTACTCTCCTTCGTAGCAGCATTGTTCCAGTGCCGCGCACGGCGCGCTGCTCATCGGGCATTGGGAGCGCGCCTCCAGGATCACTCCGGTCAAGATCAAAACACTTGCGATGAGCAGCGCCATGATCAGAATGGATTTCCCTTTATTTTTCACTTCTTCCCTCCTCCAGGATCATGATGCTGTCCTTGTACACGCCGTAAAAACGGTTGGCGGCCTTCGCCATCAGGATCACCTTGCAGGGCTTGGAAAACCTCCCGGTCAGCTTCCCTTCCAGGTCAAACCGGAGCAGATCCCGGTTGCCCGGGGGCTCCAGGTAGAAATGGCCTTTTGTGTCTTCATCGATAAACCAGTTGTTGAACATGGTGAAAAAGGCGTCTTTCAAGTGGGGATCATGGGCGCGCTGTTTTACTTTGCCGCAAAACAGGGTCAGCGTTTCTTTGGGCCAGACCGGAAGCTTGCGGATCAGCCGATCCCGATCAAACAGGTAAAACGTGGAACTGTTCATCAGGAAAACCGCCAATCGTTGATCCGCCACGTACGCGCAACGTGTGTCGTAAGGAGTCGCGACAGCCATGAAGGCGTATTCGCCGGGTTGGATATCCAACAGCAGGCGGCTTTCGATCTCTTTGCGGGACAATAGCGGATACAAGCGCGCGCCGGTGGAATCGACCGCCTGGATGCTATTGCTGCTGCGGTCGATACACAAAAAATTTTGCTTTGGACCCTGCAACGGGTAGAGGTAGTTTTCGCGGTTATGGGGAAAGGGGATGTCTTGAATGGGTTCGCCTTCGAGGTTGTATTGGATCAACTTGCGATTTCCTCCGTCGGAAAAATACAGTAAGCGGTTCTGAACCACTTCCGCATTCACCAGGAAACTCCCGGCGGCGTATTCGCCGGGGCCCTGGCCGATTTTGCCGAACACCCGGACCAGCTTGAAATTATTGTCAAACTTGAAAAACCTGCGCACCTTGAGGTCAAACACATAGATGTTTCCATCACTGTCGGCGCGAACGTTCCATGGCCGAACCAAGAAGTGTTCATCCTCCGGATGGGAAGTGATTTCTGCCGTCTTTAGCAGTTTGTACAGCGGCGCCAGGCTTTCATCATGCGTGGGCTTCGGGTCGGATATCACACGGATCCCGCCGCCCGTATCCGCGGCAAATGCCGTCACCATGGTTATCAGCAAAAACAAAACCAGCCGGAAAACGCGTTCCATGTTTCACCTCACTGCGTTCATACCGCTTTTATTGCATGCGGTCAAAGGGTTCCCGGCGTATTCCGCCTCAACCTTCTCCCGCTGAAGTAGAAGCAATCCCGTTTCCAGAAACAGAATTTGTTCAATGAAAACAAAGCATGCCCCTGAAAAGAAGCCTGCCGCAACCGATCCCAAAATACGCAGGTATCAACGCGACCGGTTGAGGCGAATTTTCTCTGAAAACATTCTTGGCCGGGCCAGACTTTAGTTGCCTCCGCCCGGCATTTCATTGCCCGTGCAGTTCCACGGCTTCGCAAGAGGGGTTAGGGGAACCCATGGAGCGGTGATGAGGTGACTGGGAGAACGGTGATGGGGGATTCGGGAGAGCGGTGATGAGGTGACTGGGAGGGCGGTGATGGGGGATTCGGGAGTATCAGTCGAAAGTGAATTCTTTTCATACTTTTTTAACTTCTTGCCTCTTCAACTTTCCAACTCTTCAACTTTTCAACTCTGGTATGGCGAGGGGCAAAGCAAGTGAAAAGTGAAAAGGTAAAAGTGAAATCGAGGTGACAGGTATCAGGTGACAGGAAGGCAGGTGTAGGGGCGTAAAATCTTTCGCCCCTACTGCATTTTCCGCCCTCAACTCTCTCAACTACCTCAACTTGTTTTCAGCTCATTTGAATTTGGATCATTTGGATTTGTTTGGGATTTCGGATTTGAATAAAGGTGGCAGGTATCAGGTGACAGGAAGTCAGGAGGTAACTTAGTCGAAAGTCGAAAGTCTAAAGTCGAAAGAAAAAGCGAGGTGGCCCGCCTTCGCCAAGGCTTCGGTGGACAAGTCGGCGGGCAAGCAGGAGGCAGTGTACGGGCGAAAAATTTTTCGCCCCTACGTTTTTAACTTCTTGCCTCTTCAACTTTCCAACTCTTCAACTCTTCAACTTTGGTATAGCTGTTCAAGGGGGTGATTCCCTGTCATAATAAATTGAACCTTTCGCGGGGTTCGTGCAACCAATAAGCGATGGGCAAAGAAGCGAGCATGCAATCGGCGCAGGCAGGGATTAGGGATTCCGCCGGAAGTGACCTGGACCTTGCGTTTTACGGCGACCGCCTGCTGCGGGCCGCGTTTCTGCTCTGCCGCGATGAAGCCACGGCACATGACCTGGTGCAGGAAACCTTTTGCGCCGCCCTGCGCGGAACGGCCCCTTTCCGCGGCGAGAGCCGACCCTACACCTGGCTCTACTCCATTCTCTACCGCTTGTTCCTGCTCAACCTGCGCCGGGAAAAACGTCGCCTCGGCATCCTGCAAAAAGTCGCCGCTAATCCGCAGGCCAGCAACGGTTACGACGATTCACTCAGCCGCCACCACCTGCTGAAGGCGGTGGACAACCTGCCCCGCCGCCAACGCGACGTGGTGATGATGCGTTTTTTTGAAGAGCTGGCGTTGGCGGAGATCGCCGCGGTGCTGCGCGTTCCGGTGGGAACCGTCAAGTCCCGGCTGAACCGCGGCATTTCGGCTCTGCGCGTTCTGAGCCCGGCCCCCCGGACTTCCGGGGCGGATGTGCTTTCCGGAGATGCACCATGAACTGCAAAACCTGCCGTTCCCGTATGGAAGAGTGGCTGGACGGCGCTATGCCGCCGCGGCAAGCCGCACAACTGGAGCGCCACCTGGCAGCCTGTCCGCAATGCGCCGGCTACCTGGAAGAGCGCCAGGCCCTGGCGCGCTCGCTGCGCCTGGCGGCAACTGCCGCCACAACGCATTTGCGGTACACGCCGATGGACCTTTCGTCCGCCGCAACGGTTCCGGCGCGGACGCATGCGTCCAACTGGCGTTACGCGCTCGCTGCCGCGGCCGCGTGCCTGGTTTTGGCCGTTGGCCTGTGGCTGGGCCTGGGGTCAGGTGGCGGATCTGCGATGCTGCCTGAAGGTGTAACCGCGGTGATCCTCGTGGAAGACGACCGGTCCAACCGCGAAGACGCCTTTATTTCCGGGCGCGAGTCGGGGCGCCGCTATCACATCCATTTGCAGGTAGTGGTAAAAAACAACGAAGGTCAACCGGGGTGACAGCCGGGAACCGCGAAAGGAGACAATCATGAAAGTCATCAAAACAATTCTGGTGTTGTTGATCATGTTGTTCATGGCGCATGGCATGGGCATGGCAGCGGCGGAAGGACCCCTGGCCCTGGATGAAAAGGCGGAGCGGCCCAAGCTGGTCAAGCGGGTCAACCCCGTTTATCCACCGGAAGCGGTCGAACAGAAGATCCAGGGCAGGATCCTGGTCGAGGCCGTAACCAGCACGGAGGGCAAGGTGATCAAGGTCGACATCATACCCCAGGAACCGCGCCAGCCCCTGCTGGAAGCGGCGGCGTTGGAAGCGGTGAAGCAGTGGGAATACGAGCCTTTCCTGGTGGAGGGCAAGCCCAAGGAAGTCAAGTTCACCGTGGTGATCACATTCCGCCTCAACGGTGATGCCAAGGTGGAAAAAATCGCCCCAGTTGAGCGACCCAAACTGGTCAACCGCGTTGCACCGGTATACCCGCCGGAAGCCCTGAAAGAGAAGATCCAGGGGCTGGTTAAACTGGAGGTTCACATCGATGAGACCGGGGCTGTAAGCCAGGTCATCCCGGACCCGGAGCACCAGGCGGATCCCCTGCTGGCGGAAGCGGCGATGGCGGCGGTGCGCCAATGGCGCTACGAGCCTTATTTGAAAGACGGTAAGGCCCGGCCGGCGGCGTTCAAGGTGATGGTGACGTTCCGCCTGGACAGCACACCGCCGCAGGAGAAGGAATAGAAAAAAGGTGGCAGGTGGCAGGTTACAGGAAGTCAGGAGGCAGTGTACGGGCGGGTTTGAACCCCGCCCTTACTTTTTTAACTTCTTGCCTCTTCAACTTTTCAACTCTTCAACTCTTCAACTTTCTTCTCTGTACGGCCGGGCGAAGCGTTGGTCGAAGGCGTTGTTTTTCTTGAGCATGCGGTCCCAATAACTGTTGAATACACCGATGCGCAACAGCGGTTTCATGACGGTGGTAACCACGGCGGGGAAGCGTTCCGGTCCGGCCAGCCTGGAGAGCAACGCGGGATCGAAGCGGCCGCTGCGGCCGAAATCGCGGCCGATCTCATCCAGCAGCGCAAAGAGCCGGCGGTTGCGCTTCGCCGGGGCCACGCGCAGGCCTTCGCAATTGCCACGCACCAGCGTGCCGATGTAGGGGCAGCCCAGGCGCTCGGCCAATCCCTCCAGGTAGCGCTCCAGGGGGCGCGAATGGGCGGCTTCGGGAAAGCCCGACTGCACCAGAAAGCCCAGGCGGGGATTGTTTGCCCGCCCCTGGTATTGCTGCAGCAGTTCAAAAAAGGCCATGACCAGGCCGGGCATGGCGTCGGTGTAGAGGGGCATGGCGATCAGCACCGCCTCGGCGCGTCCGAAGGCTTCCGCCGCTTGCGGATGATCCTTGACGCGGTTGAGGTGGAAACGTTCGCTCACGTTTTGCGGGATCGATTCGAAACCGGCCAGGAGGTGGTTGAGCATGATCTCGGTGTTGCCGGTCCGGCCGCGGGGCGATCCGTTACAGACTGTTAATTTCACGGGTGACCTCCTCGACGGGTTCGGACATCGACTTGTTGAATGCGAGCCGGGTTTTCAGGTTCAAGGCCGTGCGCGCCAGGATGGCGCTGGTAACCTCCGCGTCCCCTTCCCGACAGCCGGGGCCGGCCTGCAGCAGCAGGCCCATCAGGGGGTATTTCTGATAGCGTTTCAGGTGGTGCATTTCGCCCCGGTCGATCACGAGGTAGGGATGCACCAGGGGGATCATTTTGTCCATGGTCTTTTTGGTCAGCGCGGTGACAAAGCCGAGGCTGAGGGGGGAAGCGAAGACGGCCAGGTCGGAGTTGATGACACTGCGGCAGACCAGGGCGGAATCGTCTTTGTGCACGCATTCGCCCGGCGTCTTGACCCAGCAGTCCCAGCAGCCCACGCAATAGTGGATATCCAGGTCGCGCAGGTCCAGCAATTCGACATTGTGGGTGTTTTCCAATTCCGCGCGCAGCCGCGCCAGGTAGGTTTCGAATTCCGCGTTTTCGGGCCGCGGGTTGCCGTTCAGGATGGTGATCCGCATGAAGCTCCCTCCTCCGGGAGGATTGTAGCATTTTTCGGGTACGGGAGTGAAAAGGCGAATCAAGGTGACAGGTATCAGGAAGGCAGTGTAGGGGCGAAAAATCTTTCGCCCCTACTTTTCAACTTCTTTCTTCCGGAAAAAAGCATTCCGCCCCCTGTTTGCATTCCGTGTGGGGCTGATCTATAGTGGGCCCAGAGGGAAAGGCGCATGGCGTGGTGGCGCAGGAAACAAAAGAAGTCACCGGATTCGAACGGGCCGGACCGCGAATCACCCGGCGCCGAGGGCTCTCATTTCCTTGACGATTCTTCGCCCCGGGATGTCGGCGTTCCTGAGGGTTTCGTGGTAGTGGACGAGGACGCCGCGCGCCCGGCAAACGACCCCACCCGCTCCCCTTTCTGGCGCGACTCCCACCCGGAGCATCGCTTCTTCGCCCTGAACCCGCTGAAGCGGGAAGACCTGCACTCACCGCCGCCGGGAATATCACCGGCGCGGCGCACCCTGTATGAAATCATCGACACCGGCCTGATCGCTCGGGCCGGGAGCATCAACCTGGAGCCCTACTTAAAGACCTTCCGGGTCCGGTTTCATCTGCAGGAGGGATGGAAAACCGTGATGGAAGGCGAGTACAGTGATTTCAAAGCCATATGCGAGGAACTGGGCAGTCTGGTATTCGGTAAGCCCGACGCATTGTATGAAACCGTTTTCCACCAGATCGGCGCGACAGAGATTGACTACCAGAACGGCGAATTTATCGGTGTGGTGTGCAAATCAATCTGGGGAACCGACGGCCCCATCGTCAACATCTATTTCCAGTCCTCCGGGGAGAAGGGGTTTGTCCTGGACCTGGACAACCTGGGCATCCGCGAGCCGGACCTGGTCAAGATCAAGCGCGCCCTGGACCGGCCCAAAGGGTTGATCCTGGTGTGCGGGCCCACCGGGGCGGGCAAGTCGGTATTGTGCTACTCCTCCCTGGTGCGCGCCCAACTGCAGGGGCGGCGTGTGGTCACACTGGAGCGGCCCAAAAAATTCGTTCTGCCCGGGGCGGTGCAGGTGGGCGTGGAGCCCCGGCATACATTTCGCGACGGCTTGGACAAGGCCCTGGCCCATGATCCCGACGTGCTGATGTTCCAGGATATTTCGGACAACGAAGACCTGCTCCCGGCCCTGCAGCAGGCGGACCAGCGCCTGGTGATTTGCGGCTACCATCGCTGGAGCGCGATTTCCGCCCTGCGATCCCTGTTTCAGAGCTTCTGCCTGGGGCTTGATAAGGATAAAGACCATTCAGAGTACCTCTCGCCGGGAAACCAGATCCGGCCCGAGGCCCTGGCGCAACGACTGCTGCTGGTGACGGGCAGCCGCCTGCTTTCCCGGCTCTGCCCGCATTGCAAAACGGGCAAACCATTCGAAGCCAACTTCGTGAAACGCGCAGGCATCAAGGCTGTGGAGGGACTCCCCCTGGCCCACTATTTCACGACCGGGTGTGAAGCCTGCGGGCAAACCGGCTATGCGGGTATTGAATCGGTGTTCGAGGTCCTGGAAGTCACGCCGGTCATCCGGGAAATGATCAGCAGGTTCAATAAAGACATCGACACTCAGGATTGTCCCGAAAAAGACTATGAAAGGCCTGAGCAGCTGCTGGAAGCGCGTGCCATCGAAGAGGGCATGCGTCCCATGTATTACCTGGCCATGGACAAGGTACTGGAAGGCCGCATCAAGTTGAGGCACGTGCTCATGGAGATTCCGAAGCCGTATGGGCCGATTGGGGAAAGCACGGAAGAGAAAAGTTGAAGAGTTGNNAAGTCTAAAGTCGAAAGTAAAAAGGCAAAGCCCGGTGATAGCACGAGGGAGTCATGTTCCTGTCACAGGAAAAGAAGGTGTCACATTGGGGCCGGTGCGTGTAAACGTATAAAGTTACTTTTCAACTCTTCAACTTTGGTATGGCGAGGGGCAAAACAAGTGAAAAGTGAAAAGGTAAAAGTGAAAAGTGAAATCGAGGTGGCAGGTATCAGGTGACAGGAAGGCGGGAGAGAATTTAGTCGAAAGTTGAAAGTCTAAAGTCGAAAGTGAAATCGAGGTGACAGGTATCAGGTGACAGGCAGGCAGGAGGGAACTTAGTCGAAAGTTGAAAGTCTAAAGTCGAACGTAAATACTTTAAAAACCTGTTTAACTTCTTGCCTTTTATGCCCGAAAGGGTACTTCAACTTTTCAACTTTTCAACTCTTCAACTTTGGTATGGCGAGGGGCAAAACAAGTGAAAAGTGAAAAGGTAAAAGTGAAAAGTGAAATCGAGGTGACAGGTATCAGGTGGCAGGAGACAGGTGTAGGGGGCGGCCCCAGGGGACACATGCCGCTTCCGGGTATCGACTAATCGAGGGCGGAGGCGCCGATAAATATGGATGCGACCTTGAGCATGGCTTCGATGACGGGCTGGTAATAGTCCATGGCGACGTTCGTGGCCTGAACTTTGTTCAGCCCGAACCTCTGCTCGGCATTGAGCTGCTGGAACCAGGCGCTGTCGAAGTCGCTGTGCCCGTTCTGCCTCCATTCCTTGATGTTTTCCAGGCTCAAGGCCAGGCGTGACGCCAGGCACAATTCGTAAATCACACCGGATTTTTTATCGATGCCGTACGTGGCATAGGCAATCACGTGATCGGACACGTTTCCGCCTTCGGGGTTGGGACCGATCGTGATCAAGCGGAGTTCGTCGAGCAGGAGCCGGCATCCCGCCGCATCGTTGCTCGCGGCCTTGGCGAGGAGCGTGGACGTCTTGTGCTTGATCACCGTGAAAATTTCAACGTTCTGAAGAAGGTTGGAATCCAAGCCCCCGGCCAGGCGTTCCAACAAGCCCGCGGCGTAAGCCGGGGCCGCCGTTTTGGATATGGCGTCACCCGTGGAGCCCGCCCAGCGGGCGGCATCGATCAGCATCAGGAGGCCGTGCGAAAACTCGCCGGCCGCAGCCGCGACAGTCTTGCCCATGATCTGAGCCACGACGGTGGCGTATTTCAGGGCATAGCGCGGGACCGTGTTTTTGATCAAGGAATCCAGTTGCGTGTCCGGTACATCTTCAAACAGGGCCAGGGCTTGGGCCCCGTATTCCAGGATCGGATTCAGGTTAAGGGTCTTGCCGGTCTTGTCCTTGAGGTACCGGGTCGCTCCCAGCGCGATGTCGAAAACGCTTTCCAAGCGGTCCTCCAGGGGCAGGAGCAGGGCGAGCCGCCGGGCTTCACTCTCGTATCCGCGCCAGGAGGAGGGAAAGATCCAGATCAGGGCTTCTTTTCCCCCGGTGCCCAAGCGGACGGTCAGGGGCGCCGGGCGCGGAAAATCCGCAACCTTCAGGTTCACGCCCCATTCGCTCTTTGTGAGATAAGGGAACTCCGCCTCGCCGGAGCCCACGGAATATCTCCGGCCGAGCAATACCCCCTGCTTGTTGAAAACGGCGATCTGCTGCTCCCGGTCCGTGGAGGTGATGTAGAACTCCCGGGCGTTTTCCGGCAGGATGAAAACGTTGTCGCTCGCCGCCGTGAAGCCGACGCTCAGGCGCTCGCTTCCGAAAATGACGCCGCAGCTGAGGAGAGCATCGAGAGGCGAAAACTTGTACCACGTCCTGTTCTTGGGCCCCTCGTCGAAAGCCAGCCACTGGTTGACGACGAAGTACCACTCCTTGTCCGTCGTCTCGTTCTTGACGGACAGGCGTTCGACGAACCAGCCCGGCTTCTCTCCGGCGTTGTCGTGGCGGAGGGTGATGAACTCCAGGTCGTCGAGCGACTTGCCCGTCATGTGGAAGGTATCCGTCTTGCCTTTTTCGAAATGATCGCGCCGATTTCCGGAGGAATCAAAGAGGTTCCATTCGTCGCCGCTGCGGAGGCGCATTCCGTCCGCCCGTTTCGGGCCATAGAGAACCAGCCTGACGTTGGCGTCCGTTCCGGCTCCCGACCTGTTTCCGGTCTTGACCTCGATCCTGTAGGTTGCGGACGCCTGGCCGCCCTCCGGGTCCAGGGCCGGAGGAATGGCCGTGATATATTCTTCGTTTTCCGACTTCTTCACGGCCAGGGCCGTGGGAGGATAGATCCGCCGCGTTTTTGAGGCCGAAAGTCCCCGGTCGTCCGTGACTGTAAGCGTCACGGCAGCGGAATGGCAATTTGCGGGAAAAGTGATGCTCTCGCGTGCAGCATTTATACCGAAAGCCTGATCATCCGTTCCCGGCGGGAAGGCGTAGCTCCACTCGTATTTGGCGATGCGGCCGTCGGGATCGCGGGAAGTCGAGCCGTCGAAGTGCGTAACGAGCCTGAACATGCCGTCCTGCGGAGGATCGACCAGGATGAAATCCGCGACGGGGGGCTTGTTAACGACCCTGGCCACGACCGGAACGAAAAAGTCCCTCTTCGCGCCGCCCACGGACAGGGTGAGGGTGCAGGTGCCGGGAGATGAGGGAGTGTTCCATGTCTTTCCTCCGGAAATGGAACCTTCGCTCGCAGAGAGCGCCGCGAATGCCGGGAGAAAGGTCACGGGAACAGCGCTGTCGGTGAAGACAGGCCGGGGAACGCTGAGGGAGGCATCGAGCCAGCCCTTGTTCGCCCGGGGGATGCGGACGATGGTGCTCCTGTGGACGGGCCGCCCGCCTGTCCTGACGTCCTTGATGAAGCACAGAAACAGGTGTGCGGAGTTGAACACGTCGAGGTAGGATTTCTTGAAGTCCGCCAGATTCCCCAGGCTCCGGCCGAAGGGATAAAACGCGGACAGGTCGCCCGATTCCGTGTTCAGCGAAAGGACGCATTCTCCCGAAGGACGGGCCTGGTAGGACCCCCAGACATAGAGCTCCCGGCCCATCAGCCGGGCTCGCCGCTTCCCCTGAAAATACAAGCCGTTGTATTCTCGCGTGAAACTCGGCCTGAGCATCGGAAGGTCATAGGCCAGGACGCGCTCGTCGCTCAGGACGAGGAGCAGCCGGCCCCGGTCGTCGAGCTCGCTGAAGTGAACCGACGCGCCCCTGAGCGGAACGGCGGCGCGGCCGAGGATGCCGCCCCGGGAGTTGAAAGAGACGAGGGCCAGGTTTGAATGGTAATTCGTCTCAGCCGAGAGCGGCGAGGCGACTCCGGCTGCGAGGACGGTGTTCGTTCCCGTTCCTCTCGTGTGCTGGAAGTCCACGACCCCGCTCGGACGGCCGGCGTGGACGCCGCTCAGCCCGAAATCCTGGAGCTCGAAGAAGCGGCAGGGGCCGCTTTCCGTGAGCAGGAAGAAGCGCGGAGGGGAAGACGTTTGACGCGAAGAGGTTTGCTCCTGCCGAATAAGAACAGGAAAGCCGCCGGTGACCAGGTCCGGAGAGTTGGGGATCCCGTCGCTGAGGAAGGCTCTCTCCTCGGCGGTGAACGTCCGGCCCGTCCAGCTCTCGCTCCCGTCCGCTAGCGACAGAAGCAGGGGCGACCACGCCCGCCGGTCTTGTCCCGTGCTCCTGAGGTAGAGGACCTTGTCTCCGATCAGGGCTCGGAACCGGAGCCGCTCGGTCCGGGAATACTTCTTGAGATAAGACCCCTGGGCCATGTCGTAAACGTTGCCCGTGGACCCGGACCGGGAGACGATGCGCCCGCTTCGGACCGCAAGCGGGCTTTCCCGGGCGTAATGGAGCTTTGCTCCCGTCTGGAGGTCAAGAATATGAAGGCCGATCGAGGAGGGAGAAGGCGCGGTCTCGGCCGCGTAAAAGGCCAGCCGCCCGCCGTGGATGTACAGCGCCGGGCCCGGGTGGTGGGAACTGACGTCGACATAAGTCTTTTCCCATAAAAGGTTGCCGGCCGGTTGGCTGTATGCCCTGATTTTGTGACTTCGGTCCTGGAATTTCACGTTGATGACCAGGGCCGTGTCGGAAACGGTCAGGGCCTGGATGGCGCCGTCTGTCTCCAGGTGGATGAATGGCTGGAAGGCAGGCAACGAAGTCGCGCCCTCTCCGGGAGGCGGCTCCGAAGGGGTGGAGGCCGGCAGGCTCACGACGCAGGCAAGGCACGATGCGGCGATCAGAACCGCAACGGCGATGGTTTCGCTCAAGGGACGACCACGCTTCATGACGCTCCCTCCTTTAACACCGCGCCGGGAAAAGAACCAAAGCAACGGATCCTGGATATGTGCGCCGCTGTTTCAAAAAATAGCACCCCAACCTGCGGCAGTCAATCGAACGACCGGTAGCGATATTTTTTCCCGAACTCTCTCAACTGCCTCAACTTGTTTTCAGCTCATTTGAATTTGGATCATTTGGAAAGGAATAAGATGATCGATCTTATTCTGGATGGCTTTGTTATTCCTTCTTCATTATTCGTTATTCAGAGTGCAGCGCAAGAGGCTGATGGGGATCAGGGGTCGGCGTTGAATTTCCAGTTGGGGTGGCCCGAAGAGCCGGTAGAATTTTCAATTTCCACGTCGGCGAAGCGGCCGTCCATGGCAGGAAAAGGATTCTCAAAAAAGATGATTTTGCGGGAGCGGTTGAGGAAAAATTCCCGGGAGCCATTGCCGTTGATGCGCAGAAGGTTGTCTTTCGCGGCCCCGCGGATTTTCTTATACTTCATTGAAATCCGAAAGGGGATGCCGCCGCCGAAATAAACCACCCCGACACCATGTTTCAGGCAGATGTCCATGCGGATGGGTTCATGTTCCAACATCGTGACCTCGAGGCAGTCCGGCCGTTTGTGCAGGCTTACCTTGGCCAAATGAAGCGAACGGTTTTCTTTGTGGTTCCACAAGTAAAGGGAGCGGCCGGCCTTGTTTAAATAGAGCTTGTTCCAGCCGTTTCCGCTCATCTCCACGATGTTTTCGCCGATGGACAACATCTCTGTTTCCGTATCCAGGGTGCGCGTGCGCATGGCAAACACCTTGTTGCCCTTCCACATCATGGTTGCCCGCTTTTTCTGTTCTTCAATACGCAAAGTGATGGGCTCGTGTTCCACGATGGTGACAAGCAGGTGGGAGCATGTCAGCCTGTCCGCCAAGGCCTGAGCGATTTTCCCCGGGTCCTGATCCTGCGCCGGCACAAGTATGGGAATCATTAAAAGCAAAATGACGCCGGTGATCCACACCCTCATGCTTCACCTCCACCGCGCGGTTTAGGCCGCTTCTCAGCAATACTATAGTGGGGGGTTTATGAGGAAATATCTCAATGAAAGTTGGAAAGAAGGTGACAGGGAGACAACTTAGTCGAAAGTTGAAAGTCTGAAGTCGAAAGTAAAATCGAGGTGGCATGTATCAGGTGACAGGAAGGCAGGTGTAGGGGCGAAAAATTTTTCGCCCCTACTGCTTTTTCCACCCTCAACTCTCTCAACTACCTCAACTTGTTTTCAGCTCATTTGAATTTGGATCATTTGGATTTGTTTGGGATTTCGGATTTGGGGTTTGGGATTTGAATGAAGGTGGCAGGTATCAGGTGACAGGAAGACAGGAGGGAACTTAGTTGAAAGTCTAAAGTCGAACGTAAATACTTTAAAAACCTGTTTAACTTCTTGCCTCTTCAACTTTTCAACTCTTCAACTCTTCAACTTTGATAGTGGCTAATGTGGTTTGACTGTTTTTGACGGCACCATTACAATCGGTTCTGTTGAAGAACGGGAGGTCTGATGGGTAAAAAAACCATGCTGAACCTGGGGTTCGCGGTTCCCGGAATATTTTGGGCGACGCTGCTGATCAGCGGCCGCTTCTATCCGGGTTACAGCTCCGTTAGAGACCGGGTGAGCGAGCTGGGCGCCCTGGACGCGCCCACGCGCTGGATATTCAACCCCGGCATGCTGTTGTGCGCCCTGTTGAGCCTGGTTTTCGTTTACGGCCTGGTTCGTGTCTGCAAGCAAGTAGAATTATCCACAATTCCCGCCTGGCTGCTGCTGGTTCACGGCGTTTCCCTGGCCGGGGCGGCCATCTTCCCCCTGCCGTTGCCCATGCACGGTCAGGCGGGCATGCTCGCGATGCTGCTACCCCTCTCTCCCCTGCTGGCGTTGATGCTGTGGCAACGGGCCGGGAACGGCCGCCTGAAGTTGACCGCCCTCACCTCGCTGGTGCTGATCAGTTTGGGGTTCTCCGTACTTTTCCCCGATTTCCTGCCGGAGCTGGCGGGCCTGAAGCAGCGGATCGCGCACCTGGGCTGGACCGTGTGGTTTGCGGGATTGGGAGCCATTGCCGGGAAAACATGAAAAAAATCATCTATTGCCTTATTGCCGGAGCGTTGCTCTGCCAGGNNCCGCGTCGGTGAAATCGAAGCCGACGGAGACGTCTACTTCGACGGATCGCGGGTGGGCGAAGTGGAAGATGACGGCGATGTCTACTACAAGGGTTCCCGCGTAGGGCAATCCGCTGGGGTGAAACGCGAATGGGCGGCCGGGTTCTTTTTTTTCTTTTTCTGGGACCTGGAAGAGGGCAAGGCCCGCGAGGATTACCAATAGCTGTGGCCGAACCGTCCCGACTCAGTCAACAATCAGTGTGACGGTCCGGACTTCGGCATCCCTTTTCAAAACGGAGGCGGAACTCAGGTGGTTGTGCGGGTCGACTTCGGCTTTGACGATGATGCGCATTTTCGAAGACCGGCACGGCACACCCGCTTTCACGTGAAAACCGGTGTAACCGGGTTCTCCGCCGCCCTCGCCTACATGTTGATGAATTTCCGTGCTGCCGCTTCTGGAAAGATCCACGCGCTCGGAGGAAGCCACCAGGGACCCGTCTTTTACCGCAAAGGATCGGATTTCCCACTTCCATTCCACGTTCATGCTTCCGGCGGGCCATTCGCCTGCGTTGCCCAAAAGCAGATCAAACTCGACCGCGTGCACCACGTGGACCCCCTCCATAAGAGCCCATCCGGGAAGGATCATATTGATTCCCTGGCTCAGGATATCAAAATTGTGAACGGTGCGGATGCGGAAGTTGCGGATATGGCAACGCAGGTCCAGCCGTTTCTGCTGGATTTCGAAGGTATCGCTGAAACGGGTAACCGTGCCCCCCTTGTCCGCGATCATCACCTGGAACTGACCGCCTTCATCCAGGCTCCTGCCGTCGCTGAATCGGCCGACTTCCCAGGAAAAGGCTTCTCGGGGACTTCTACGCAGGTTCTTGGCGATAAACCCGACGGAACGCTTGTGCGCCCCAACCAGTTTGTACAGGATGAGATGAATCTCGGCACTTCCGATGTTGCTGGATTCCCATCTGAGCTCTTCTGTTTCACCCAGTTTCCAACTGATCCCGGAGACGGGCATGAGAAACTTGAATCCCGGCTCGGTTTTTTTCGCCTTGACCGTTGGACGAGCACGAGCGGGCCTGCCCGTCACAACAATTCCCTGCGTAAGCGATGGCGCTATGGAAAACGCTCCGCTGAAACCGTGCGCGACTTCTTCCTGGAGCCGGACCTTGATGGTGTAACCCGAACCGGCGGGTATGAAATCACCCGCGGCCAGTCGGCCCACTGTCCAGTTAAAGGAGGGGCTGCTTGCGGGCAGGCCGGTAGCGATGACTCCCAGGCTGGAATCCCCTTTCCACACGCTGACCTGGTAAGTACCGGAGGATATCCCCGAGGTGTTCCAGTTGATCGCCTGGCTGTCTCCCAGGCTCCAATTCTCTCCTCCCGCCGGGCGCGTAACCGTGATGGTCTGGAGGGTGCCCGCAGCCGTTATGGTGAAAGGCGCATCGCTGAAGTCATTCGTCTCTTCACCCTGGTGCCGGACTTTGACGGTGTAACCCGATCCCGCCGCAACCTCGGCGCCGGTCGCCAGGCGGCCCACGATCCAGTTGAATGAGCGCTGACTGACGGGCAGGCCGGTAGCGATGACTCCCTGGCTGGAGCCGCCTTTCCACACGGTGACCTGAAAAGTACCCGCAGTGATCCCGAAAGCGGTCCAGGTAATGTTACGGATTTCTCCCCTGACCCAGCTCTCGCCGCCGTTCGGGCTGGTGACAGTAATTTCCCGGGCCGCCAGCAGAAACGACAGGCATACCGTCATCATGACAAATACCAGACTTTTATTGCGCATTGATTCCCCCTTGACTTTGCCTCTAAAATGTTAAATACTAACAATTGAGCGAATATCTCACTTCGGGGCAGCAAAAGTTTTATGCTGAACTTGCGGCCCAGTCGATAATGGGCGGCATTTTCCGGGGGAGGATTTACGGGTTGATGACGAAAAAGCGCAGAACGGGCGTGGAGGATTTAATCCCCCACGCCCGGGGACGAAGGTTATTTCAACTTGATGCTGACGGGAGTGGTATTGGCCAGGTTATCGCTGACCGGACAACGCGATTCAACGGCCTCGAGCCATTTTTCCAAAGTGGCCTTGTCGGCGTCGCAGTCGGGCTTGACAACGGCTTCGATCGTTTTGTAACCGGCACGATCCGTGGTGGGTTTACCGAACAGTTTCTCGGGGTTGAGTTCACCCATGATATCGATGCGCAGGCCGCGCAGACTGATGCCCATTTCGCCGGCCACCAGATGCCCCATTACGTTCAGGCAACCGGCCAGGCCGGCCAGAACGAATTCGACCGGGTTGGCGCCTTCATCGTTTCCTCCCAGTTCCGGCGGCTCATCCACGATCAGCTGAAAATTACGGGCCTTGACCAGGGTCTTGGTCGGGCCTCCCGATTCAGCGGAAATTCTGACTCTCATATCCGGCATGCTTCCTCCTTTTGATCTCATGCTTCGTATTTAATTATAATCATTTTGATTACTTTTGTCAACAATTCAACCTTCATGCCTTTACATTTATTTATAATCGGCAATGTTACTTTTAAATAATCGGAAAACGGACCGCCATCCTTTCACTGCTTTCAACTTCGCTCGACTCCTTGCTTTCTTTTCACTGAATTGCTACACCTAGAACAGTGACAACAGACAAGCGAAAACGGACGGCAAAAATCCCGCCGGGCATACTCTTGTGTGTCTGCCTGCTGCTCGGGTGCACGGCCGTCCAGGGAGAGAGAGCGCCCATGGTCAAGAACAATGCATCCCTGCCGGACACGGTTGGATCATGGAAAACCTCGGGCCCGCCGCGCGTGATCACCGCGGACACCATCTTTGATTACATGAACGGCGGGGGCGAGCTCTACCTCGCCTATCATTTCGACCAGTTGCTGGTCCATGAATACAAAGACAATACGGGGAACGACATCCTGGCGGAGCTCTATACCATGAAATCCGCGGATGACGCCTTCGGCCTGCTTTCGCTCGACTGGGGCGGCGAAGCGATCGAGTTGTTTCCAGCGGAAAAAAAGGCGGCAAAGACAGGAACGGTTCCGGCGGCACGGGCGCTTTACGGAGCGGGCCTGCTGCGGCTGTGCTCCGGGAAACTCTACGCCCGCGTGATGTCGTTCCGGGAAACCAGCGCCGCGCGCGATGCCGTATTGGAGCTGGGGCAAGCGATCGCGTCGGGCCGCGGCGGGTCTCCCGTTCCCAGACTGCTGAACCGGCTTCCGCTGGTGCTGGCCCCGGGCTGGAGGGTGCTTCCGGAACGCACGGCCTGGTTCCGCTCCCACCTGGTATTGAATTCGCTGTATTACCTCAGCCACGAAAACATCCTCAGGCTGGAACCGGATTGCGAAGCGGCCATGGGCGTTTACGAACGCGATGGGGAACGGATCCACCTGCTGATCATCCTTTACGCACAGGCGGAAAAAGCCCAGGCTGCATTAAAGCACTTCCTGGCCGCTTATGTACCGGAACAGGACGCCGCGGTTCTGCCGGCAACGGAAACCGACCGGAATTTTTTCCAGGTGGAGGACGGCTGGCTGGGGAGCAAACTGAAGGGCCGCGGCCTGGTGCTCGCGTTCGGCTGTCCGGAACGTCAATCCGCCCGTGAAGTCCTGTTCCAGGTCAACCCCGAGACATAATTCCCGCCCGGGTTGGAGAGAGATATGAAAAACAGGAAAACCTTTGTCACACGCAGGGACTTTATCCGCGGCACCGCCGGCGCAGCCCTCGGCGCCACCCTGCTGGGTCCGGGATGGCTCAAGGCCGGCCGGATGGAGGCGGCGCGCAGCCCGGTCTTTATCATCCGCGACGCGAATGCCATGGATGACTCGCTGAAAGTAGATCGCCGGGTAGTGGACCGCATGCTGGAACAGGCGCTGGTCCGGGTCACGGGAAAAGAAAACGCAGCTGCCGCCTGGCGCAGCCTGGTTCAGCCCCGGGACCTGATCGGCCTGGTACCCACTCCGTTCATGAACCCCACCCACGCTGAATTGATCGCCGCGGTCAAGGATTCAATGGAGGCGGCGGGAATTCCCGCCGACCGCATTGTGCATGCCCAGGGACGCGACGTGGACCTGAAACCCATCACGGCATTGATCTGCATGCCCGGGCTGAAAGCCCATTGGCTGACCGGAATCGGCACCGTGCTGAAAAACTACATCCTCTTTTCCGGCTCACCCCGGAATTACCACAACCAGGACAGTGCCAGGCTGGGCGAGATCTGGCTGCGGCCGGAAGTCAAGGGCAAGACCCGGCTGGTGCTCGTAGACGCGCTGCATCCGCTGTGCGACAAGGGTCCACAGCCCGATCCGCGCTACAAGTGGGTATACAACGGACTGCTCGCCGGGTTTGACCCGGTAGCCGTGGACGCGGTGGGCATGCAGATCATCAACGCCCGCCGTGAAGAGATGCGCGGTGAGCCCTGGCCGCTTTCTCCGCCGCCGATCTGTATCAAGGCCGCCGATGAAGTCTACCACCTGGGGAACAGCGACTTCTCCAAAATCGACATTCACACCGTCGGCTGGAAGGA
>DBFQ01000109.1 GCA_002294665.1 Candidatus Aminicenantes bacterium UBA876
CGCCAGGTCGGGGCGGCGGGGCAGGCTCTCGAGATCGGGGAAACAGGACATGGCCATCACGGCCTCGTGCCGGGGGTTGACCGGGTAAACCACACCGCGGAAACCGCTGCCCACCAGGTTGGTCAACACCTTGCCGCCCACGCTGTTGGGGTTGGTGGAAACCCCCACCAGGGCAATGCGTTCAGGCTTGAAAATGCAGTCCAGGTTGTGTACGTTCACGGATTCGCTCCCATGCCATTATACAACAACGTGGAGAAGATCAATGAAAAGTTGGGGGAGTTGGAAAAGTTGATGGAGGCAAAGAAGTTGAACATTGTACGGATTTTTTGCTTTTCACTTTCATACTTCGATTCTTCCATTCGTTTCAACCCGGACATCCCGGACCACATCTTCTCCAGGGCCGTCCTGCGCAGATAGTCCACCCGGTGTGAAAACCGGCGGCAACCCGATTGCGTATCAATCCTCTGGAGGTACGATCATGAAGCATCTTTCCACTGTTTTCTGCATTGTCCTGTCTCTTTTATTCATGGGCACGGCGGTACCGGCGCAGGAAGCCGCAACCCCCGCTTCCGGTCACGTAAATGCCGCGGAAGAAGATCCCTACCTTTGGCTGGAAGAGGTTCTCAGCGGGCCGGCACTGGCCTGGGTGCGGGCCTGCAACGCGGCTTCCAGCCTCGAACTGGCCAGCGGCGAAGATTTTCAGCGCTTGAAAACCGACCTGCGCGAAATCATGGATTCCGACGCGCGCATCCCCTTCGTGTCCAAACATGGCACACATTTCTACAATTTCTGGCGAGACGCCAGGCATCCGCGCGGCATCTGGCGCCGTACCACGCCCGAGGAGTACGCCAAAGCGGAACCCGAATGGGAAGTGATTCTCGATATCGACGCCCTCAACCAGGCGGAAAAGATGAACTGGGTATGGAAAGGGGCGCAGATCCTGAAGGCCGGCGGCTATCGCCACGTGTTGATCAACCTCTCCCGGGGAGGCGCGGACGCCACCGAAGTACGCGAATTCGACATCCAGACAAAATCCTTCGTCAAAGACGGGTTCCGGCTGCCCGAAGCCAAGGGCGGCATGAGTTGGATCGACAAGGACACCGTCTACGTGGCCACCGATTTCGGCCCGGACAGCCTGACCACTTCCGGCTACCCCCGCATCGTCAAGGAATGGAAACGGGGCACGCCCCTGGATGCGGCGAAAGTCATCTATGAGGGAAAGAAAACGGACATGTCGGTCAACGCCTTTTATGACGACACCGAAGGCTACGAGCGCCATTTCGTTTACCGGGTGCCGGCCTTTTTCAAGAGCGAGTTTTACCTGAGGAAAGATGACGGCTCGCTGGTCCGCGTCGAGGTTCCCGTGGACGCCCGGGCCATGCCCCACCGGCAATGGCTGATGGTGACCTTGCGCAGCGCCTGGGAAACCGGCGGTGTCACCTACCCGGCCGGCAGCCTGATCGCCATCGATTTTGACCGCTTCATGCAGGGCAAACGGAATTTTTCCGTGCTTTACACCCCGGCGGAAAACAACTCCCTGGCCGGCGCCAGCTGGACCAGGAACTACCTGATCCTCAACATCACCGAGGACGTCAAGAGCAAACTGGTGGTGCTGAAGCCGGAAGGAGAGAAATGGGAGCGGATGCCTTTTATCGGCGCTCCGGAAAATGTCGAGGCACAGGCCTGGGCCATCGACAGCGATGAAAACGATCAATACTTCATGACCGTGACGGGGTTTCTCACCCCAAGCAGCCTGTACTGGGGCAGCATCGGCCGCGCACCGGAAAAAATCAAGTCCACGCCAGCCTATTTCGATGCTTCCAATCTGGAAGTCAGCCAGCATTTCGCCGTCAGCAGGGACGGCACCCGTGTCCCCTATTTCCAGGTCAACCACAAGGGTCTGAAGAAAGACGGAAGCAATCCGACCCTGCTGTATGGATACGGCGGCTTTGAAGTATCCATGACTCCGGGCTACAGCGGCACCACGGGGCGGTCCTGGCTGGAACCCGGCGGGGTTTACGTGCTGGCCAATATCCGCGGCGGTGGAGAATACGGTCCCCGCTGGCACCAGGCGGCACTGAAGGAAAAGCGCCACAAAGCTTTTGAGGACTTCGCGGCGGTCGCCCGGGATCTGTTCAAACGCGGAATCACTTCTCCGGAGCACCTCGGCGCCATGGGCGGCAGCAACGGCGGTTTGCTGATGGGCAACATGATCACCCTCTACCCCGAATTGTTCAAGGCCATAGTCTGTCAGGTGCCGTTACTGGACATGAAACGCTACAACAAGTTGCTTGCGGGCGCCAGCTGGATGGCCGAGTACGGTGACCCGGACAAGCCCGAGGAATGGGCCTTCCTGCAGAAATACTCTCCCTACCACAACCTGAAGGAAGGCGTGAAATACCCGGCCACGCTGTTTACCACATCCACCCGCGACGATCGCGTCCACCCGGGTCACGCGCGCAAGATGATGGCGAAAATGCAGGCCATGGGCCAGGATGTCCGCTATTATGAAAACATCGAGGGCGGACATGGCGGCGCCGCGGACAACAGCCAGCGGGCCTACATGTGGGCCATCTCCTACAATTTCCTCTGGCAGCAACTGCGCTGAACCCGGAGCGAATGATCGGAATAAGGAATAATGAAGAAGGAATAATAAAGTAGAAGGTAGAAGACCCGGGGTGTTCTGCAGGTAGATCTCGGGAGCAAGGGCTTTTACTTGCGACTTTTCACTTTTCACTATGTACTTGGTTTTCTCTGTCAGCAGATCGTTGGGAAAAGAGAAGTTGAGACAGTTGAGGAAGTTGAGGGTGGCAGGGGCACTGTGTCGAAAGTTAAAAGTCGAAAGAAAAAGTCTTGTTTTTTTGTTTGGGAAATTTACATTTCGGTCATTTGAATTTGTTTGGGATTTCGGATTTCGTGCTTCGGATTTGAAACAAGGCGGCAAGCGGCGAAAGGCCAATGGCGAGGGTCGGGAAGGCGGATTTTCGCGCAGAATGCGGGTCAGTATAACCGGATGCGGCCGGAGGCGTGTTCCAGGAAAAGGGAACCGGACTCCTGTTGCAGGAAAAATGGGCCGAACACTTCGCTTCCCCACGTCTGTGCCAGCTCATCCTCCACAAAACGTACGCGACGCAGATCCAGCAGGCGCCAGACGGTTTCCACACGTCCCGGAGGCGCTGCGGCGGGCAATTGCATGATCGTGGCCCAGCGCCCATCCGTTGACACCTCTCCGACCTGGGAAACCGCCCGGATGTCTTGTGTGACGATGACGCCGGTCTTTTCTTTCGTATCCATGCAAATCGTTCCGGGAAACTCCTGCGGCACATAAACCCGGGTGACACGGGGATAGCGGATCATCCCTTCAGGAATGAAACGATCCTGAGCAAACACTTCACTGATACAGGTGTCGTCCCAATGCGTGCCGCGAAAAACATCAAGAATTTCCAGTTCCACGATCAGCACCACCCGCGCCACCGGCCTTTCAAAGCCTGCATTGAATTCCCTCCGCGACTGCTCCAGGAATTCTGCCAGTTCCGTACTGGAGACGGGAACGGGAAAAGTCTGGCGCCGGAATTCGTCTTTCAATTCCAGGAGGAACCTGTGCTCAAACCTGCGGGTGTGAAACAAGAGGGCTGTTTCGGTCACTTCACCATCGCAATGAATCCCCGCGTGGAAAGTCACTTCAAGGCGGGAGGGGCGGTTGTTTTTCGAGAACAGTTCCCGGCTGCGCCCGTGACCCGGAAAGATGTTCAACCTGCGGCAGTTTCCGGGCACTACGACAAAAACCGACTCACCGATACCCGCGTCGGTCCGGCCCTCCACCCACGGGGTAAACAAATCGCCGTCCACCAGGTTGGCCGGACCGTAACGGGTCCTTGCATTCAGGGTTCCTGTGTGCGCTGCGGACAGTTCTGAAGTGGCGGCGAAAAGACCGTAACCCGATAAATCGGTCAAATGAATCTTTTCCCAGTCGGGGCCGGCCTGAACCATTCCACTGCAAGCCAGCACCAAGCCAATCAATCCGATACGAAGAATCACCCGCTTTCCTGATTGTCCAGACGGCGTTCAACCCGCACACCCCATTGATTCAGCCATCGCTTCAAAGTAGACAGGCCGATACCCAGGACCCGGGCGGTTTGTGCTTTGTTGTAATTCAAGCGTTGCAGCACATCCAACACGTAGTTTCGCGAGTGTTCCTCAAGGGTAACCATGCGCGCATCCGGTTCCGCCGCGGTTCGGTTTTCCAAGCCGGTGACCGGATCGAACCCCGTTGGCCGCCCCATGCGCAGATACAACAATTGTCGCTCCAGGAAGTTGCGCAATTCCCGGACATTTCCCGTCCAGGGCTGGTTGACCAGGTCTTCATCAGCCACGGGTAAAGCCGTTTCCTTCATACCCATGCGCTGGTTCAAACCCGACCAGAGATGGGCTGCGATCAAAGGGATATCTTCCGGCCTTTCCCGTAGTGGAGGAACATGAATCATGAATACCGCGATGCGGAAAAACAGGTCGCGGCGAAACCGCCCACGCTCAACCTCATGTTGCAGGTTCTTGTTGGTGGAGGCGATCAAGCGGACGTCCACCCGGGATTCATCCCCGCCGCCGAGCTTGATAAACGTGCCCTCTTCCAGGACTCTCAGCAGCTTTGCCTGAAACTCCAGGGGCATTTCGCCGATCTCGTCGAGGTGAAGCGTACCGGAAGCCGCCATCTCGAAATATCCGGGCTTGTCCCGGACGGCCCCGGTAAAAGCACCGCGCCTGTATCCGAAAAATTCTGATTCAAACAGGGTCTCCGGAATCGACGCACAGTTGACACTGATAAACTGCTGGTGGCTGCGGTTGCTGTCCAGATGAATATTCCGCGCGATCAACTCCTTGCCCGTTCCGGTCTCTCCCGTGATCAGCACCCAGGTGTCCATGGGCGCGACATGGTGAATGACATGGCGGATACGCCTGATTTCCGGGCTTTTCCCGACGATGCGGTAAGCCGATTTCTGGAAGCCGTGTTGAACCCGAGAAGAGAACTCAAGCTGGTAAAGCCGGCCGGCATTGCACACCCGTTTCAGCAACGTCTCAAGATCAAAGGGTTTCTGCAGGAAATCAAAAGCGCCTTTCTTCAGCGACTCACTGACGTTCTGATCCATGCCGTAAGCGGTCACCAGTATCATTTTTGTCTTAAGCCCGCGGGTATTGATAAAGTTCGCCACCAGCGTGCCTTCACCATCCGGCAGCTTGCGATCGACCAGGGCGACATGGACGGACTGGTGTTCCAGAATTTCCCGCGCACGCGCGCAGGTTCCCGCCCTGTAAACCATAAACCCCTTGTCCTGAAGAAATTCCGCCACGGTTGCCGCGAGATGGGCATCATCCTCGACCAGCAGGATCGGGAAAACCGTTATCGCTTCTTCAATGCGCTTCAAGAACAATCTCCCCGGGGAATGTGAATCACGAAACGAGCGCCCTGCTCTCCTTCCAGGGGCGGCGTGGCCAACATCAGCCCGCCCATACGGGTGATCAGCTTCAGGGAAATGGTCAGTCCGATGCCGTTCCCCGTTTCGCGGGTCGTGAAAAAAGGCGCAAAAATCCGATTCAGGTCTTTTTCCGGAATGGAAGGACCATTGTTGCTGAAAACCAGGCTGACAAAACTCTTATCCACATTTTCCAGATAAACGTTGACTTCCTGGCCGGCTTTCAGAAAGCTGAGTGAATTGTTCACCAGGTTCAGCAGGATCCGGTAAAAAGCCCCCTCATCGACACGCACACAGATATCGCTGTCGACGCGGCAGTGAAAAGCCACTTTGCGGATTTCAAAACGGACACGATTGTTTTCATAGACACTCATCAACACGTCCCGCAACACCACCGGGCGAATATCCAATGCGGTCTCACCGGAGATATCCCGGATCCGGTTCAAAAATGCGTTGAGCCGGTCAATCTCGTTGATGCATCTCTGAAGGTAATCGTCGATCTTCTCACGGGTCCAGCCCGCGATGTTCAGCCGCAATACCTGCAGTATCGTGGTGATTCCGGTCAGGGGGTTGCCGATTTCGTGAGCAACCTCCGCAACCATCTCGGAAAACCGATCGAAAAACAGATTGTCCTGGCGGCTCTGCAGCAGGATGGATTTGGAAGCAATATCAGAGACAAACACCACAGTCATGTCTTCACGGACCGGATAAATGGTGAAACCGAAAATGTATCGCTTGCCGTTTTCACGGATTTCAATCTCTTCATTTAAGGATACGGAAGATTCGGCGGTCGTCTTCCGCAGGATACGCACGCGAATGTGGCCGACGATCTGATTCTGCTGGGTAGGGGAAAACGCCAGAAAATGCCGGTTGGCGAATACCGGAAGAACGGTTCGCGGATCCATGGCGATGATACCGATCGGAATGGAATCACAGATCTCACACAAGGCCTTGGTATCGGCTTCGAAAAAAGAAACGATCGGCGGGGAACCTTTGTCCACAGGCGGGTTCGGAAATGAATCAGGCATATCACCATACATACACCAGGTGGAAAAAAAACGCAACCACCGGGCCGAATCGGACCGCAAGGCCTGATCCGGCCCGTCCAAATCAAGCCCTTCGCGCGGAAAGGCCCTTGTGCAGGGCATCTGTATTCCGGCAATGATCTTGCTATCTTCAAGGTACGGAAAAGCCATGGCAAAGAAACTCTTATTGGTTGACGATGAGCAGGTATTCCTGGAAGGCTTGCAGGAAGGCCTGTCGAAACACGCGGGAATATTTCAGACCGATATCGCCTATTCCGTTGACGAAGCCATCCGCAAGTGCAAGAAAACCCGCTACAATCTCGTTGTCTCCGACATCCGCATGCCCGGCAAAAGCGGACTGGACCTGTTCGTATACTTGCGCAAAAAGCGGTTCAAAGGCGGGTTCATCGCCATGACCGCATTCGGGACGGAGGAAGTACTCAAACGGATTCGCCAGCTGGGTGGATTGGATGTGATCATGAAACCCTTCAACCTGGAATGGGTCACCCAGAAAATCCTGGATTTCTTTGTCGAAAAAGAGGGCATATCCGGCAACATTGATTCCATTGACATCACCTCCCTGCTGCAGATGATCAACCTGGAGCGCAAGACCCTGACCGTCAAGATCGATTTGAATGGGTTAAGCGGATATCTGCATTTTCAGACCGGGGAGATCGTCCACGCCGAATTCGAGGATCTGCGCGGATTGGAAGCCGCGCAGAGTCTATTGAATTTGAACCGTGGACATTTTTCCCTGCAGGAACCCGTTTCCGGAATTGAGCACAGCATTGACATGCCCTTCATGGTGCTGCTGATGAATGCCATGAAGGAGATCGATGAAGAAGCCATACAATTATCCCCGGAAGATATCCTTTCGGGGGAAAAGGAGAAGCCAATGAACGTGAAACAAATGGAAAAGGCGGTTGAAGTATTGAAGGATGACCTGGGCGACGGAATGCTGACGACCGATATCATCGATGCCAACGACGGTCAGAGCCTGGCCGGCTGGAACACCCAGGCCAAGGCATCGGCCCTGTTTGCCGAACTGACCTCCCTGATGGACAAAACCCTCAAGGGGGCGGGATTCCCCGCGCTGGGTCGCTATTACATCATCGACCTGGTCGATGACAAGATGGTGGTCCTCATCACCATGGGGTCATTCCTCTGGGGCATGCTGCTTGACTCTAAAAAAGCCAAGCTGGGGTTGTTGCTGAACATCGCCATCCCCAAGGCCATTGACGCGTTCGAAGAAGCCATCGCCGGCTGAGGAGGACAACATGGCTGCGACATTGGAAAAAATTTACCAGATCGTGACGGAGAAAGGCGGATATGACGCACGCATGAGCCTGGCTCAGAAAACCGGGATCCCGCGTACGAAAGCCATCGAAATGGATGATTCGCCCGAGGTGATCAGCCGCTTCAAAGCCGCGGCGGACGAAATTCTGGGAACCGATATCGACAAATTCATGTAACCCCTGGAATCATGGGCCCATTGCCGCGACCCGTCCGGCGGATTACTCCCACAGCGGGCGGGCCGCGGAAACGGCCATCAGTACCAGCAGGATCTCCATTCCCAGGCGCAAGAACGGCACCGGTACCCGGTTTCCCAGGAAAAGCCCCGCCCGGGTTCCCAGAATCACCAGCGGTGAGAGCGCCAACCCCCAGAGGAGCGCGTTCAGGGCTGGAGCTCCGAACATCACGGGAATCAAGACCACCTGGAAGGGAACAAAAACCAGTGACTGGGCCAGGGTGGTGATCCGCAGCCTGGGATTGGACCATTTGTGCGCCAGGCTCCACAACACAACGGGGGGGCCACCGATGTTGGCCAGGCCGTTTAAAACACCGGAAACCGCTCCGGCGGAAATCCCCCAGACGGCCGGCACATGTTCCCTTTCCTCCGGGAAAACACCGCGGCGCAGCAGCAACAAACCCAGGATCAACACCGCCACCACGGCTCCGGCAACCCCTTTCCCCGCCTCGGTCAGGTGAAACATCAGCCACAGACCGAGGGGAAACGTAAGCAGTCCATAAACAACCACCAGCCGCAACCCTTTCCAGGGCACGTGTTCGCGCAAGCTCCAGACCGCCAGTACTTTCTGCACCGCGGAACCGACCACGCACAGCATCACCGCCTGGGGCAAAGGAAATCCCAATACCAGCAAAGCGGGAACGGCAAACAAGCCGAAACCGAACCCGGCGGCGCTTTGCAGCACGGCGCCGGTAAACAGCACCGCAGCCGCCCAGATCAGGGCCGGAGTCGTCAAAACGCCTCCCGGACGAACGCTTCGATCCCGGCGGCACGCAGGCGGCGGCAGAGTTCCTCGGCGGAATCCCGCGAAAGCAACGGCGAGAGAACACGGTGCAGGCCGTCATCCTTTTCCACGGAGAACGAGCAATTGAAATGATCGTGCAAGCGTTGCGCCAATGCCGCCGCGTTTTCGGGCAGTGAAAACGCCCCGGCCTGGACACGCAGCCCCCGTTCAACAGGTGGCGGCAAGGATACAGTGGCGGATACAGGCTGCAGACGTACCGGTGCGGTACCCGTTTCAGCAATGCCCAGACGCCGGGCGGCGGCATAGGAAAGATCGATGATCCGTCCGGCCACAAAGGGTCCGCGATCATTGATGCGCACCACAACGGAGCGGTTTTCATCCAACCGCGTTACCCGCACCAGAGTATGAAACGGCAGGGTCTTGTGCGCCGCGGTCAAGATGTGCATGTCGTAAATCTCGCCGTTGGCTGTGCGGCGGCCGTGAAACTTCTTTCCATACCAGGAGGCAATGCCTTCCATGGCATGGCCCTGCAGGTCTGGTGCTGACGGCATATCGACCACACGCGGACGGGG
>DBFQ01000078.1 GCA_002294665.1 Candidatus Aminicenantes bacterium UBA876
TTAGGACAGTAGTGATCCCAAATCCCAAACAAATTCAAATGAACCAAGCCAAAGCGTGCTTGTCATTCAGATACCCTGTCATTTATTCGCTTCGCTCATGTCATTAGCTTGCTTCGCAAGCGTCATTGAATCGGGATGGCGAGAGGCGATTGGGAAGGGGCGATTGGCGGAAAACAGGCCGGAATAATGCATAAGGAATAATGAATAAAAAACCCATGTGATTTTTGCACCTTATTCCTTATTCAGAACCGGTTCCGGCTTTTTCATCACCGAGCCGAAGGGTTCCCCATCACTCGTACCCATTCGCGCCATCACCGCTCTGCAAGGTTCCCCATCACAGTCCGCCCGGTACTCCATCACCGTTTTTCACTTTTCACTTCTTCTTCTCCACTTTCCTTGCGGCAATGCCCTCGATTCCGCTGATGGCACGATCGGAAAAGAAATCCGGCCCCGGGAACAGCGACCACGGGCCCTTGTTTTCACACAAAGCGCCATCCACCAGCATGAAGGCGTTTCCGTCATTGCGGTTGAACACCTCCGCTGCGCTGAAAACCACGCGGTACCCGTCCACCGCCGTAACCACCAGATAACCTGCAGCCAGGAATTCGGGTTCAGGGTTGATATAACGGCCCAGCAAAACGCTTAGGTCCCAGCCGCTGAAATCGTGAAAGCCGTGAAATCCGCGCCCACGCCCGAAAAACACCGTATGCTGGGAGATTTTCTCCGGAAACCGCGATGAATCGCGCAATATTCCCGCATCTTCGCCGAAAGCATTGAGCTTGATTTCCCGTGATGACACGTAAGCCATGCCCCTGCGGATCGGGATCGTCACCTGGGCCGACCGCACCGTTATCCGGCGGGGCGCGGAAAGGTTGCGCACGTCATACAGGTCGTCGGCGCAAACCAGCAGGGAGGATTCGGGAACGGCGCAGGCTGTTTTGATTTTGGTCGGCATGATGGGAGACACGCGCGTGGCCACAAGGATACGATGGGGAATGCGGGCAAAAAAGATCTCACCCCAGGATACCAGTACCACCCCTCCCCTGTCATCACGAATCTCCAGATAGAGGTCCAGCGGCGGCGGAAAAGTATCTTTATCCGTTTTGCTGATCCGGCTATGGCTCAACATATCGAAGAGGGAAACACCTTCAACACGGTAAGCCCCAACAAACTCACGACCCGCGTGATGTTGGTACGCCAAACGCACCGTCACCACATGCCGGGGTAATGTGTCCAGGTTCACCGGTCCGGGATTCGCCACTTCTCCGTCCACCACGATCTGCGGCACACTGAGTTCCACGTAGGGCAAGCGCCCGTAGAAATCGTTCTCACCAGCGGTTGTGTCGGGAACGCCCCCCCAGAGGAAGGACGTTCCCAGCAGAAAGATGAAAAGAATCTGTTTCATTTGTATTTCCTCAAATCCACCTGCGCGCCGAAGCGGACTCCCCGCGCGCGCATGGGGAACCCGGGTTCGGTGAAGTAATCCGCGTCAAAAAGGTTTTCACCGATCAGGTACAGCATAAACCCTTTGAAACGCTTTTCCAAACGCAGGTTCACCGTGGCGTAACCGGGAATATCGATCACCTGGAACGGCGGCGCCTTGCCGAGGCTGGCCTGCGAGGATGATGCGGCCAAAGCCCAAACGGTCAGACTGAAGCCGCTGAACGGCCCCACGGTGACCAGGGTGTTGAATTGACTGGCGGGAATATAGTCCAGGGGCAGGCCGGTGTCCCGGTCCTCTGAATGCATCCACGTGTAATTCAATGAAAATTCCACTTTGCGGAAGCGGCGTGAAACGGCGGCTTCGATCCCGGCCAGCTCGGCGCGGCCGACGTTCATGTCGGTGCGGTAGCCGTCCAGGCCGCGGTAGGATTGAATCATATCCTGGATACGGTGCAGGAAAACAGCCGCCTCGATGCGCCATTTGCGCTCGAATGTAATCCCCGCTTCCAGGCTGTTACCGTATTCCGAACGCAGGTCGGGATTTCCGGACGAGCCGTAGAGAGACTTCATGGCGGGAAAACGCGATTTGTGGGCGAAAGCGGCGTGAATCGCCAGCCATTCCCGGGGCATGAAGCGCAACCCTACGATGGGGTTGAAGCGGGATTCGTTTTCACCGGAATCCTTGTACAGGGCGTCCAGACTGACTCCGGCTACAACGGTCCATTTCTGATTCAGGCGGATGTGGTCCTCAACCCCGACGGACAGCACGCCGCGATTGTATTCCTCCCAGGGATCGCCGATATCTCCCTGTTGACGCACGATATTGTCGTTGTAGGTCAGGTTGAACTTCAGGTCATGCCGCTCAAACAACGGATATTCACCGGATACGATCGCGCCCAGGGAGTGGTTCTTGTAAGTGGATTCCCATTGCCGCTGGCTGAAATCGTAGTCCCCGTACTGATCAAGCACGTTGAAATGGCGGACATAATAGGTGCGTATTTTCAACACGCCGCGCTGCAGCAAAGGAAAGGTTCCGCCCAGGTTCAATTGCAGTCGCTGCCAATCCGTGAAGCGCCAGATGCGCGCTTTTAGGTACTCGGTTGCCGCCGGCAAACCGAACTCCGACTGGTTGAACATGACCTGCGCCATGATTTCCGAGTTTTCCGCAAGTGAAAAATATGCCTTGCCGTTGAGGTTTACGCGTTCATGGTCGCTGTTCTGGCGCAAAACACGCTCCCCGTCCTGGCGGATATCATAGCCGTCGGAGCGATCCATAACCGCGTCCACCTGTACCGCGAAACGTTTGAATGCCGCCCCACCCGACGCATTGAGCAGCAGGGTCTGATTGTCCCCGAAACTGGAGTTCAGCGAAAGGTATGGCTGATCTGGACGCCGGGTCACCACATTCAGCACTCCGCCCAGGGTGTTGGCGCCGTACAGGACGGAACTCGCTCCCTTGATCACCTTGACACTATCCACATTGGCGGCGGAAATGGTTTTCAGGTCGAACGAATTAAAATAAGGTTCATACACCGGGATGCCGTCCAGCATGAGCGTGATGCGACTGGACGCCAGCCCTCGAATCATCAGGCGGGATTCATTCTTGTTGCCGTCGGTGGCGTATACGCCGGTGGTGAAATTGATCACCTCGCCCATGTGGGCCGGCGTCAACGCTTCGATCGTGGCGCGTGGAATCCGCGATACCCGGGAAATGGGCTGTTGCGCCGGGGCCTTCCCCGTCACCACGACTTCCTCGATGATGGGTTTCTGTTTTTGTTCCGTGGCGTTTTTTTTCTCAGCCGGAGACGCGGCCGTGCCGATGATCGACATGCTCAGGATGAAGGAAAGGAAAAAACAGGACTTCTTGGATTGCACCATGGCAAGCCTCCTTTTCAAATTTGGAAGGCGATGCCGTTTCCAGCATCACCCTGTCGGTCCGGTCGCCTAGTCTTTCCGTGAAAGTCCGTAGCGGACGGGACTCGGAGGGAAGTCAGAATCTAGCACAACGCCGAGCGGTTGTCAATCCGATTCAAGGTGTTCGCGCAAGGGTGACCACGCGTACCCGTGCACCGGCGCGGGCAAGTTCCTTTGCACAGGCCTTGAGGGTGCTGCCCGTGGTGTACACATCATCCAGCAACACCACGTCACGATCCCGGACAAACCGCGAACGGCAGCGGAACGCCCCGGCAAGGTTGCGTTTCCGAGCCGCGAGGCTCAAGGAAGCCTGGGGCGGCGTGGAACGCACCTTGACCAGGGCCTGCGGAAAATAGCCCAGATCGTGCAGGCGTGCGTAACGTCTCGCGATTTCCTTCATGGGGGAAAAGCCGCGCCGGCGACCCGGATCATCCGGAACGGGGACAAGGATGGCCGCTTTACCCTCACGATCATGAAAAAGCGGCGGCGGCAGGCAACGAGACAACGGCCCGGCAAGCCCCATCACCCTCCCGTATTTGTAACGCAGAATCACTTCACGAAAAATCCCCGTGTACGCGGCCACGCAACTGGTGGAAAGAAAGGGGGGCGGAGCGGACATGCATCCGGCGCAAATGCCCCCCGGGCTCGATACTGCGCATCCGCAGCGCGGACAGGCGGGATCCTGGCTGGGAGATAATTCCTTCAGGCAATGCCGGCACAACAACGATTCGCTGAAATCAACCAGCGGGCGGCCACAAACAGCACACTCCGGCTGATATAGAAAAACGCGTATCAAGTGGGCGAATCTCACGGCATTTTTTTTTAACCTCGAGAAAACGCCCATGAAAAAGCGGGGCCGGGAATCACCCCGGCCCCGCAGAAAATTCCCTGCTATTCGCCGCGGGTTCTGTCCACGGGAAATGGGCCGTGCTGGGGCCAGGATAAAGGATTTTCGGCGATTTTTTTCATCAGGTAGTCTACGGCTGTCATCAACTGGTTGTCATGACCCTTGCGCATCTCGGCGGCGTCGAGTTCCACTTCGATGTCGGGCTTTACGCCGACATTCTCCACCACCCATTCACCTTTTTCATTGTAAATACGGTAATCCGGCGCAGTCAGCCCACCACCGTCAATCAGAGACAGAAACTGGGATACGCCCACCAGGCCGCCCCACGTGCGGGTGCCGATGATCGGCCCCATGTTCATGAGCCTGAACTGACGCGGCAACATGTCGCCGCCGGATCCGGCCTCGCGATTGGTCAACAGCGCCATGTGAGCCTTGAGCGCGTAGAACGGTGAAGTCTGATCCTGTGAATAACGCCTCGTCCAATAGGTGTGAGGGGTAATGGCCAGGCGCCGCAGAAACACGTAGGGGTCGAGTCCGCCGCCGTTGAAACGGCCGTCCACGACGATTCCCTGTTTGCGCGTCTGGGTAAAGAAATACTTGGGAAACACCATCGCGGATCCGTTGTAGGTATCGGGAAGATGGAGATAGCCCAGTTTCCCGCCCGACAATTCATCCACCGTCCGCCGATTGCGTTCCACCCAATCCACGTAACGCAGATAACTGTCATTGCGGACCGGTACCACGGTGATGGTGCGGGCGCCCTGAGCGTCGGGCCTGGAGTTGATGGTCAGTTCAACCGGTTTTCCGGCCAGGTCGACAAAATAACTGTGAATGTTGCGACGGGTGGTCACGGCTTCGCCGTTCACCGCCAGCACGTACATGCCGTCAGCCACATTCAGGCCGGGCAGACTGAGCGGTGGAACCACTTTGCCGGTCCATTCCGGCACAGTCAGGATTCGGGCAATGCGCCAGAGGTTGTGTTGCGCGTCCGCCTTCCAGTCCACTCCCAGCACGCCGACACTGACGCGGGGGGCCTCACGCATGCGGTCTCCACCGTACACATAGGTATGCGATGTGTTCAACTCGCCGATCAGTTCTCCAATAATGAAACGGATATCCTGGCGGCAGGTAGCGCGATCCAACAGGCGCGAGTATTTTTCGCGCATGGCCGGCCAATCCACTCCATGCATATTGGGTTCGTAATAAAAATCCCGCTCAATACGCCAGGCTTCGGTAAATATCTGCCGCCACTCTTTGCGTGGATCCAGGCGCATGCGCAGGCCGGACAGGTTGAGTGGAGTTCCCGATGCCTTACGGGCTGAGCTGGAAGCCACGAACAGTTTCGTCCCTTTCTGGAAAATCAGGCTGTTACCATCATGCGCAACGGCATAACCGCTGATCTTGTCGGTCACCAGTTCAGCCTCAGCATTTTTGAAGGCAAACGCCATCAGGTCCATGGGGCCGGTTCCGCGGAATTCGAAGCGGTTGAAATCTCCTTTTTCCGAATTCAGGAAAAACAGGTGCCCGTTCGCGGCGAGCAGGCGGCGATAATTCCCCGCCGGTAACGGAAAAACTTCCACACGCTTCGCAATACCGTCAAATTCCACTTCACATCCGGGAGTCTGCTGCTTGGGCGCAACCGGCACGACCGCATCAAGCGCCACCCCTTTCGGCGGAAACAGGGCCGGCAAATCCTTTTGCAGGCTGATGCTGAAAATACCGGCCGCGTCCTTGTACACCATCTCCCACTGGAAATCACAATATGTCGGACGGAAAAAGCGGTTGGAAACAAAAAACAGGCGTTTGCCGTCCTCCGAAAACACGGGATTAAAATCATTGTAACGCCCGTCGCTGACACATTGTGTTTTGCCGCTGCGGGTATCGAAGATATGCAATTGGTACACGAGGTCACTATTCATTTTGGAATACGCCAGGTAACGGCTATCAGGAGACCAGGCGAAGTCGTAGATGGGCTTGAGGTCGAGCGATACATCCACATGTTCGTACTCGGCTTTGTCCACAGTCGTGAGCTTACGGGTCTGAACGTCCAGAATATGACAATGCAGGCTGCTGTCGGCGAATGCGAGACGGCTGCTGTCGGGCGACCAGCGCAGGGTATGGCGGTAGCCATCCTGATGACTGGTCAATGTACGCGCTTTCTTTTTGCCTTCGGCATCCGCAACCACCACCTCGTATTCACCCGTTGCATCGGATAACCAGGCCATGTGCTTGCCATCAGGCGACCAGACGGCGTCTTTGTCCCGGGCGCCGCAATCTTGGCTGAGATTGCGGGTAACACCGTCTTTGACACGCAGGCTGAACACCTCCCCCCTGGCGGTCACCAGGGCGGTTTCACCGTCGGGTGAAAGACCGTAATGGGTGATGTACTTGTCGACATTGCGCATCACCGGTCGCGCCTCCGGTGCATCCGCGCGAATGGTGATCGGCAGTTTGCGGGACTGATGGGTAGTGGTATCGAGCATCCAGATATCTCCACCCACTTCATATACGATGCGCGTTTCCCCCGCGCCGGCTCGGAGCACATCGTAGTCCCGGTGGCGGGTGACCTGCTCAATGGAACCATCTTCAGTCCCGTAACGATAAATATTGAGCACGCCATCGCGGTCGGAAACAAAATAGATTTGATCTTGAATCCACATCGGGGCGCGATCGGTTCCCGCAAAATTGGTGATATTCGTTTCTTTCAGGGTCTGCAGGTTGAAAATGTAAATTTCCTGAGCCCGGCCGCCACGATAGCGTTTCCAGGTACGGTCCTCACGCCGTGTTTTATTGTAAGCGATACGCGTGCCGTCCGCGGAAAAGCTCCCGGTTCCGGCTTCCGGCATGGGCAGTTCTTCGAGATCCGTTCCATCCGGACGGATCAGGTACAGTCGCTGGAAACGGGAATAACTATAGCGGTCGGACACAAACAGGATGCGGCCGCTCTTTTTGTGCCAGCCCAACACCTGGTCATGGGAGGGGTGCCAGGTGACGCGCGTGATTTTCCCGCCGTACAGGTTCATCACGTACACATCGGCATTGCCGTCGTATTCACCGGTAAACGCCACCCATTTGCCGCACGGAGATATGCGGGGATACAATTCCTCTCCGTCGTGCAGGGTCAGGCGCACCGCCTCACCTCCGGATACCGAGGCCTTCCAGATGTCGCCACCGGCGACAAACACCACGGTATCGCCGTGGATATGGGGAAATCGCTTAAGCATATCCGGCGCATCGTTCGCCGCCAGCGGGGCGCAGCTGAAACTCAGTGCGACCAGAACGGCCGCCAGCGTGGTACGGAATTTTCGCGCGCAAACGGAACACTTCTGCCAATGCGTGGATTTCATCTGTTTCCTCCTATTAAGGTTTCATATGATCGACCGCAGGTTCGCGGAATCAATGCAGGCTTTCTTCCCGGAAGGACAGAACCTGGAAACTTTTTTACCGGGCGCTTCATACCAGGAATACGAAAAAGCACGCCCCAAGGTTCAGCCGGCAACGGCCCCCAACGGATCAGGAACCACGCAAACCTTTTTTCAAACGCCCCAGCAGGCGGTTGATCCGGCCGGTTTTGTCTTTGGATTCCGGCGCAAGCGACGCCGGTGGGGTTGGCATGTCCGCTTGTGTTTGCGACTGGTGCTGCCGCTTCATGGAGTCGGCCTGGCGGGGATGTGGTTTCCGCGCCCGGTTTTCGCTTCCGCCATCCCGACTGGTGGTGCGGCTGCGTGCTGAGTTCGCCGCGCGCTGGGGGGAGGAACCCGCGGCCGCGGTATTTACGGGAGCCTTACCGCTCGGTTTTCGCGATCGCCCTGTCGCCGCCGGGTCTGTTTTTCCGCTGGCGCGGTTTTCGCCCCGGGGGCGCAATGGCCTTTTCCCCTGAGAGTTGCGGGATGAACGCGGACCATTCGAACGGCTGCGGCCGCGGTCGGCGAAAGATTCCGGTGCCGGGCCGTTTCCCCGCCCCCGCATGCGGAAATCGTAATCCGATACCTTGCTGGCTACCAGCAGTTCCGCGTCCACGGCGGCGGTGGGAATGCGCATGCCGATGAACTTTTCTATCGCGTCCAGGTTGAAAATAAAATCATCACAGGCCAGTGAAATCGCCTTGCCGCTCTTGCCGGCACGGGCGGTACGTCCGATACGATGCACATAGTTCTCGCAATCTCCGGGCAAATCGTAATTGACGACAAGATCGAGATCCTCAATGTGCAGGCCGCGGGCAGCCACATCGGTAGCCACCAGGATCGGGATGCGCCCGGCCTTGAAATCCGAGATGATACGCAAGCGCTTTTTCTGCGGCAGGTCGCCCATGAGAAATTCACTGGCGTACCCATTCGCGCGCAGGTGGAAGTCAACCTTTTCCGCCATGTGTTTGGTGTTGGTGAAAATCAGGGTATTGGCGGGCCGGTCACGCTTGAGCAATCCCAGCAGCAGGGGGATCTTCTCGCGATGCCCGACGTGGTAGATCACCTGGGTGATCTTGTCCACCGTGACCTGCTCCGGCTGAATCTCGACCTTTTCCGGTTGATTCATGAACTCGCGCGAAATGGAACGCGCTTCGTACCCCAGTGTCGCCGAAAACAGCATGGTCTGGCGCTGGCGGGGCGGCATCATGCGCCGCATCATGCGTCGGATATCGGGGAGAAACCCCATATCAAACAGGCGGTCGGCTTCATCGATTACCAGGATCGCCACATCCCTGAAGCTCAGTTTTCCCGAACCGTTCAAGTCCAGCAGCCTGCCCGGGGTGCCGATAATGACATTGACATTCCGGCGGATCAGCGACTCCTGCTGCTGGTAGCCCACGCCGCCGTAAAAACATCCGATGACAAAATCCATACGCGCGCCGATTTCCGCGGCGTTCTTTTCGATCTGGACCGCCAGTTCGCGTGTAGGCACAACGATCAAAGCCTTCTTCCCCTTGACGGATGAATCATGCGTCAGGCGTTGAAATATCGTGATCAGGAAAGCTGCGGTCTTGCCCGTCCCGGTTTGAGATTGTACCGTTACGTCTTTGCCCTCCAATGTGAGCGGCAATGTGGCCGCCTGAACCGGCAGGCACTCCTCAAAACCGGTTTCTTCGATTCCCTTCAGCAGGTCTTTATCCAGTTTCAATTCTGCAAATTTCATTTTTTTCCATGATTGACGCGGAACAGGCGCACGCTTTGCCTCTCGTGGTCCCGGAAATAGAAAATCGGCCGATATCCAAGGAGGTGGCGAAACCACTATTCCGGTTTCAATACTACAGTATACCATTTTTGCCGGGAAAGATGAAGAAGGCACAGGAAAAGAGGTTACAGGAGACGGGGGGCCGCCCTGTAGAAGGTAGAAAAATCCGAAATCCCAAATAAATTCAAATGATCCAAATCCAAAACAAATAACAAATGCTTTAAGCGAATCGAAGGAACCGTTTTTTTATTCCTTCTACCTTATTCTTTATTCAGAACCCGAAGGGCCAGGGGTCTGCCTTCCTGTCACCGGATACCTTCTCCCAAACTCCTTAACTCTCCAACTTTCCAACTCTCCAACTTTCCAACTCTCCCTACACACACGGCACAAAGGAAACTGCGATCAGGTCTTCCTGCAGGACGCCTTCCGGCTGGCGACGCAGCCGGACGATGCGCTGGTAACCGACGCCCACGGGCGCGACCAGGATGCCGGAATCACCCAATTGTTCCACCCAGGCAGGCGGCAGAGCGGCCGGGGCCGCGGTGGCCAGGATGCGATCAAATGGAGCCGCCTGGGGCCAGCCCGAACGGCCGTCACCGCAACAGAAATGAATATTGGTATACCCCATTTCCTTTTCCAGCAGGTTGCGCGCGCGCCGGGCCAGTTCCGGAATGCGTTCCACCGTATACACCTCACGGCACATTTCCGCCAGCACCGCGGCCTGGTAGCCCGAACCCGTGCCGATTTCCAGAACCCGCTCCCCTCCCAGCAGCTCCAGCATTTCCGTCATGTAGGCCACGATATAGGGTTGGGAAATCGTCTGCCCGTTGCCGATGGACAGGGGGCCGTCCCGGAAGGCCAAAGCCCGGTCTGTCTCGGGTACAAACCGTTCTCTGGGTACCCTGGCCATGACCTCGAGCACACGGGAATCCCGCACGCCCCGGCTGCGGATCTGCTGATCCACCATGCGCTTGCGCTGTTCGCGTGCATCACCCTGCATGAATCCATTGTACAACGGGTGAGTGAAAAAGTGCCAGGTCCCCGGGGTTTATGTCCCCGGGGACCCGGCGGCTATTTTTGTGGAGGAAAAATCAGTGTAAACCAGGGGGCGCCATCCAAAACTCGTCCGACCAGTTTGCGAAAACCCGCATACTGAGCGGTTTCAACCCGCGTCGGCAGGGTGAATTCCCATGTCAGTACAGTTACGCCGCGATCGCGGATCCGGCTGGAATGTGAGAAAACGGCGCTTCCGTGCTCAATCAGGGACGCTTTCGCCGTTTGCAACCGCACTTCCTCGGCCGTTTGTACGGCGATGGATACGCGCACGTGCAGGGAATGAGGGAAAACCAGGGGTGAAACGCGTTGAGCGGGCGCAACCATCATGGCATTGACATGATTGATTCGCGGCTGACGAAAAGCGAACACGGAATCGGCCAGTTGTTCCAAGGCAACCGCTTCAACTTTGAAACGCGCACGCAGGCTGGATGGAGTCAATTCGCGAATGGCTTCAATGCGCATTTTCTTTAATGGCAACAGGCGCTTGAGCGCGGATTCAGCCGCTGCGGCCGCATCATCCATGGCGGTTTTGTATTCCGTGCAGGCGCCGGTCAAGCGGACTTCCAGCCAACCGGTCGAGTTCCGCGCCGCGTCGATATTCACTTCGCCGGAAACTTCCACGTCATGATTCGTCGGAAGGGGATTGAACAGTCGTTCAAAGCGATCCTGCACGGCCCGATAGGCGACACGTCCTTCAAGCGCGTAGGGAAACAGTGTTGCGGATTCATTCAGGGGATCCAGATACCAGGCGCGTGTATCGCTTTCACGCACTTCCACCAGGAAACGTTGCGCCTGCGGCAGTACCGGCCCCTCGGCATCAATCCATCCCCGGTTGGAAAAAACCAGGATTTCAGCGGGCAACCCGGCAGCCTTCAGTGCCGCCTGAAGCAAACGCGCCTTCTCCGGAGCGGTCGCGCTGTGGAGGTTCCATACTTCTTCTGGAGAGCGGAATCGCCATCCCGACAATGTCAAGGGCACCCGGCAAAGATCGATCCCCTTGTCCACCAGGCGGCCGATCATGACCACCCGATCCGCAACAGCAATGGTTTCGCGGACGGTTTCTTCGACCTGCTTTAGCAACTCGGCCGGCAAAGGCCCGGATGCGCGGATGGGTTCGAGAACCTTTTGCCAGTCCTGATTCTCACCCAGGATCAATTCCGGCAACTGGTCAGCCGGCATGGAAGATTCAGCGCAGGCGGGCGGGATGTTTTCCAATACCCAGGTCCAGGTTTCTTTTCCGTCCCCGCTTGCCTTCTGAACCGGTAACTCGAACGGGGCTGCAAAACAGACCCTGCGCCCGGACTCCGCTTGAACGCGGATCACCAGCCGATCGATCGGCAAAGCATCCGCCAGTGGTTCCGTGGCCGCGAACCCGGGCTGAAAATCCGCGCGTGTGTGCAGGCGGTACGAGAAATCCACCACGGCGCCTCGTTCCAGCCCGGTGTGCGTCACAACCATTTCACGCAGGTGCGAAAAACCGGGGTGTTCGTGGGCGACGCGCGGCAGCACCAGGTTCAAGGCATTTTCCGGCAAAGGCACGCGCGTGCCGTCTTTCATGGTCGTAACCGACTCGATTTCGCTCAACTCCTGGAAATCCGGATTGAACAGGATAAAGGTTTCTCCCATGCGCCGCGTGGCGTTATGAGAATTGTATTGCATGCGATGACGCAACTCGCGCGACCATGAACCATCCGCATGCAGGGTATAGGTCACTTCCCGTGACAACAATCGTCCATCGTAGCGGGTTTCCGTCGCGGCCAGAACACCGGACAGCAGAAAAACAACCAGGCTGAAGATCGTGACGCGTTTCACCGGGCACCTCCATTCCGGAACACCAGTATTCCGTTTTCAGGCTGCTTGAATTGTTGCACACTCCGCCGGAAACCGGACCAATCCGCGACGGAATAGATGCGTTTCTTTAATTTGATTTCCCGGAAAATGTTGATTTGCCGGCCCTTGCTTGAAAAGCGTCCGTAAAAATCCGCTGCGTCGCTCTGCTCGCTTTTCCACTCCGGCGGGTTTTCCGGTTTCATGGCCCGGGGAAGCGTCAGGGTTTCGTTTACACGCACAAGTTGCGAACAACGGATGCGGAATGGGTATTTCCGGGTCTTCATCTGCGTACGGACATAGTGGAACGACAAGAGGTTTTCCAGAGGCAGTTGATAAGAAAGAGGTTTCAGCAGGCTGACATTTTCCCCGGGATTGAACGCCGCGGGAACATGGATGCGGAAAGAAACGAACATGGGTTTGGAGAGATCTTCCGGATCGTGCATTTCAAGCCGGGTCACTTCCGCCCCCGGAATCCCCGCGCTCAAGATCGCCCGTTGCATGTCAGCGCGACGGTGCAATGGCCCGAATCCCAGCGAACGCCTGAGTCCGGAATCGCTTTGTCCTTCAGCTTCAATCCGCACATCCGCGGTCAGGCTGCCGTCGGGCGCCACCCGGGACTGAATGGTGTAATACAGATAGTGATTCTGCGCCGGACTGAGCGGTGTGGTCATGAGATCCGCTCCCTCCGGAACACCCATCAGGTATTCCTGCTGTTGTTCGGCCGAAGACCACAATTCGCGTACACCCGGCACCCAGGTGGGATCCAGCAGATGATATTTTCCATCCACCTGGACCACGGTTACACTGTGGTTGAACTGATCCGCGGGGATACGGTCGATCCGTGATCCCGCCATGGTCATGGCCGGATAGGAAACAAATCCGGCCGCCCGCAGCATGGTGACCAGCATTCCCGCTTTGTCCTTGCACACCCCGCAACGATCACGGAACGTCATGATGCCGGGATGGAGAGTAAAACCCTCTCCTTCTCCCATGGAGATGCCCGAATAGCGGATCTCTTCCGCCACCCAATGCGTCAGGCGCGATATCTTCTCCCAGGGATCCGAGGCGCCGGCGATGATTTCATCGACCTTGGCCTTGATTTCAGCGTTGTATTCAAAGGAACCGAAATCCTCGTTGACACGGTAGAACCAGAGCGATTTCGCCTGCCAGTCCGGTGAAGTGGAAAGCAGCAGTTTCGGCGCCACATCCGATGGATTCACCTGGTTCGGTTCGGGTTTGAACGCCTCGATTTCGGTTTTTTCCCAGAGGTAGTGCACATGATCTTTTTCCATGCGCGCGAAATGACGCGCCTCTCCATTGTAAAACTCGAATTGCAATCGCTTGTCCGTGGGAATGGTGACTTCGTAACACTTCAACTTGACGGGGCGATCGGAATAGAAGGGGACGATGTCATAGAAATGACCTTTCATGGGCGGAATGTAGCGGCTGTCATCGGCCATTCCGGCCCCGTTGTCCTGTTTCAACAAAGCATAAGTGAATCCCTTGCGATAATACTCGACTTCAAGGCCGTCTCCTACTTCGAGCCGCCCCACGGAGAGCATTTTTTCGCGTGCTCCCCAGTAGATGGCTCGCGCCGGCGCGGGATAATCCTTGATCAGGGAGACATCCAGATCCTCAACGCGGCCGTCATTACGAATAATCCGCGCCTTGCGGATTTCGACGAAAGCGGACTGGGGATCATAACCGAAAGTCAGGGTTTTCAATTCCCCGGCCCCTTCGGGCTTGAGCACCTTGTACAGAATGTGCTGATTCACATGGCTGAGTCCGCTGTCCATGACTTCGACCCGGCTCTGATCCTTGACAACCAGCACCGCCGCTCCGGGATAGCGTTCGCTGTCGCCGGCTTCGCGGATCAGGCGTACACAATCGGGGGCCGCCGCGGCCAGATTTACGCTGAGGACCGCGGTGATTACCAGGAGAAACATTAATCTGCGCATGTTTTCCTCTCTGCTCAGGAAGATTGGCCGCAATCTGCGGCTGTTTAATAGATACGCATGCGCGGCCCAATGGTTTATCACCGTTGGCCGGCCTTCAATTTCAACCTGCGGCCTGCTATAATGCTGGACATGAAAAAAGTTGTGCCCCTGGCCGTCCTGCTGCTGACGCTGCTGTTCCCCGCCGGGGTTCACGACCAGGCCGAAACCGAAGCCTTCACCCTGGCTCACGCCCGACCGGCGGACATGCAGTTGGAGATGGACCAGGTGATCGATCCCTCACGCTCCGACGAGGATGATTTTTTCTATGACCAGGAGACCATTTCGCGCAAGTTGTTTCAGAAAACGCTGCCGTCTCTTTCCAACCACGAAAAAATCCTTTGGTCGTTCCGCCTGGCGGACAGTGACATCTTCCAATGATCCGCAAGTACCCCTGGCATTTCGTATACCTGATTTTTATCATCATCTGCCTGTCCAATATTTTTCAAAAACTCAAATGGTACACACCGACGGATGCAATTCATTGGCAGCAGACCGAAAAGGGTTTGCTCTGCGCCTCCGCGCCGGAAGGAGTCACGATTCGCGCAGGCGATATCCTGCTGACGGTCAACAATTTCGTGATTCACAACCGCATCGACCTCTACAGGGTGATCGAACCCCGCCATTACTGCCGCTACGAGATTGAGCGCGACGGACTGATCAAGATCGTGGGTATCGATATCCTGCGCCGCTATACCCCCATCTCCTATTACATTTTGGTATTCTCAGCCATCATCTTTATCCTTTTGACCCTGAACCTGTTGAACGCCCGCCTGGTGCAGCCAAAGGAGTTTGCCACCCATCCCAGCTTTTTCCTGGTAAGCCTCTCGTTTTCGGGACTGCTGATTTTCTCACCGACCGGCGCCTACCACATGCTGGATTTCGGCTTCCTCTCCCTCGATCGGCTCAGTCTATTGCTGTTTCCCGCTTTCCTGCTGCATTTCACCCTGATCCATCCGCAAAAAGCCCTGGTCCTGAAACGTTTCGGCAACCGTGTCCTGCTTGCCGTGTACACCTTCCCCGCAGCGATCCTCTTCTTCTACCTCTTTTTCCTGATTCCCAACCTGTTCAACCCCCATACCGGGGTGTTACTGGATATCATCAAGTACTTCAACCGCGTCATGCAAACCTTCATGGTGATCTTTGTGCTCATTTCGCTGGGTTTGCTGGCCCGGTCCTGCCTGAACCTGGCCATTCGCCGGCGTCAGCGGCGTTTCCTCGCCGCCCTGGCACTGAGCGCTATCGGCCTGTTGCCCCTGATTTTTTCGCCATTCCTGATATCGATCAACGAGAAATCTTCATCATTGCCCGTCGTTATCCTGCTGTTTCTGACCGTGGCAACGCCGATCGGCCTGATCATCAGCCTCAGTCAGCGTCGTTTCACGGATATCCAGGCCATTATCCGCAAAACCCTGTCGATATCCTCAATCTTTCTGTTTATTTTCGGCGTCTTTTTCTTCCTGGGCATCAACATCGAACAGAATCGCCTGATGGGGGTCTTCTGGTCCGTTACGGCCATTCTCACGGCAGGCTACCTGTTCAAGCCGATTGAATCAACCGTCCAGGAGTATTTTGAACGCTTTTTTCTCAAGCGCTCGTTCAATTTCAAGCGGCGCCTGCGCAACCTCATCCAATCACTCCAGGGAGAGCGGAACCTGTACCAGTTGGCGACCAATTTCCTGGACACCATCAACAGCGGTTTTTCCCTGCGCCATTCCGCCATCCTGATCCACTCGCATAAAAACGTGTTCTATTCACTGCCGGGGAAAACCAAGCTGGTGCTTTCCCGGACTTTTCGCGAAGAACTGCTCCGAGGGGACCACCTGGTGATCCCCGCAGCCCAGGAGTACGCGAGCCGATTCCCCAAGGAGTCCGCCACGCTCAAACCCATGGGCTATTATCAGTTCCTGCCCTTGAAAACAGCCGACAAACTGACCGGCATGGTGGCTTTCAGCCTGAAAAGCGATGGCACTTACTTATCCATCGAAGACTGGGAACTGTTGCTCAACATCTCCTCATCCCTGTCGCTGTCGGTGGAAAACGCTTTCCTCTATTCCGAGCTGGAAACCCAGCTCGAAGAGATCAACTGGCTGAAAGAGTTTAACGAAACCATCATCGAAAACCTGAGTTTCGGCATCGTGGTCTTATCACGCCTGAACATCATCCTGAGCTGGAACCAGTTCATGGAAGAAAAATTCGCCATCTCCAGGCGCCAGGCTGTTAACCGCAAGGCTTACCGAGTACTGGGCAACGCGCTCTGGAAAGAGATCCTGCCGCGCAAATCCCGCGAAGCGTCCACATTCCAGACACGTATTTCCCTCCGGAGTGAACAGAAGATCTTCGACATCCGCGTTTCGCCCCTGCGCGACAAGAGCGGCAAGATCACCGGAACCATCCTGCTCTTTGAAGATGTCACGGAAAAAGTGTTGATGATGAAGCAACTGATCACCACCGAAAAAATGGCGTCCCTGGGCATGCTGTCCGCGGGGATCGCCCATGAAGTCAACACGCCCCTGACCGGGATTTCGTCATACTGCCAATTCATCCTGGATAATCCGGAAAATCCCGAAAACCGGGAATTTCTTTCCCGCATCCAGGAACAGATCGCCCGCGCCAACAAGATCATCCGCACGCTGCTGGATTTCTCCCGGCAAAAAGGCGAGGCTCCCGAAGAAGTGGACATCGAGAAAGTCATCCTCGAGAGCCTTTCCCTGATGGAACACAAGCTGAAACGCAAAAAGATCCGCGTGGCAACCGACCTGAAATTTTCGCGGCGCATGACCGGTTTTGTCACCCGCCTGCAGCAGCTCTTTATCAACCTGATGATCAACGCCTCCGATGCCATTGATCATGACGATGGCGAAATCCGCCTGGAAGGCCGGGATGACGCCGAAAAAATCACCATAAAAGTCAAAGACAACGGCAGCGGGATCGATCAGGGTGATGTCGCCCATATTTTCGACCCCTTTTTCACCACCAAGGGACCTGGAGAAGGCACCGGACTCGGCTTGTCCATTGCTTTCAATATTGTGCGTGAGCACTACGGTGAAATTGACGTACAAAGCCGTGAAGGCCGGGGGACCACTTTCAAAATCGAATTTCCCCTGGTCACGCCCTTACGGAGCATCCGCTATGATTGAAAAAACCATCCACCTGATCGATGATGAAAGCATCATTCATGATATTTTCCGCCGCATTTTCAAGGGGGATGAGTACAAACTGATCATCTCTGAAAACATGAGCCAGGCCCTGGCCAACCACCACCCCGGAGTGGATGTGGTCATCATGGATCTGATGATCCCGGGGACTTCCGGAATCGAAATCTTCAAGCAGTTGGCCAAGAGCGACCCCTCGATCCGCGTGATCTTTCTGACCGCTTACGGCACCATCGAATCCGCCATAGAAGCCATGAAGCTGGGGGCCGTGGATTATCTGCAGAAACCATTCAACAACGTGGAGCTGCAACACCGCATCGACAGGGCCATCCGCGAGCGCAAGGTCAACCAGGAGAACATCCGCCTGAAAAAAACCCTGAACCAGCGGTTTTCCTTTGAAAACATTATCGGCAACAGCAACGCCTTGAAGCAGACGCTCAACCTGGTTGAGAACGTGGCCGCCACCAACTCAACCATTCTCATTACCGGAGAAAGCGGAACCGGTAAGGAATTGATCGCCAAAGCCGTTTTCGCCAACTCCAACCGCCACAACAAGCCGTTTATCTCTTTCAACTCCAGCAATATTCCCTCCACCCTCTTTGAAAGCATCCTTTTCGGTCATCGCAGGGGGTCTTTTACCGGGGCCCATGCCGACCGCAAAGGGATTTTTGATGAAGCGGACGGAGGCACCATCTTCCTGGACGAAATCGCCAACCTTGACAATGAAACCCAGTCCAAGATCCTGCGCGTGCTCCAGGAAAAAGAGATCCAGCCGCTGGGCGAGAATCGCCCGCACAAGGTGGACGTACGCATCATCGCGGCTACGAACGTCAACCTGTTGGAAAAGGTCAAGCTGGGAGAATTCCGCGAAGACCTTTTCTACCGCCTCAACATCATCAATATCCACCTCCCCCCCCTGCGTGAACGCATGGAAGACATCCCCATACTGGCTGAACACTTCGCCCGCAAATACGCTGAAGAAAACCACCGCGAAGTTCCCGAGATGACTCCGGAATTCCTGCATAAGCTGATGCATTACCCCTGGCCGGGAAATATCCGCGAACTGGAAAACGCCATGCAGCGTTCCGTCATCCTGGCTTCGGGCGACAGATTGACTCCCGAGGTACTGCCTTCAGAGGTCCGCACCGCCGACTCAAACGGCGTCAACGGCAACAACGGCGATTTCAACGAAATGGTCAACCGTTATAAACATCACCTGATTTTAAACGCGCTGAAACGCAACGACTGGGTACAGAAACGGGCCGCCGAAGACCTGAACATCAAGCCCACCACCCTTTCCGAGTTGATCAAGCGCCTGGACATCCACAAATGAGCACAACCACATTGCATCGCATGTTACAATCGGCCGGATTCGACAGCCGGCGCCGCATCCGCCGCGGCATTGCCGATGGCGAATTCACGGTCAATGGGAAAACGGTCACGGACCCCAACTTCCCGGTCGAACCCGGACGTGATGAAATCCGCTTTCAGGGCCGGCGCCTGAAACTGAACGCCGAGCCTTTGGTCTACTTTCTGCTGAACAAGCCACGTGGCGTGGTATCCACGCTATCAGACCCGGGCCGGCGTCCCACAATCAAAGACCTGATCCGCGGCATTCCCGAACGTGTTTATCCGGTCGGCAGACTGGATTACAACTCCGAGGGCCTGATCCTTCTGACCAATGACGGCGCGCTGATGAAAAAAGTGATCACGCCGTCAAGCCGGGTTCCCAAGCAATACCTGGTCAAAATCCGCGGCGAACTCAGCGAAACCGACCGCCGCAGGCTGCTGGAAAAAGGCGTCCATCTGGAAGGGATCCGTGTCCGGCCCCTGGAAATCACATTCATCCGGCGCACGGCCCAGGGCCACTCCTGGCTGACAATCACCATTACGGAAGGGCACAAGCACGTGGTGCGCAAGCTGCTGCAGTATGCCGGCCACCCGGTCGAGCGGTTGCGTCGGCTCGCGATCGGCAGCCTGAAGCTCAAGGGTATCCCGGTAGGTCACTGGAGGGAAGCCACCGAGCCGGAAATAAAAGCCTTCTCCCGCGAACTGGAAGCAGGCAGAAAGGTGACCGGTAACAGAAAGCAGGAGACAGGTGTAGGGGCGGCCCCATCTGGCCGCCCTTTAAAACGTAGAAGGTAGAAAAATCCGAAACATATTTGAAATTCAAATTTTCTAAATTCAAAAAAAAATCAGTCTAAAGTTGAAAGTCGAAAGTCGAAAGTAAAAACCGGTGATGGTAACTTCAAGCTCGAGTGATGGATACGATGGAGGTTCTAGTGATGAGGTACTCCCCGGCTCGGTGATAAAAAAGCCGGAACCGCTTCTGAATAAGGAATAAAGAAAAAGGAATAAGGTGCAATAATCACATGGGTTTTTTATTCATTACTCCTTAAGCATTATTCCGGCCTGTTTCCCACCCTCAACTTTGTCAGCCATGCGGCGATGGAGTGCCGGGAGGACTGTGATGAGTAACATATATAGATCGGTGATGGCGCGAAAGAGTACGAGTGATGAGGGCATCATTATTATTTAACTGTGTTCCCTCATTCAACTTTCTCAACTTGTTGTTTCTGTGTATTCCGTGTGTTCCGTGGTTTCTGCTGTATTGCTTTTGCTTTGAATTTTGAACATTGGAATTTGTTTGGGATTTGGGATTTAAAAAAGGTGCCAGGTATCAGGTGACAGGAAGGCGGGCAACCAGTGAAAAGTGAAAAGTTGAAAGTGAAAAGAAAAAAATCCGCAAAGAGCTTTTAAAAACTTCCCTTCCGCCCTCAACTCTCTCAACTTCCCAACTGGTTTTT
>DBFQ01000015.1 GCA_002294665.1 Candidatus Aminicenantes bacterium UBA876
ATCGTTGTGAGAAATGCAGGCTATGCAAAGACCATGCGCGGATTGAAACGCGGCCCATTGTCTTCGCGGGAAACCAGGGCCACCAATTGCCCCGATTCATCCAGGACCCGGTACCAGGGACTGGGGACCGCCGATACCATGCGGGTCACATCCCTGGTCCACAAGGGATTTCCGTTCAGCACCGCGTGCTTGCCCGCCGCCCCGACCACCAGGATCGGCCAGTCCGGCAACAGATTCTCCATGGGGATCACAAATCGGCCCGGGTCTTCCTCCCGGCTGCGTTTTTCCAAATCAGCCACTCCGATCGCATCCGCGAGCTTGAACTCCCCGACCGCGTCCCGGCTCAAGCTCTCGAGGAACGCCCCGCAACCGAGGATCTGCCCCATATCGTGGGCCAGGGAACGCATGTACACCCCGCCGCCCGTTTCGGCCCGGAAAGACAGGCGGCAGGAATCGATCACGTCCGCACTCAAGGCGAATATATCCACTTCAACCGGCTTGGGGATCACTTCCACTCCTTCGCGCGCGTATGCGTAAAGTGGACGGCCGTGCATCTTCTTGGCGGAATAGATCGGCGGAACCTGGGTGATGCGGCCGCGGAAGCGCTGCAGCAGTTTTTCAATCTCCACCCCGTTCAGGTCAATTTCCCGGGGATCACCCACGGGTTCGCCTTCAACATCGTAGGTGGTTGTGGCCACGCCGAAACGCACCACTCCCGAGTACACCTTGCGGCAGGACTGGTAAAACTGGAACAGCCGCGTACCCTTGCCGATACCGACCAGCAGCAAGCCCTCGGCAATCGGATCGAGGGTACCGAAGTGACCGACCTTGTGACCCGGGAACACGCGCCGAACACGTTTGACCGCGTCGTGCGAGGTGATTCCCCCGGGTTTCGCCACGGGCAGCAATCCATGATGGGTCATGACAACTGCTCTTTCACCGCTTCAAGCACTTCCCTGCGAGCCTGATCCAGGGTTCCGGAGAAAAAGAAACCGGCCGCATGATCATGGCCGCCGCCGCCGAACCGCAGGGCCACCTTCTGCGCGTTCATCTCGCCTTTTGAGCGCATGGAAACCCGGAAACGGTTTTCCCCGATCTCTTTGAAAAACAAGGTCATGCGCACCCCCAGGATCGAACGGGCGATGGAAACAATATCCTCGGTTTCGATGTCATTCAACGAGAGGTGCGGCAGAAACCCGCGTTCGAAACGAATGATGCAGACTTGGCCGCCCAGGGTCAGTTCCAGGGTGGACAATACCTTCTGAATCAAGCGCACCTTTTCCAGGGGATTGGAGTAAAACAGCAGGTTGCCCACGTCACTGGGATTGATCCCCGCCAGGCGGACCAGTTCGGACGCGATGAACAGGGAACGGTAAGTGGTATTGGAATACTTGAAGGACCCGGTATCCGAGGCAATGGCCGCGTACAGGTTGAACGCGATCTCCGGGGTGAAATCAATCCCGAGTTCAATCCCCAGTTGGTAGATCAGTTCACCGACCGCCCCGGTATCGGGGCAGACCCAGTTGATATCAGCGTTTTTACCGCCGGTGGCATGGTGATCGATGTTGATGGTGCGGTATTGATCCAGGTGTCTCTGTCCGTTCCGGTCCTCGGTGCTGCCTTCAATCAGGACCAGGACGTCAAAGGGATCCGGATGAATCTGGCGATATTCGATGGATTCGAATCCGGGAAGACGGGTCAGGGGAAAGGGCGCGGGATCGATGTTGAGGAATGCCACTTCCTTGCCCATCTGGCGGAGCATGTCACAGAGAGCCAGTCCGCTGCCGATACAATCGGCGTCCGGGCGCACGTGCGACGTCACNNATTGCACATGGAGTCTTTGCCGCTGCTCATCCGCCTCTTATCCTAGAGGAACTCCCGCTCGACACGGACGCTGAACATGGGATAGGTTTCCGCCACAAAATCCTCAACGTGTGAGAGCGCCTGGTCCAGGGTTTTGCGATCCTGGGCCAGCATGGCCAGCGAGATCCGCGCCTGTTGCCAGGAATCCAGATGTCCGCTTTCAATCACCGCCGCGTTGAAACGCCGGCGCAAGCGCTCCTTGAGGCCGGACACCAGCCGCCGCTTTTCTTTCAGGCTATGCGTGCTTCCGGAATACAGGTCCAGGGTCATGACGCCCACAATCATTGCAGCGATTTTTCCGTCAGTTCATACGCTTCGAGCGTATCTCCGACCTCGATGGCGTTGAAATTCCTGACCCGGATTCCGCATTCCGTACCGGCCTTGACTTCGCTGACATCGTTCTTGATCCGGCGCAGGGTTTCCACTTCGCCCTCAAACACGAGGTCCTTGTCGCGCAACACCTTGATGCGCGACTTGCGGGTCACCTTGCCTTCACGCACCAGGCAACCGGCCACGATACCGATCTTGGAGATCTTGAATTTCTGCAGGACTTCAATGGTGCCGATATGGGTCTCTTCGTACTCGGGCTCCATCTCTCCGCGGATGGCCCGCTCCATTTCTTCCATCAGGTGGTAGATCACGTTGTACAACTTGATCTCGATGCCTTCCTGTTTGGCCAGAGACATGATTTTCTGCGGAGCTTTTACATTGAAACCCAGGATCAGGGCGTCCGATGTCGACGCCAGCAGGATATCGCTTTCCGTGATGTTGCCGATACCGGAATGGATGATGCTGATCTTGACCTTGTCGGTTACGCGCCGCAGCAACACATCCTGCAACACTTCAGCGGAGCCGAAATTGTCCGCTTTGACAACCACAGGAATCGATTTGACCTCGGTTTCCTGCATTTTTTCAAACAGGTTGTGCAGGCTGAGCTTCTTTTCTTTTTCCACTTCCTGCTTGCGGCCGTCTTTTTCCCGCTGCAGCCGGATTTCGATCACCTTGGCGGCCTTGTCCAGTTCCTTGACCACCTGGAACATATCGCCGGCGTCCGGGACGCCGTCAAATCCCATGATTTCCACCGGGATCGGCGCTGAAGCCTTGTTCAAAACCTTGCCCTTGTCGTCGAAAATCGTCTTCACTTTGCCGACCGCATTGCCGCAGATGAAATAATCGCCGCGGTTGACATCCCCGTGCAGCAACAGCAAGGTGCCGATCGGTCCCAACTTGGGATCGAGGCGGGATTCGATGATGGTGCCGCGGCCGGGGATGTGGGCATACATCTTCAATTCCTGCATTTCCGACACCAGCACGATCATTTCCAGCAGGGCGTCCAGGTTGGTGCCTTCCTTGGCGGAGATTTCCACCGAAACCACTTCGCCGCCCCAGTCTTCCACCAGCACTTCATGCCGGTTGAGTTCCTGCTTGACCCGGTTCGCGTCCGCGCCTTCCATATCCATCTTGTTGATGGCGACGATCATGGGAACCCCGGCGGAGCGGGCATGGTTGATGGCCTCGACCGTCTGGGGCTGCACCCCGTCATTGGCCGCCACCACCAGGATCACCAGGTCGGTCACTTTCGCACCGCGGGCACGCAGGTTGGTAAACGCCTCGTGGCCGGGCGTGTCGATAAAAATGATGTCATTGCCGCGCACATTCAGTTTATACGCGCCGATGCTCTGGGTAATACCCCCGGCTTCGCCGGCGGCCACGCGTGTCTTGCGCAAGGTATCCAGCAGGGTGGTCTTGCCGTGGTCAACGTGACCAATGGTGCCNNAGGGTGGTCTTGCCGTGGTCAACATGCCCCATCACCGTGACGACCGGGGCGCGCACCACCTCGGCAACTCCCTTCTGTTTCAGGCTTTCACCGAACACGTAATCCTCGTAGGACTCGACCTCCAGTTTGACCCCCAGTTTTTCGCACAAAGCCGCCACATCCTCGGGCTGGATGATCTGATTGGCCAGGTATTCGCGGCCCATTTCCTGGAGGTGGAGCGCCAGGGTCTTGAGCTTGATGTTCAACTGCTCGCTCAATTCCTTGATGGTGACAAAATCGGAAATGCGGATCGCCTCGGGAAGGTCCATCTCTTCCAGCTTGGGCGGCAATGTCGTAGGGGGCTGCTTGCGGGCGCCGGCACCGCGTCCGCCACCGCGCCTCGGGCGACGCATCATGGACGGTTGGCGAAAACGTTGCCTCGGCCTGGAAGCCGGCACCTTGGGCATCAAGGCATCCGCGGATTCCGGCGGCATGGGCCGGCTCGCCGCCCGGCGGATTTCCTCGCTGCGATCCACGGTGCCCGCGTCCCTGCGGGCGGGGGCTTCCGGGGTCGCTTTGGCGGGAGCGCCGATCCGGCGTTCCTGCGACGCGCCTTTGGGTGCGGACGCGGCCGGAGCGGATTTCGCCGCCGGTTCCATGCGCGGAGAAGACGCGGGTGCCGTCGGCTGCTTTTTTTCGGCCGGCGGCGTAGTTGC
>DBFQ01000035.1 GCA_002294665.1 Candidatus Aminicenantes bacterium UBA876
CCGCGGCCGCTGAAGTCAGGATGCGTGCCTCCAGTTCCATGTCACGCGACAACAGTCCCTCCGCGGCCAGGCGCTCCAGCGTGCGGCCGACGCCCAGGCCGCTGCCGTGGGCCAGCCCGTACCGGGACAGTTTCAAATTGGTCTGCAGACCCTGGTCGATAAAGGACAGATCTTCCTCGTCCATGTCTGCGCACAGATCAAGCAGCTCCTCGAGGCTGCGCTCCTTCAGCCAGCCCTCCAGGCGTTCGAGTTCACTCTTTTTCTCACTCTCGCCGGGGATGCTCTCGATTTCAACCCGTTCGCTGCCGTTGAGCTTCAACGAGGTGATGTTGTCATGCAGCCGTTCGATCACGGCCTCAGCCACATCTTTTCCGGAGCGGATACGGCAACGGATGTAGATCCCCCTGGAATCGGGAACCACGTGGATCAGGATGATTCCCGCGGCCACCATCCTGCGCGCCGCCAGAATGGCCGCTTCATCAACCGGGTCGAATACTTCCATCTTCAGCTCGGGGTTTCCGCAGATCGCTCCCAGGGCGGCGGCCATGTCAATACCGAATTCACCGCTGGTTCCCGGAATCGCCACGGCCAGACCGTTCTTATAGACATTGGAATCGACCCAGAGCTCAATCCCCTGCGGCGATTTCCGCTCCGGCAGCAACGCGGCCGCCGCGGCCGTGCATAACGCCACCGCCGCCGGTTCCGTACAGCCCAGGGCCGGCGCCACCTCAATCTTCAGAATATCCTTTATGGTCCACTCGCGTTGTTCCACTGTCAACCTCGGAATCGGAATCGACGGACTAAAGCCGGACCGCGATGGTTTCGATCTCGATCATCGCTCCCAACGGCAGGGCCGCCACCTGGAAGGCGGCGCGCGCCGGGGGGTTGTCGGTATAGAACGTCTTGTAGATCTCGTTCATGCGTGTGAAATCCCGGATATCCGCCAGCAGGACCGTGGACTTGACCACGTTTTCATATCCCATGCCGGCGGATTGCAGAATCGCGCCGATATTTTTCAGCACCATTTCCGTCTGGGCTTCGATTCCGCCCTCGACGATCTTTCCCGTTTCGGGGTCGACGGGCAATTGTCCCGAAATATAAAGTGTTCCCGACGCCTCGATCGCCTGGCTGTAGGGCCCGATGGCCGCCGGCGCCTTCTCTGTTTGAATGACCTTTTTCATGTTCGCTCCCTGGATACCTGTTTTATTTCCGCTGGATCAGCCTGGAAATAGAACTTATCTTCAGCGATCATATCCCTTCTGTCAAGTACCTTTGGGGATAATCTGGACAAATCACGGTATTTGGGCCCATAATCTCGCCTCATCACGCCGGCTGCCCGCGGCAGGATGGCAAGCGTTTCTTTTTCCGGGACGCGCGGCAGCGGCACCGGTCGCATCCGTTTTCCCTCACAGGGTCTTTAAAAAAAACGTCCCGCGTACTATAGTTCTGCCATGAAAAGACGGCTGCCGGTATTGATTGCTCTCTGCCTGTACGGATTCCCACTCGGGTTGCTCTCTCAGATTTTGCCCTTCGAATTATTCGGACTGCGCGAAGGTGTCCCCCAATCGCAGGTTTCAGCCCTGGCCCAGGACAGTGAAGGATACCTGTGGGTCGGTACCTGGGGGGGGTTGGCGCGCTTCAACGGCAATGAATTCAAGACTTTCTTTCGCGAAGACGGCCTGCACAGCGCCCGCATTCACGAGTTGCTGGTGGCCAGTGACGACCGGATGTGGGTGGCCACGGTCGGCGGCGTTTCATGCTGGAGCCGTCATCGCCTGGAGAAACTCAACCACGCGGATCTCAGCTCCGTGGTCTGCCGCGCCCTGGCCGAAGATAGTCGGCGGCGCATCTGGATCGGTACCGACAACGGCATTGTCATCTGGGACCAGGGAACCATTTCGCGGGTGAACGAAAGCGGGAGCGCCGCGGTTTACGACATCCTTCCCGACCGCGAGGGCGTACTGGTGGTCAGTGAAAGCGGCATGTGGCGATATGCCCACGACGCGACGATCAAATCCATGGACCTGCCGCGAGGCGTGGCCCCCGACAGTTTGCGCGCCCTGGCCGTCACCGCCGAGGGGACCTGGCTGGGCACCTATCGCGATGGTTTATGGCTGCGCAACGACAATGGCTGGCAACCCGTCACGGCAGACGTCGCCCCCCGCTCGGTATACCGATTGACGGTCGAGCCCTCGGGCATTCTGTACATTGCGACTGTTGACAATGGACTGTTCCTCAAGCATCCGGGGAAACCAACCCTCGAACACTGGAATGAGGAAAGGGGACTGCCTTCCAACCTGGTCAGCGTCGTGCTGGAAGACCACGAAAACAACCTCTGGATCGGCACCGACATCGGCGGACTGGCCCGCCTGAGCGGCAGGGCCGTCACCAACCATAACCAGAAGCAGGGGCTGCCCAGCGCCTGCGTGTTCGGCATCACCCCGGGCGAAGCGGAAGACTCGCTCTGGCTGGGAACCATGCGCGGCGCCGTTCACTACCGGGTGCGGCCGCAGCCTCGGGTGATCGAGGTCATCGACTCGGATGCGGGCCTGGACAACAACCTGGTCTGGAAGGTATTGCGAACCCAAGACGGCGTGCTCTGGCTGCTGACCGATACCAGCCTGCACTTCCGGCTCCCGGGGGAACACAGCGTCAGGCCGCTGCCGGTGGACACGCCGTTTCCGCATACGAATCCCTACGACATCCTGATCGATAACCGGGGGAATCTATGGGGATGCGGAGAATGGAGCGGCGGCGGCCTGGCCCGGCGTGACAGCGGTGGATCCTGGCAGATCTGGAACCGGACAGCCGACGGCGAGCCGCTGACCAAGATTCACCGCCTGGCGCGCAGCCGCAAGGGCGGGGTGTTCGCCGTCAGTCGCAGCAGTTTTTTCTATTGCGACGGCAAGAGCGTGGTGCCCATGGAGATGCGTTCCCCCTGCCCCCTGGAAGCCAGCGTCAACATCAGCGCCGTCATGGAAGACAGCAGCGGGCGTTTGTGGGCCGGTAACGATGCGGGCCTGGCCGTGATGGAAGCCGACGGCAGCTGGCGCCTTTTTACGGCAAAAAACCACCCCGGGTTCAACAACCACCATGTGTTCTCCATCGGTGAAGACTGGAACGGGAAGGTCTGGGTCAACACCGCGCGCGGCGTATTCCGCTTTGACAGCCGCTACAAAGTCACCGAATTCAACATTGACAACGGCCTGGCGGCTATGGAAACCAATGCCAACGGATTTTTCAGTGATGAGCGCGGCGACATCTGGATCGGTACGGTCGGCGGCCTTTCCCAGATCAAACCGTCCACCAGGGAAGCCAACACGAATCCGCCGCGGCTGGCCCTTGAAAGCGTCATCCTGCCCAAAGGACGCACGCTGGAGTTTCCGCAATCCCTGAACCTGTCCTGGAGCGAACGAACGCTGGTATTCAACGTAGCCGTGCTTTCATTCCGCAATCGCACCCGCACCGCCTACCGCTACCGCATGTCGGGAATGGAAACCGAATGGCAGCCGCAACGCCGCCTGTCTGAATTGCGCTACACGAACCTTCCGGCGGGAAACCTGGAACTCCTCTTGCAGCCGGTAAATGAATCCGGAATATGGGGCGAAGTAATATCCATTCCCATCCGCGTGCGCCCGCCTTTCTGGAAGAAATTGTGGTTCCGCCTGTCCATGCTTGCCATCCTGCTGCTGACTGCCATCGGCGCCTGGCACTGGCGCACCTCTATGCTGCGCAGGCGCAACATCGAGTTGGAGAAGGAGGTCGGCAAGCGCACCGCCGAACTGGAGTACCTGGCCAGTTATGACCCGCTCACCACCCTGCTAAACCGCCGCGCCATATTGAATCTATTCGAAAGACAACTTCAGCCTGAAAAGGGTCCCAACCGCCAGTTGGGATGCATCATGATCGATTTGAACCGCTTCAAGCAGGTCAACGACACCCTGGGCCACGCCTCCGGAGACCAGATTCTGCAACAGATGGCCGCCCGCATCAAGGAGTGCCTGCGCCAGGAAGACGCCCTGGGGCGCCTTGGGGGTGATGAATTCCTGGTCGTGCTGCCGAATGCCGACAAAACGGCCGTGATCGCGGTAGAGAAGCGCATCAACGATATCCGCTGCCGCGCCGGTGAGGGCGACCATGAAATCGAAGTAACCGCATCCTGCGGCGCGATNNCCCGGCGCGGTTCACGCCTGCATGCGTTCTTTTAACCCATACAGCATGGTCAGAGAGACCAGTGCGCCGATCAGAGCTACTGGCCAAAACGGCCCGATTGAACGAACACCTTTCAACCCATCGACAGCAATGCCCATCAATGGCGCGGTCAACATGGTTGCCAGGGATTTGCCCTGGCTTTCAATGGAGAGCACGGTTGCGCCTTCTGTCTCCGATGCATAAGCATCAAAACGGCTGATCAGCAACGGCCTCCAGATATTCTGGACTAAAAAAAGCCCCATGAAAAATACCACCGAAACCGGATACCACTTAAACAACAGCAGCGGGATCAGGGCCACGTAAAAGAAAGCGGCCAGCCTCCATAAACTCCTGGCAGCATTTTCCTCACCGCCGGACCAACGGTTGAACCGGTAAGCGTTTCGGCTCGCCGCCGCAGCTCCAAGGTAGAGCAGGACATATACGATTCCCACCACAACCGCATTACGGCGTGAAGCCTCCATACAGATCAAGAACGGTAAAGCCAGTGCCAACTGCTGCAACACAGGTTGAAGATAATCCAGGGCAGCTTTGAAAACGCCTTCGAAACCCATGGACTCAATCAGCAAGCGCCGCAACCGGGGACGCTGCAATGACTTCTTCAGCACAGCCGCAAGGTGCCTGATCAGCAAACCGGGCATGCTTCTGCCGGAGCCCTCTCCTTCCAGTTCCCGGGGATAAAACAGAAAATTGATCAAAGCCGCGGTGTATGGGATCAGCGTAAATAAAAACAACACGGCATAGCCATTGAAAAACATAACCAGCAAAGCGCTGATAGGAATGGAAACGGCGGATCCGATTTTTGACCACGAACGGGTATACCCATAAACACGTGAACGCTCCGAAATGCGATTATTGCGACGCAACCAGGTAAAAATCATGGCCTTATGTGTTCCAGTTCGAAATGATTCTCCGGTTGCGAACAGCGCCATGGCGGGGAAAAATCCCGCATAGGATGAGGAAAAGGTAAACAGCAGGAATGAAAGGATATACGCCAGAAAAGAAAATACCATGGAACGGCGGCGACCGCTCAGGTCAGCTACAGCGCCGGTCGGGATCTCCAGAATCCCGACTGAAATTTCCCGGAAGCCAACCAGAAAACCGATCTGGGTGAATGAAAGACCTTTCTCCAGAAGAAACAGGATAAAAAAAGGTTCAAAATAGCGCTGATTCTTCAGAAATCCGTAAAGGGAAAACTGAAAAATCACCTTCCCTCCGAAAAAAAATCGGGTCGCGGATCAAGAGGTGCAACCACGGATAATCCACCACAATCATCGGGAACACTCTGTCTCAGTTCATTCTAAGGAGCCGGCCCGACAAAGTCAAACTGTCAGGCGGCATTCCCGGCTGACTCTTTCATGAAAACGATTCCGGCATGAAAAACTGTTCTAAATGGCTTCGATGGTGGAGGGGGGCTTCGTGGCGATGTTGTAGGTCACGGAGACAATGCCGGGAACCTTTGCCGAAATTTCCGCGGCGATCCGCTCCAGGATCTCGAAAGACAGGCGGGTGGGAGATGCGGTGCGCGCGTCCACGCTGTCCCAGCAGCGGACTTCGATCTGCTGTCCGAAGCGGCGCTGATTGTCGCGCATGCCCGTGACCCGGTCTTCATGCAGGATGGCCAGGTACTGGAACGCAGGGGTCCCGGCAAGGATCTCTTCCAAAACGGCCGTAGCCGCGCGCACGGTTTCGACGCGTTCACGGCTGGCTTCACCGATCACACGCGCCGCCAGTGCCGGTCCGGGAAACGGAATCCGTTCGAACAATTCCGGCGGCAGCCCCAGGGCACGGCCCAGGAGGCGCACGCCCTGTTTGCGCAAGCGGACCAGGGGTTCGATGATGTGGTATCCGAAGGCCTCCCGGGGATCGATGCCGAGCTGGGCAAACACATTGTGCTGGCGTTTGATGCCCGCGACCGTCTCGTCGACGTCGGTGAGGATGGTTCCCTGCAACAGGTGCCGGGCACCGCTTTCACGAACCACGCGGCCGAATACGTCCCGGTAGAAAGTCCGCGTGACCGCCTCGCGTTTTTCCTCCGGGTCGGTGACCCCGGCCAGGGCCGCAAAAAATTCGTCCCGCGCATCCACCACTTCCACTTCCACATCCAGGGAACGGAACATCGCGACAACTTTCTCTGCTTCTGCGGCCCGCATCAGACCGTTCTCGATAAACACCGTGCGCAGGCGTTTCCCCAGGGCGCGGTGGCCCAGCATGGTCACGACCGATGAATCCACCCCCCCGGAAAGCGCGTTGATCGCGGTGCCCTCGCCCACGAGCGCGCGGATTTCTTCTATCCGGTCCGCAATGAATCGTTCACAATCCAAATCCGAGGCCTTGATTTCCCCGTTCATGCCGCCTCCTTTCCGTTTTCGAAACAGACTGAGTCTAGGCCCCGTTCCGGGATATGTCAAGCATGGAGCCGATCCGGCACATTACCGGGAACCCGGGCCAGGCCCGGAACGGTCGCTGATTTTCCAAAGACCTCCGGATAGAGCAGCAGAACGGATTATTCATTCCGTTCCCGCAAAAAAAAAGGTATACTGGCCGATGGCCCGAAGCCGGAAACTGATTGGCTCCCTGTTTGCGTTCCTGTCCGCCGTGGCGGTTTCGCTGGTGTACATTACGTCCAAAGCGGCCCAGCAAACCATGGAAACCCGGCTTTTCATGTTCTGGTGGTTCGCCTTCGCCGCCCTGTGGGCCACCGTGATCCTGATCGTAAACCGCAGGGATTTCCTGTGCTATCTGGAAAAGATCCGGATTTTCAAGTGGTTCTTCCTCTACTTTGCCTTATCGGAAGCCTTTGCCTCATTCCTGTTCTTTTACACCATCAAGCAGGTCAATCCCGCCATCGTATCTTTTATCGGCAGCCTGACCCCGCTTTTCGTGGCCGTCATCGCTTTTTTCTATATTCAGGAAAGGCTGTCTCCGCGGGAGATTTCCGGAGGCTTGATATCCATCGCCGGCGTTGTCCTGATCACCTATGTCTCCCCGGACATCAACATCGCCTATACCCTGCTCGTTCTGCTCATGGTCACTATTTTTTCCTTCAACAACGTGCTGGTCAAAAAGAAGATCGCCGACGTACCACCCATCCTCATTTCCCTGGTGCGGATTTTCTTCCTGATGCTGACCTACCTGGGGTTAAACCTGGCTCTGGGCGGCATGCGCCTGCCCGACGCCCGGGAATTCTGGCCGTTGCTGTCCGGTTCCTTCCTGGGTCCCATTATGGGCATGACCTTTCTGTTCAGCGCCTTACAGCACATCAAGTCGACCCAGGCCTCCCTGATCAAGAACAGCCAACCATTCCTGGTGGTTGTATTCTCCTACCTGTTTCTACAAACGGGCGTGAGCTTGAGCCAGCTCTGGGCCGGGTGCCTGATCGTCATCGGTATCAGCCTGATGATCAGTCCGCGGCGGCTGGATCTGCGGGCAATCCTCAACCGCTTTGTCAAGAATTGACCGTTTCCAGCGCGTTCGCGGTTTATCCGTTCTGCCGCATGCGCATGGACGGCCGCTCGGGACGATACCGCCGCGGATTGGGAAAAGGGCCGCAATGCGGCCATACCCACCGTTCGAGCCGATCGTTGAGAGAAATGCGGGCTACACCATGCCGGAAAATCCCTGAAAGGCCAAAGACAGCAGTCCCGCGGTGATCAGCGCGATGGGCGCGCCCTTCATGGCCCGGGGAATTTCGTAGAGATCCAGGCGTTCACGGATTCCCGCGAACAGCACCAGGGCCAGTCCGAAACCGATGGCCGTCGCCATGGCGAAAACCACTGCCTCCACCAGGTTGAAAGTCGAACGGGTCACCAGAACGGCAATACCCAGAATCGCGCAATTGGTCGTGATCAGGGGCAGGAACACACCCAGCGCCTGGTAGAGGGGAGGGCTCACTTTCTTCAGGATCAGCTCCACCATCTGCACCAGTGAAGCGATCACCAGAATAAAGCTCACGGTCTGCATGAACTCGATATGCAAAGGGATCAACAGCAATTTCTGAATCAGAAAGGTAATCAGCGTGGCCAGGGTCATGACAAACAAGACCGCGGCGCTCATGCCCGTAGCGGTCTTGACCCTGGTGCTCACGCCCAGAAAGGGGCAGATACCCAGAAACTGCATGAGCACGACGTTGTTGACGAAAATCGCACCGACAATGATCAGGAATATGCTCATGGTCTACCTCCTCAGGCGAAACGGCGCCGGATCACGTTGATCAGCGCGATCAGAAATCCCAGGGTGATGAATGCCCCGGGCGACAGGATAAAAAGCAGGATGGTGGTGGAGCCTTCCGGCAAAAATGACCAGCCGAACACCGAGCCCGCACCCAGGATCTCCCTCACCGACCCCAACAGGGTCAGGGCGAAGGCAAAACCGAGGCCCATGCCCAAGCCGTCGATCATCGATTCCAGCGCGCCATGCTTGGAAGCGAAAGCTTCAGCCCTTCCCAGGATGATGCAGTTGACCACGATCAGGGGAATGAAAATCCCCAGCGCCTTGTGCAGGTCCGGCAGATAGGCGGCCATACTCAGATCGATGATGGTCACGAAGGAAGCTATGATCACGATGAAAACGGGAATGCGGACTTTGTCGGGAATCCAGCGCTTGAGCAGGGCGATGACCAGGTTGGAACCCACCAGTACCGAGGTGGTGGCCAGCCCCATGCCGAGGCCGTTGATCGCCGAACCGGTAACCGCCAGGGTCGGACACATCCCCAGCAGGAGCACGAAAACAGCGTTCTCCTTGAAAAACCCCTTGGAAAATTCTCGCCATAGTTTCATTGCTGCGCCTCCTGCATCAGGGCGGAGTAAGCCTTGTTTACGCCGTCACAGAACGCGCGCGAACTGATGGTAGCCGCGGTGATCGCGTCCACGTCGCCTCCATCCTGTTTCACCGATAACTTGAAAGCCGAGGGATCCTTGTCCCTGAACTGGTCACGGAAAGAGGGTTCCTCCATCTTGGTGCCCAGTCCCGGCGTTTCCGCCTGCCCCAGCACCGAAACGGAGATAATCCGGCCCATGGCGTCGAATCCGACCATCAGGCGAATGTCTTCGGAGCCGAAACCTTCGCTGGAATAGGTTTGCACCGCTGTCCCCACGCGTTTGCCGTCGCGCTGAGCCGGGTAGAATATCAATCCGGGCGCGGATTCCCGGGTGAACCTTTCCTCGTAAGGATTGTTGTCGAACTCGGGCAGCACGATTCTCAGCGCTTCAATGATCTTGTTGATCCGGCCTTGAGCAATGGCGTCCTTTGTCTTGGAGTAGGTGAATCCCAACGCCAGGGCCGAGACCACGCATACCAGCGTCAACACGGCCACCATGTTGAAAAAAGTGGAGGGGAGTTTCTTGCGTTCAGCCATGCTTCACCTCTCTGCCGAAACGCCGCGGCGGGAATGCGCGATCAATCAAGGGCACGAAAGCGTTCATGATCAGGATGGAATAGGAGCATCCCTCCGGATAAGCGCCGAAAAGGCGGATCAGACCGCAGATCACTCCGCCGCCAAGCGCGAAAATCACCTGCCCGCGCGCGGTCATGGGGCTGGTCACCATATCCGTGGCCATGAACCAAGCCCCCAGCATGGCGCCTCCGGCCAGCATATGAAACAGGGGATCGGCATATTTTCCTGGATCCAGCAACCAGAAAATTCCCGTGGTCGCGGCCAGTGAAAGCAAATACACAACGGGGATATGCCAGGTGATGATCTTGCGTACCAGCATGTAGACGCCGCCGATGAGGATGGCCAGCGCCGCAGTTTCGCCGATGCAGCCCCCTACCCGTCCCAGCAGCAGGTCCTTGTAAAGGTCCAGGCTTCCCAGTTCGGGAAGCGCGGCGACACCTCCCTCGGACAGCCGGCCCAACGGAGTGGCGGCCGTCACAGCGTCTACTCCAAATGACCAGGCATTCTCCAAAGGTTTCGGCCAGGTCGTCATGTGCACGGGAAAAGACGCCAGCATGAACGCTCGACCGACCAGTGCCGGGTTGAATGGATTCTTGCCCAGCCCGCCGAAAACCATTTTGGCAATCGCAATGGCCACAATCGAACCCACCAGCAATTGCCACCAGGGAATCGACGCGGGGACGTTGAAGGAAAGCAGCAGTCCGGTCACTGCGGCTGAACCGTCCAGGGCCGTGGACTTCTGCTTCATCATGAACGTCTGCACCAGGTACTCGGTACCCACGCAGAACAGCATTCCCAACACCACAACGCGCATGGCGTTCCAGCCGAAATAGTAAAATGAGGCCAGCAGGGCGGGAGACAGCGCGATCACCACTCCCCACATGACTTTCTGCACGCTTTCGCCGCCCTTCTCGTGGGGGGAAAGAGACAGCACCAGGTTGCGGCTCATTTTTGCCTCCTTTGGGCGCGAATGCGCATGACATTGGCTTTTCCATGACGAATGTAATCCAGCAGGGGACGGGAAGACGGGCAGATGAAACTACAGGAACCGCACTCGATGCAGTCCGCCGCTCCGGCGGCTTCGCAATCCTCGAATCGATCCAGCTGGGAAAGTTTTTCCAACAGCCAGGGTTCGAGTCCCATGGGGCAAGCAGTCACGCAACGGCCGCAACGGATGCAATTCTGAACCGCCGGGCGCCGGGCGGCTTGCTCAGCCAGCAGCACGATTCCCGACGTGCCCTTGGTTACGGGGACATCCAGGCCGCAAATCGCTTTACCCATCATGGGGCCGCCGCTGATCACCTTGGCTGTCGCTTCAAAATCGGCTATGCCCAGGTCGGCCGCCATCTGCGAGGCTGGAACGCCGAGACGCGCCAGGAAATTCCCCATTGCCGGCAGGTGAAGACCGGTAAAGGTCACGACCCGTTCCATCAGGGGCTTGTTTTTCTGCACGGCTTCGTATACCGCCAGTGCCGTGCCGACGTTGTTGACCACGCACCCCACATCCAGAGGCAGGCGGCCGCTGGGTACTTCGCGGTTCAGCAATGCCTTGATCAACTGTTTCTCCGCCCCCTGGGGGTATTGCACTTTCAGGGGAACCACTTCGATGCCGGGCAATGAACGGGCTTTGCGCGACATCACTTCAATCGCATCGGGCTTGTTGGCCTCGATACCGATCAGGGCGCGTTCCACCTGCGCGGCTTTCATCAGGATCTGTACCCCGACCAGGATTTCATCCGCTTTTTCCAGCATCAGGCGATGATCCGAAGTCAGATACGGCTCGCATTCAACCGCGTTGATAATCACCGTGTCGGCCTGTTTGCCTTCAGGAAACATGTACTTGACATGAGTCGGGAAACACGCGCCGCCCAATCCGACAACACCGGCGGCCTTGATACGTTCCACGATGGTCTCTCTGTCCGCCTTGATCTCCGGAACCAGCTCGGTGGAACGATCAATTCCAGGCTCCCACTCATCGCCGTCCACGTCGATCACCACGGCGGGGCGACGGTAACCGGAAGCATCGATGACATCATCGATTTTAACGACTTTTCCGGATACCGAAGCGTGCACATGCGCGGAAATGAAAGATCGGCCTTCACCGATCCGGGTTCCCACACGCACACGGTCTCCTTTTTCAACAACCGGCACCGCGGGAGCGCCCAGGTGTTGCCCCAGGTGAATCTGAACCCGGGAAGGAATGGACAGGACCTGGATCGGCATACCGGCGGATATCTTGTTTTCGGGCGGATGCACACCGCCTTTGGGGAAAGTTTTCATTCTCATCTTTGTACCGTCCTCATGAGCCGCTGGGAACCGATGCCTCGGCGGCCGGCTTGGGTTTGGGTTGCGGAGGTTCAAAGGTCGCCTGAATGGCGCCGGTGGGACAAACCGGGATGCACAGGCCGCAGGCGATACACTTGGCGGGATCGATATAGGCCAGATTGTCTTTCAGCGTGATCGCCTGGATCTTTTCCGGACAGGCCTTTACGCAAAGGCCGCAACCGATGCACGCCACCTTGCAGGCTTTGCGGGCCGTGCCGCCGGGTTCCCGATTCATGCAGGCCACCCATACGCGGCGTTCCTTTCTCCCCAGGGGGCGGATCTCGATCAGGTGGCGGGGACAAGCGGTCACGCAAGCCCCGCAACTGACACACTTTTCCACTTCCACTTCCGGCAATCCCGTATCCCTGTTCATGTGGATGGCGTCAAAATCACAAGCCGCCACACAATCTCCCAGTCCCAGGCACCCGTAAGCGCAACCGCTTTCTCCGGCAAACAGGGAGTGGGCGATCGAACAGCGTTCCGGGCCGTCATATTCCAGCCTGGCCGGCGCATGCTGACGGCTGCCACCGCAACGGACCACGGCCACCGTCGGGGCGGATTCCTCGACGGCCACACCGAGGAATTCCCCGATTCGCGCCATGGTCGCATTGCCGCCGGGAGGACACATCAATCCACCCAGGTCGCCCTTGTCCGCCGCCTTTACCAGCGCTTCAGCCAGGCCGCGGCAGCCGGGGTATCCGCAACCGCCGCAATTCGCCCCCGGCAGCAGCTCGGTCACTTCATCGATGCGCGGATCTTCGTCCACCTTGAACTTCCTGGCCACCACAAACAGGATGACGGCGGCACCGGCGGCGACCAATCCCAGTACCACTACGGAATACACAATTACCGGATTCACCATTCACCTCGCATCATGATTTCAACCTGGATTCGGCCGTAAACTCGATATGGCGAGCCAGCCTTCCCCGCTGGGCGTACACCGTCAGGAAATAGGGCACCAGGGCGGCCAGGGCCGCCAGACCGGCCATAACGGCATCATCGGTCAACGCGTGAACCACCAGCAGCGCAAGCATCAATACCAGGAAAGGTCCCACAAAAGCGACGGCCACTGCGAGCCAGCCGGCCCGCTCCTGCATGGTCACGACCACGGCGTCGCCGGAATTCAGGTCCTCGCTGGTCTGCGCGTCAATGATTTTTTCCCTGGTGTCGGCCCCGGGGCAGAAAGAACGGGCATGGCATGCCGCACAGGCGGATTGGCTGGTGATTCGTACCCGCACGCGGCCTTCGCCGGTATCGACAACGACGCCGTCATGGGATACGGTTGTACGCTTGTCGGACAAACGCGTTCTCCTGCTGGTCAGGTTGATGGGAATCAAAGGCGTAAGGATAACGCATCGACAGCGAAAAATCAAGGAAAAGCTTAAATAAGGGGGGCCATGCCGGAGGAGGGACTCGAACCCTCACGAGGGCTGTTCCTCGTCAGATTTTGAGTCTGGTGCGTCTGCCAATTCCGCCACTCCGGCAGGCGCCGCCATTATACGCCGGATCTCGGCGCCATGTCAACAANNATCAGGTGACAGGAAGGCAGGAAATCCCGGCCCCTTGCCAATCGCCACTTGCCAGGTTCCCCTTTTTCCCGGTGATGGAAACAGGAAGTGCCAGTGATGGAGCGGCGGGGAGTTTTAGTGATGAGGAACCTGATTGAACGGTGATGGAAAAGCCGGGACCGGTTCTACGCCCGCTTCCTGTCTGCTGCCTTCCTGTCACCTGATACTCAATCCAAATTCCAAATCCCGAACAAATTCAAAATTCCAATGTTCAAAATTCAAAAAAAAGTACTGCATAATCAACCACGGAATACACGGAAGCGAAACAATTTGACAGGCGGCAGGAGGCAACGCGCCATCCATCACAGCTCCAGGAAGTTTCTGCATCACAGTTCGGCAGGTAACTTCATCACCGGACTCCAGCTTTCCCCATCACCGTCCGGCTGAAGCCGTTTGGGCGGTTACGGGAGGAAACACGGTTGCCTTATTCCTTCTTCTTTATTCCTTATTCAGGGTCTCCCTGACTCCTGATACCTGCCACCTTCTCTCCAACTCCCCAACTCNNCCCAACTTCCCAACCCTATCCCCCCCTCCGCCTACAACTCGGTTTCCGCCTTGAGCTCTTTGCGGTAATGGTCCAGCAGCGTGGACTTGGAAATCAGGCCCAGGAAACGATCGTTCTGCACCACGGGCAGGCTCCAGGCACCGGTACGGTCGAACAAAGCCAGCACCTGCGGCAAAGACTCGTCCGGGCCCACAATCGGCCCGTCGGAGCGCATCACTTCTTCCACCAGCACGGTCTGCGCCAGGGCATCGTCAAAAAGAAACTCCTTGATATCGGCAAAGTTGATCATGCCCAGAAAACGTCCGCTTCTGCGATCCTCAACCGGGAAATGATTGCGCCGTGAGCGACGGATCCATGGAATCAACTTTGCCAGCGGCATGTCCGGATAGACCGGTATCAGGTCCCGCTCAAGCAATTCGGTCATGGGAATCTCGGCCAGGATACGCGCGTCCGTACGCGGACGCAGCAACTGGCCCCTCTCAGCCAGTTCGTACTGGTAAATGGAGTGACGTTCCGCCAGGCGAACCAGGGTATAGGTCAGGAATGAAACCACCAGCAACGGCAGGATCACATCGTAACCCCCGGTAATTTCCACAATGAGGAAAATCCCCGTCAACGGAGCGGCCAACGTGCCGCTGATGGTTCCGGCCATACCGGCCAGAACGTACATGGGACCATCCGCAAAAACCGTGGCCGGGAACAGCATACACATCACGCCATGAAACAGGTAGCCCGTGAGTGCGCCGATCACGAGTGAAGGGGCGAAGACACCCCCGGAGCCGCCGGAGCCCAGTGTCAACGCGGTTGCGACAATCTTCATCAGGACCAGGACCAGCGTCAAGGCCAGGGCCTGGCTTTCTCCTCCATCCAGAAGTGCGCGCACCTGATGGTAACCCTCGCCCCTTACCGCCGGGAAAATCACTACCACGACGCCCACCAGCAATCCTCCCACAACCGCACGCATCATGTGGTTGGGCAACCACCGCGCAAAGATCCGTCCACCCGCTTTCAGTGCCCGAATGAAAAGGATGACAAACAATGCCACCAGAATGGACATGGCGGCAACGGAAAGGATATCCGCCAGCCCGACCTGCAGGGGACGATGGCGGAAAGGAATCTGATTGCCATGAAAAATACGGCTGATCTCGGTGCCGGTCACGGAAGCGATGGCGACAGGCAGCATGTTGACCGGGGCCCACTCCCCCAGGATCACTTCCATGGTAAATATGATCCCGGTAACCGGCGCGTTGAAAATAGCGGCAATGGCCGCGGCCGCCCCCGACCCCGTTGCCGCGACACGGATACGATCATTCGAGCGCAGCCACGCAGACAGGTTGGAGCCGATACCGGCTCCCGATATTACCACCGGAGCTTCGGGTCCGGCCGAACCCCCACTTGAAATAGTCAGGAAACTGGCTACCAGCCGGGAAAATACCGAGGACCTGGGCATGCGGCCGCCCCGGGCACTGACGCTGAATATGACTTCCGGTACACCATGCCCGGAGCGGTCCCGCACCAGGTGGCGCAGAAACACCACGGTCGACAGGATCCCGATCGCGGGTAGAATCCAGTACAATGCCTGCCCCTTGAAACGGGAAAGCCAGCGGGGAACTGTATTCAGGGCCAGGTTCAACCCCAGCGCCGCAAACCCGCTGAAAACCCCGACCACTACCCCGATCAATACAAGTTGGATGCGATGGTCAAGATTGCTGATTTGCTGCCGCAGGGAAGACACGACCTACTCCGGCCCGTCCGCCTGCAAGCGAATTGCCTTTTCCGCTTTGCGGACAACGTTCATGACTTCACCCTCCGACCTGCAGCCACGCAGATCGGAAAGAAAATGCTCGCGACGCAACAGGCATCCCAATCGCGACAACAGGCCCAGATGGGTGCGACTGTCCGGGCTGAACATGGCGAAGAGGAGATCCACCGGACGACCATCCACGGCGGCAAAGTCCACAGCCTGGCGCAGGTAGCACAGGGTCACCTGGGGCCGGCTCACCTTGATCGCGGACATGTTGCGGGGATGGGGAATGGCCACACCGCGACCGATTCCGGTTGAAGCCAATTCTTCCCGGGCCAGTAATTCCTCCAGAATCCGTTCCGGGGGCATTGCGAACTCAAAGCGCAAATGCCTGGATACGGCGTCCAGAACCAGATAAATATCGCTGCCTTCCAGATCGAAAATCACCCCGCCCGCAGTCAAAGCCTGCGTCAACAGGGTATCTTCGTCCATGCAGCCTTCCTCCGGCGAACAGGGCCGGGCCATGGCCAGTTCATGGGAACGAGCCCAGGCCGACAATTCCTCGCTGCGGAAACGGACCCCTTCGCGGGTGAACTTGCAGGGAATCTTTCCCTGATGAACCCAGCGCTGTACCTTGACTACCGGGATCTGCAGCAATCGGGCCACGTCGGCAACATCCAGCCAACTACTGCTTTTCGGCATGAATTAATTTTCCTCTCTGTACAAAAGCGGATCAACGGTACGCAGCCAGGTCAACCACCTTGGCGGGAGGATCCTGTCTGCGGAAATAAGCGGGCAGTCCGCTCAAGGCTTTTTCAGCTTCCGCCTGACTGTTGAACCGTCCCCACATGACCAGAAAACAGGTGCGGCCATCGCGGTCCCGCGGCAACAAAAAGAATTTCTCCGGCTCGTGAATGCGTTTGAACGCGGCGGCAACCGACGCGGTAAGGCAATCCAGTTCGAGCAGGATGGAAAACCCGTTCATATTTCCGGACATGGCGGTACGCCACACCCTGGCCGCGTCCAGATAGCGTCCACTGCGCAGCAATTGCGCGGCTGGTGGGGAGTCGTTTCCGGCAACTGCCGGCACAGGTTTTTTTTCACTTGCCTGCCGTTCTGCGCGCGGACCGGTTCCAGCCGGCCGGGTCACCGGATCATGATCACCCCTGGAAGCGGTGGAAACCGCCGCTTCCGCACTCCGCGTTCTTTTTTCTGCATCAACGGGCGGGCTCGCGGGTTTTTTTTCTGTATGCGTTTCTTTCTTTACGGCGGAAACCGTTGCGGGAATGTCCTTGTGACCCGATGTCAGCAATAAAAATATGCTGCCACCGGTGACCAGGATGGCGACAATCATCAAGAGCAACAGGTTGAGTTGCCTGCCCTGGCGGGTTTCCCGTTTAATCATATCATCCACATTCACTTCAGCCGGCCCGGCTCCGGAAACGGGGAAATCCGGCTCTAGCGCGTTCTCATCTATGGCGGAAACCGTGAAGCCCGGGCTTTCATCTTCCGCTCCCGGGAAATCCGGATTCGAAGACAACCCAATCAGGTCCTGCTCTCTGTCCCGATCCAGGCCGTCGGCGAATGAATAAAAATCCGGCGCCGGTTCCGCGGATTCCACATCCAGATCCAGAAGGCTTTCCGGCGCATCCAGCGCCTCCGGAACTTCCATGTCGCGCTCAACTGAAGTCGGCGCCGACTCAATGCCTTCCGCTTCCATGTCCAACCCGGGAAACGGTGATCGTGAAACGGCGCCTTCCGCCGGCTGTTGCACCTCGATATCCTGAGAATCAAATGGCCCCGGATCATGGGGAAGACGCACCAGATCCGCCAGCAAAAAAAAGTAGACCACTTTCAACAACGCATCCCGATGCGAATCAGCATAACGCGAGAGTATCTCCTCCACGCTCTGTCCGCCATTGAAATGAGTCAGGAACTCCCGCTTCTTCTGACTGAGGTTGAAGGCCTGGATCCGTTCTTCATCCGCTCGCGATTGCGGACGGACGCTCAGATCGGGGATGCGCTGATGAACCTGGTCCAGGGAAACGTTCTCCAGGACATAGTTGAACACCATGGACACCATGTCCAGGTCCATCTTGAACAGGTTTTCGGGCGGGGGAGACTCGATCACCTGAAAGCCGCCCCGGGTCCAGGCAAGCACGTCGTCCAGGATGCGCTTGAATTGCAGCCGGGTGCATTCCACCAATTGTTCTACCGACAACAGCCCCTTTTCAACCAGGCTCTTGCCCAGGGCGGTTCCCGATTGTTGACGGCGCAGGCGATTCAAGGTCAATTCGTCTACCAGCCGGCCTTCAAGCAGGATGCGTTCCAGTTTATCCTCAACCGAATTCGATATGGCCCATACCAGGCGGCCCCCGTCAAAGTGCAATGCCTTCAGGGTTTCCTCCTGCTTCACATAAAGAATTCCGGTCAAACCGGACTCCGCGATGTAAAGCAACAGGGACGGGGACGAGATCTTGCCGAAATCGCCTTTTTCCGGAATCTTCGCGTGCATTTTCTCCAATAATTTACTCTACCGGCGGGCAGAAAGTCAAGCAAGGCCTTTAACCCGCTCCGCCCTTGACAAGTTTGCGGCCGGGGCGTAGCATATTTTCGCCCGGATCGGTTCAGGGAAGTGGCAGGGGAGCGATTCTCCCCGGGCCCGCAGCCCCCGCTGCCGTATCCGACCGGCGATTGATCGCCGTCCGCGGCTTTGCGCCGCGGAGGCCCGGCCATCAGCCACTGCCGTAACCGGCGGGAAGGCGGCCGGGTTGTTGGGAGCCGGAAGACCTGTCGCTCCGTGGCCTGTTCCATGCAACCGCGGAGGGCGGTTCATGGATAGTGACAACACCCTCCGAGATCATCTTCAGGAGGAAGACATGACGTTTTTTCCAAAGTATCTCTTCTTGGTGGCGGCCCTGTGCCTGGCCGCACCCGGTCCGGCGGCGGAAGAAAAAAAACCGGAGGATACCGATTCCCCGGCTATTGTGGAAACCGTGGAAGTCGTCGGCAACGTCGCCCTGAACCGGGTGGTTCAAAGCGTCACGGTACATGAAACCGGCCCGCAGATACCCAATGGCCAGGGCTTAAAGGAAATCTTTAACCGCACCCCGGGATTTCTGCTGCTCAACGGCGGCCACTACGGCCAGATGGCTTACGCCTTCGCCCGCGGAGCCGCAGTCAACCAGACCCTGTTCATTATCGACGGCGTCAAGATCAGTGACCCGTCGAGTTCCCTGGGCCTGAACCTGGCCATGATTTCCTCAAGCCTGCTGGAACGGGCGGAAATCGTCCGCGGCCCCCTGGGAAGCTTGTACGGCTCCAACGCCATGGGCGGCGTGGTGAATCTTTCCACCCGCATGCACGATGGTGTGAGCGCATCGGCGGGATTTGGCAGCCACGGCTCCTGGCAGAGCGGGGTCCATGCCGCCGGCCGCTTCGGCCACTGGCGACTTTCCCTGAACGCCGACCTGAACCGCTACAACGATGCCATGCAGAACGACGAATTCGACAATCACGGTGCCGGCGTACGTGCCGCGTACACACGGGGCAACCTGGAAGCGGCCGTGCAGGTATTTGTTCACACCGCCTCCAGCGGCATCCCCAGCTATATGGGCATGCCTTCGCCCAACCGGCATTACGACCAGAGCAGTTTCATGGCCGCCCTGCCCGTCACCTGGACGGCCGGGAAGCACACCCAAGTGAAGCTGCAACTCTCCCACAACACGAATACCTATGAATTCAATGACCCGGATGACACCTGGAGCCCTTTCTACAGGAACCGCTCGCAGGTGAACGAAGCGGAGGTTTCCGTGACCGGGCGCTTCCTTCCGGGCTGGCATTTCCGGACGGGCCTGGACGCGGCCTCCCACACCATCCTCAACCAGACGGGCGACACGCTGGACCTGGACAACGAGAACGGCGGCTATTTTTCCGCTTACGCCGGCACCAACCTGGAGCTGGGAGATTTCCTGGTTACCCTGAACATGAGAATGGACAAGTACAGCGACGTAAAGGCCGCCTGGTCGCCCCAGCTGGGCATATCCTTCCTGGTCACCCGTCAGATCAAGCTGCGGGCGTCATGGGGAGAAGGCTTCCGCGCTCCCACATTACCCGAACGATTGAACCCCATGTGGGGAAATCCCGGCCTGAATCCCGAAACCAGCCGTTCACTGGAAATCGGCGCGGACATTTACATGGACAGGGTGACACTGGGAATCGTCGCCTTTGATACCCGCTACGAAAACCTGATCGGCTACTCCCCGCTGACCTGGAGATATACCAACCTGAACCAGGCCGTGATCCGGGGAATGGAAATCAGCGCCTCTTTCCAACCAGCCCCGGATTTGGAGTTGCGCACCGCCTGGACCTGGCTGCACACGCAGGACAACCAATACAACCGCCAGTTACTGAGGCGTCCCGAGCACGCGTTATCGGTCGGTTTCAACTGGACCCGTCACCGTTTCAGCCTGGGCGGCGAGATGACTTACGTGGGCAAACGCCTGGACTACAACGAACTGGACTGGATCGCCCCCGTGGTGACAAGCCCCGCTTTCAATACTTTCTCTTTTCATGCCCGGGTAGCCCTCACCCGCCAGTTATCCGTAAACACGCGCATGACCAACGCGTTCAACTCCGACTACGCCGAAGTGTACGGTTACCCGGCCCCGGGGACCCGTGTCATGGCGGGCCTGAGTTTCCAGACAGACTGAACCCTGTTATCGTCTCCCGGGGCGGCGGAAATCCGTTCGCCGCCCCGGCTGAAACCCGGCAATTGACAAAACCGCGCCGGAACCCCATAACAATAGTGACCGAAGCGGCCGGGCGTTTGCCTCCGTTCGCGGTCCTGCTGCAGATTGGAGGTGAAGATGAGCGAGCAGAAGTCGATATCGCGCCGCAATGTTCTCAAGTTGTCATCCGCCGCGTTCGGAGCGCTGCTGGCCAGGGATCTCGAAGCGAAAGCGGCCGGAGAACAATCCGGGCCCATTATCGAAGCGGCCCGCAAGGTCGGCAAACTCCCAAGGGTCCGGCTGGGGTCCAGCAACCGCGAAGTTTCCATCATCATCGGTGCCGGCGACATGGAAGCAACGGTCGCTGAAGCCGGAATTCTGTGCGGCATGAACTATTGGCACAAGGCCAACCGCTGGATGGGCACGCGTACGCCGGAGTCGATTTCGAAAAACCGTGATGCCCATTATTGCCAGGTCACCGTAGACCGGGTCGGCGGCAACCATTACACCGGTCATTTTGACGAAGAAGAACACGTGGCCTACGTCAAACTCGCGTTGGAGAAAACCGGCCTGGGTTATTTCGATGACATGCAATTGCACTACGGCTACCACAACGTCAGGGAGTTGAAGAGCGAACGCGCGTTTGTCCGTGCCTTCGAGCGCCTGAAGAAAGCCGGGCTGGTCCGGCACCTCTGCCTTTCTCAGCACGGATATGCCGGCAACGCGCGGGTCCCGGGAGGAGAAAGCGCGGCCGAAGTGCTCACCGCGGTCATGGAGGATGGATGGTTCGAACATGCCCAATTCATCTACTCCTATGGCGCCGATCCGGAAATGGACCGGTTCATGGAGCTGGCCCGGCGCAAAGGCTTCGGCACCATCGCCATGAAAACCGCCCGCGGGATCGGGCGCATGATGGACGACAGCGAATTTGTTTCTCAACTTCCGGCTGAAACAAACCCCTTCAACGCGCTGGTGCGCTGGCTGACCACGGAGACAAAGCTGGATGCGGTGGTGATCCGCACCCGCACCCTGGAGGAGTTTTCCCAGACCTGCGCGGGGGCCGGCAAGAAACTGCGCCCGGGCGACCGCAAAGCGCTGGAACTGATGATCGCGGCGGCGGACCGCAACGCCTGTCGCCTGTGCACACTTTGCCAACCCCATTGCCCCGCGCTTGTTCCCATCGCGGAGATCCTGCGTTTTGAACGCTACGCCGTTGACGACCAGGATTGGCGCAAGGCGCGTATCCTGTACCATGAACTGCCCCTGCGCGGAGATGCCTGCACCAACTGCGGCGCCTGTCTGGAATACTGTCCGCAGCACCTGGATATTCCCCGCAAACTGGAAGCCGCGCATCGCCTGCTTTTTTATGTGTGAGGAGAGTTGGAGAGTTGGAAAGTTGGAAAGTTGNNAAGGCCAGGATCATTTTGCCGATCCCGGGCAGAAACGCGTAGTTGTCGGTGGGCCCCACCAGCCCCAGGCCGGGGCCGATATTCCCAATGCATGAAGCGGAAGCGCCGATGGCGGTGAGCAGGTCCAGCCCCAGGGTCGTCATGACAATCGACACGATCACAAACAAGCCGACGTATAACAGGAAAAAACCGGTGATGGCATGAACCACCTGGCGCGGAATAACCTGCTTTCCCAGTTTCAGGGGAATCACCGCCTGGGGATGCAGCAGTCTGCGCAATTCGATCAACCCCTGCTTTGCCACAACGATCAGGCGCATGAC
>DBFQ01000087.1 GCA_002294665.1 Candidatus Aminicenantes bacterium UBA876
TCCCTGGAAACGGTTGAAAAGGTCGACCTGGAACGCTACATGGGGCGCTGGTACGAGATCGCGAAAATCCCCAATCGTTTTCAGCGCAAGTGCGCCCGGAACACCACGGCCGAGTATGCCCTGCGGCCGGACGGCCGCGTGACCGTGGTCAACCGCTGTACGCAAAAGGACGGCGACGAATCGGTTTCGCGCGGACTGGCCAGGGTGGTGGATGCGGCCACCAACGCGAAGCTGAAAGTGAGTTTCGTCAACCTGCTGGGTGTCCGCCTGTTCTGGGGAAATTACTGGATCATCGGCTTGGATTCCGGATACCGTTGGGTCCTGGTGGGGGAGCCTGAACGCAAGTACGGCTGGATCCTGGCGCGTGAACCGCGGTTGACTCCGGAGCAATGGGATCGGGCCCGTTCAACCCTGCGTGCCCGCGGCTATGATCCCTCCCGCTTTGTGACCACGCTTCACTGAAACCGGCTTTAACCCGCTCGCGGATCAGGGCTTCTCAGCAATCACAATCACGTTCCAGGCCAGGGAGGCGAAGAGTGATCCCGTGATTTTTTCCAACGTCCGGTCCGCCAGGCACACGGCCGAGATGACGGGATTGAAGAGGAAGCCGGGTTCCAGGGGGACTTCGGCGAAAGGCGTGGACAGAAATCCCTGGGGAAACGAGCGCATATTCAAAAAACCCGCCTGCCGGAAAACCGCTTCAATTTCGCGCCGGGGCAACTCACGCTGGTCGCGGGAATAGCCGGGATCCACGCGCTTGCGGATCCAGCGCAGGAATGAAATCAGCGGATTGGCGGGCTGGGGTTCGTTGACCACGAAGTAACCTCCCGGCTTCAACAATGCGCGGACTTTCCGTACCGCTGCCGGAATATCTTCCAGGTGGTGAAGCACGCCGATCATGAGCGCCAGGTCAAAGGTTTTTCCCGGCGAGAAATCCATCAGGTCCGTGTGGATAAAGCGGATGTTTTCGCCCGGGTGGCGTTGGCGGGCGATATCGATCAGTTTGCCTGAATGATCGATGCCGGTGTAGGACGCGTACCGCCCCTGCAGGTATCGTGCCGCGTATCCGGCTCCGCAACCCACTTCCAGCAGGTGGGGCGCCGCCGCCGACGGCACTTTGCGCAGGGTCTGCGTAAGCCGCAAACGCCGAGCCCGTGCAGCGCCCCGCGACAAATCCTTGCGCTCGTATTCCGAGGCGATGCGGTCGAAAAGCTCGCGGTCTTTCTCGGAGATTTCAGGGTCGGGTTTCATTGGACGGGATCTCGTACAGGGTATAGTTGGTGTACTGATAAAGAACCGGGAAACGCCCGAGGAAATCGTTCAATTTTTGCCTGGAAAAGGCATCCAGGCGGTACAGTAGCGACAGTTTTCCCAGGCGCTCGAGCCCGGCTGCGGAATAGAATATGTGCGTGACGCCCAGCGCGCGCACGTTTCGGGAAAAATCTGTAAAATCGTTGCTTTCCCGCAGCAGGTCGAGCAGGGGATGGCGGTCGGCGAACGAACAGGCGAGGAAATCTTTTTTCAGGTAGAAGGTGCGGTCTTCGCCCAGGAATGCCACCTTGTCTCCGGTCTTCAAGTTCTGATTCATGTACTCCACCCCGGCAAAATAGGGCAGGGCATAGAGGTAATTGGCTTTCCTGCCCTTGAACTCACCGGCCAGGGCCGAGCGGACAAAAGGAATGCCGCGAAAATAGCGGTCCTGCAGAGTGACGGCGAATACCAGGTTGTAGAAAGCGGCAAAAACCAGCACAGGCACAGCCAGGCGCCTGATGAGGGTTGATTTTTGTGTGACCACTACGGCGCCCCGGGCTGCGGGCAGGGCCAGCAGCAAAAAAACCGGCAGGAAGTAGCGCGGTACCATGGCGAAAAAGAGCAACAATACGTAGGCGATGCCCGCGGCGGCCAGAAGAATCCGCCCGGTCGCGTGACCGCGCTGAAAAAACACCAACGGCAGGAGAAAGAGGAACAGCAATCCCCACACCGCGGTCATGCCGTAGCTGTAGGGGTGAAAAAATACTTTGAAGGGAAAATAGATGTAGTCGAACAACGGTTTGTTTTTCCCCCGGCTGATCACCGTGGCGAACATTTCCGATTGGCTGTCGTCCCAGTTTTCATTCTGGAAAAGCTGGTTCAGGTACGGGTAAACCGGGTTTCCCATGTGGACCTGGTTTTTGACAAACCATGGCGTCATCAGCACGATTACCATGACGCCCATCAGCAATACCGATCTCAAGCGCTCAGCAAAACTTTTTTTCCCCAGCCATATAACGGCAAGGAAAAACGCCGCCAGGAAGAAGGCGAGCGTGTACTTGGTCCCCACGGCCAGGCCGAACAGGGCGCCGGCCGTCAGCAGGTGGGAGATTTTCGCGGTTTTCTCCAAGTACAGGAAATACAGGCGGATGCCGGCCAGTAAAAAGAGCATTCCCACCATGTCCGGTTTTGACGAGGCCAGGAGGAAACTGACCTGGGGTAGCGAGATGAACGCCAGGGCGGGCAGGAAGGCGAATTGTTTCGAAAACGAATCTCTGCACCAGGAAATCAGCAGCAGGGCGATCAACACGCCTGCGGCCAGTGAAATCAATTTGGGCACGAAAAGCCCCTGGTTCATCAATGCGAACAGCGAGAGCATTTCTCCGTTCAAGGGCAGGCTGGCGTTGAAGTTGGTTGCCCAGGGCACGAGCCCGCCTTTCATCAGGTAGAGGTTGGGAACGGCCAGGTGATATACCATCGAGTCGTAAAAGGTGGGTGGGAAAAAGCAGTAAAAAAGGTTCGCGGCAAGAAATGGGACAAGTGGTAAAAACGGGCGTCGAACATGAGGCGACGAGGATTCCGGCCCCGCTGATTTTATGCTTGAAACCAGCAGCAGGTTGCCTGTGGCCAGGACGGCATAAAACGCAACGGGGTGCAGCAGGCGCAGCGCCGCGATTCCCAGGGTGAGCATGGCGATGAGCCCCAGACCCAACGCGATTGAAATCACCCGGTATTCCAGCGCAGCGATCCCGTGGCGCCGGGAAACGGCCGCCCCGAATCCGGCGGCGGCGGTCAAGGTCAACAAGGTCCACAGCGCGGAAAGCAGGAAATCAGCCATTCATCTTCTCGGTATACAGGAAGGAATCGGGATTGAACAGGACACGCCTGTAATAGACGTACTTGAGCAGAAAAAAGAAAACCCGGGCAAACAAGGCGGATGTCAGATAGAACAGGCCCAGTGACGCGGTCAGGAATCGCACCAGCATTACGTCGGCCAGGTAAAGCAAACCCAGGCTGATGATGTAGTATACAAACCTGCGGCCGTGATGGTTGCCGGTATGGAACACAAAACGGGATGCCGCGATGAAGTTGACCACCACAACCGCGCCCAGGACAATGATGTAACTCCAGAGGTAAAAAAGACCACACTGATCCGTCAACAGCCAGGTAAAAAACAAGGTCAGCAGCAGTGAGCCGCCACCGAGCAGCGCATAGCGTGTAAACGCGTGCCGGGTGATTCTTTCGGCCATCTCTTTCGCTTTCAGCCGCATCTGTTGATCTCAGCGGATCCGCTTGTTGATCAGGTCCGCCAGCAGTCCGATCATCAGGAAAATCACGGAAAACAGGAACAGGAGCACCGTGGTGTCCGTCAGGTTCAGGATGATGATATCGCGCGCGAGAGATCCCAGGGAAAAAATGAAAGTGGTAATCGCGATCGGCATGAAGATGCGCAGGGGGTTGAACAGCATGGTGATGCGCATCAGCAGCAGAAAGAAATTGTAGGTGTCTTTCAAAGGGTGGATCTTCGATCTGCCCTTGCGTTTGCGGTAATCCACGGGAATGGTTTTTACCTTCAGGTTTTCCAGGGCGCAGAGCAGGGTGATGGTGGTGGTAAAAGAGAAGCCGTCGGGGAAGATATGCCAGGCGCGAATGACCACATCTTTGCGGAATACGCGCAGGCCGGAGTTGACGTCCCGGATTTTCTTCTTGACCAGGTAGGAAGCGAAGCGGTTGAGGAACCATTTTGCCGGCCGGCGCAGCAGGGGCACCGCGCGGACATCGCCGGTGCGAATTCCGGTCACCATATCGTTCCCCGTAATATGTGCCAACAATTCGGGCACGCTCTCCGCCGGGTAGGTTCCGTCCGCGTCGATGATGCCGGCCCGATCATAGCGACTCCGGCGGATACCACTCTTGATGGCGGCCCCGTAGCCTTGATTGCCTTCATGAAAAATCACGCTCACCCGGTCCATGGCCAATTCGCGCAGGATTTCCGTGGTTCCGTCGGTGGAGCCGTCGTCCACTACCAGGATCTCAAACGGCACCCCGGTAGAATCCAGGCTTTCATAAAGGTCGCGGATGGTTTTTTCGATGGCTCCGACTTCATTGAAACAGGGAACGATAAAAGAAACGCCACTTGCATCAGCCATTGTGGTTATTATAGTACATGCGGAACAGCAATCCTACCGCGGGCGTTCATGATCAAGGGGGGGCGGCCATAGATGAAGCCGGGGAAAAATCGGGCGTTCCCTGCCGACAGCGGCATCATTGCGGATGGATGATGTTGTAGATGGCGGAATAGTCCTGCTTGCCCAGGCCCTGGTTGAGACCATCCGAGAGCAGGCGGTCGAGGCTTTCCAGGCAAGAGACTTCCAGGCCCTTCTCTTTCATGTCGCGCATGATCAGGCGCAGGTCCTTGCGCAGGTGGCGCAGGGGGAAATTGGGATTGGAAAAATCCCGTTCCCGCATGCGTTTCAGTTTCTTGTCGAATGTGGGTGCAAACAGGGCGCTGTCGCGCAGAATTTCCATGAACGCGTCGACCGGCAGTGCTTGTTTCTGGACATAAGCCAGGCTGAGTGCGAATGCCGCGGTCAGGGAAACGATCAACTGGTTGAGCGCGAGTTTGACCGCGGAAGCGGCACCCACTTCACCGAAAAGGGTGACGGAACGTCCCAGGTCATCCAGCAGATCGCGGTGACGTTCACACTGGTCCGCGGTTGCGCCCACCATGATCTGCAGGCGGCCTTTGCGGGCTTCCGGCCGGCTCCCCAGGACCGGCGCTTCCAGGTATTCTCCGCCGGAAGCACCGACGCGTTCGGCGAGCGAGCGGCTCTGATCCGGAGAGATGGTCCCCATCTGGATGATCGCCCTTCCACGCAACGCGTCGGGGGGCACTTCGTCCAGGACCTCCGAGATGGCGGGGAAGTCGGTCAGCATCAGGATGATTCGATGCGTGGCAACGACCGCGGCTTCGGCCGAGGAGGCGATCTTGGCGCCTTTGCGCTTCAAGCCACGGGTTTTTTCTTCGCTGCGATTGAAAACCGTCAGCGGATATTCCAGTTCCAGCAGCCGTTCCGCGGTCGCGGTTCCCAGCAGGCCCGCTCCCAGCAAAGTAACCGGTGATTTCATGGTTGAATTGTACCCGGACAGAAAACGGGGAGCAAGGGGCAACTGAGTCGAAAGTCGAAAGTCGAAAGNNAAGTGAAAAGTGGAAAGTGAAAAAGCCGTAACGAACAAGAAGTTTGGTGATGAGGTATCCAGGAGGGCTGTGATGAGGAAACTTCAGGATCGGTGATGGCGCGAAGAAGTCCGAGTGATGGTGGTATCCTCTTGAGTTAACCGGG
>DBFQ01000016.1 GCA_002294665.1 Candidatus Aminicenantes bacterium UBA876
CTTCCCTCTTCAACTTTTCAACTCTTCAACTTTTCAACTTCATTTGTTCCATTACCCGCGCGGCGATGGTTTCCCCGATGGTAATCGAGGCGGTGGCCGCAGGAGACGGCGAATTCAGCACATGCACCATGCCGGGGGCTTCCACGATACGGAAATCATCCACCAATGTACCATCCGCTTCCAACGCCTGGGCCCGCACCCCGGCACCGCCGCGGGTGACATCCGCCGCGGATATTTCGGGGATCAGCCGCTTCAGCGAGGCCACAAACGCCGGCTTCACCCAGGATCGCCACATTTCCCCCATTCCCATGCCCAGGTGGCGCATCCCCATGCGCATGAAGCCGCGATACAAGAACGTATCCACCATATCACGGATGGATATGTCGAGCTTGCGATATCCTTCACGCCGGAATGCCGGCACCGCGTTCGGTCCCGCTTCCACACCGCCGTTGATCAGGCGCGTAAAATGCACGCCGAGGAAAGGAAAATTCGGGTCGGGCACGGGATAAATCAGGCCGTTGACCAGAGAGGTGCGCTGCGGACGAAGCACGTAATACTCACCACGAAAGGGAATGATCCGCAAAGCCGGGTTCACGCCGCAGGCCCGGGCCACACGGTCCGACTGCAGTCCGGCGCAATTGACCAGGGCGCGGCAGCGGATCGTCCCTTGCGTGGTTTCCAGGATTTGGATGCCGTGCTCCACGCTCCGGGAGATAAAGCGCGTGTTGGTACGGATTTCGCCATCCCGCCGCCGCACCTGCTGCGCAAAGGCGTCCGTGACCGCATGATAGTCCACAATCCCGGTCTGGGGAACCCACAACCCCGCGATCCCGTCCACGCAGGGTTCATACTCCCGCAATTCCGTGACTTCGCGCAGGCGCCGCATATCCGTCAGGCCATTGGCTTCGCCCCGTTCAGCCAGGCGTTCCAACGCGGGGAGCTCGGACTTTTTCGTGGCCACGACCAATTTGCCGCAGCGCTGATGGGGGATGCCGTTCTCCTCACAGAAGCGATAGAGGGCTTCCCTCCCCTTTGTGCAGTTGAGCGCCTTCAGGGAGCCGGGGCGATAATACAAACCGGAATGGATCACGCCGCTGTTGTTGCCGGTCTGGTGAGCGGCCAGGCGATCCTCTTTTTCCAGGACCACCACGCCGCCTCGAACCGTACCACTCAAGGCCATGGCCGTAGCCACGCCCACGATGCCGCCGCCGATGATCGCCGCTCCAAACGTGCGCTCCGTCATTTCGCCTCCTGGTTGCCTGCGGGCATGTAATGCCGAATGGTACCCCAACCCGGCCACAGACTCAAGCCCCCGAAAACCCTTTACGAAATCCATACATGATTGTAGTATGGTTCCATGTGTGACCGAACCCGTTTTCAGGAGCCCGCATGAACCCGAGCGCAAAATCGCCCCGTGACGCCCTGACCGCAAGTATCGTGGAGCGCCTGCGCCCCATCAAACCCAGCCCCGGCGAAGTTCCGCGCCTGGACGAAATCGAGGTCGCGGGAATCACCCTGCCGCGAGCGGACGGGGTCGGCGGAGATCATATCATCTACATTGACTTCAACCGCCGCTACAACCTGGACGCGTTGCAGCGGGAAAAAGAAGACTGGTGGCAAAAAGAAGCCGGACAAACCCACTTGGCGCGCGAAGAACGTGCCGGCCTGGACGCTTTTTTAGCCCACCGCCGGGATCAATGGCGCCAACGCCTCGAAACCAACCGCCGCAAAGCCGGAGTTCTGGTCGCCGATGTGCGCGGCCACGACATTTCCGACGCGTTTGTCGTGGGCATGCTGCACCAGGCCTTTCTTACCGGCGCCCTTTATGAGCTGAAGATTTTCGGTGAAATCACACCCAACCTGTTTGAAATCATCAACACACGTTTCTTTAATTCATCCAGCATCGGGGATTTCCTGACCATGATCTACGGCGAAATCTACGCCGATGGTACGTTTCGTTTCATCTCCGCCGGGCATCCCCCGCCGATTATTTTTTCCCGCCTGTACGGACGCTTCATGGATATCCCGCAAAGCGCCATCCGCACCTACCCGCCCATCGGGCTCATGCCGCGACGCGAAGAGGTCGACATCCAGGCGGCCGCCAGCCCGCTGGGATTCAAGGACGGATACCGCATCAGCGAATTGCGCCTCATGGCCCCCGGAGACCTCCTGCTGCTCTATACCGACGGCCTGACCGACCTGAGCGATGCGCAAGGAAAAGCGATCTTTCCCGCTGCGTTCACCGACATGCTGAAAGCCATGCCCGATGCCACCGCGGACACGATCGCCGTTGCACTCAGGGAATGGATCCGCCGCGAAAGCGGCACCCAGCAGGATGACATCTCTTTCGTGGTGATCCGTCGCAGATAGGCACTTCCCGGGATCAGCACCCGCCACACAGATCCCCCCCACGAGTCCGGCGGGAGAAGCTGAAAACCGCGGCGGCCGCGCTTGCGTATTACCTTCTGCCGGCCTTACCCGGACCCATTCAGGAGGAATACGCCCATGAACCGTAAATCCGTAAACCAATGGCGCGCCTGGACCGCCGCATTATTTCTGTTCGGGTCGCTGCAGCTTTTCCCCTGCACCTCGATCCTGGTCACCCGCGGTGCGGCAGCAGACGGCTCCTGCATCATTACCTACTCCTGCGACGGCGAATTCCATCCCCGCCTGAATATCATTCCCGCCGCGGATCATGAACCGGGATCCATGCTGGATGTGCGCGGATTTCGCGGCGTAATCGGCAAGATCCCCCAGGTCGCCCATACCTGGAAGGTGGTCGGGCTCATGAACGAGCATCAGCTCGCGATCGGGGAAACCACTTTTGACGGCCGCCTGGAACTGGTGAACCGCAAGGCCATGATGCATTACTATCCGCTGATGTTGCTGGCGCTGCAACGCGCCCGCACCGCCCGCGAAGCCATCACCGTAATGACGGACCTGGTGGAAAAGCATGGCTACTCCAGCAGCGGCGAGTCTTTCTCCATTGCCGATAAGAACGAGGCGTGGATCATGGAAATGGTCGGTACCGGTCCCGGCGGCAGGGGCGCAGTCTGGGTGGCGTTGCGCCTGCCCGACGGCATGGTGTCCGCACACGCCAACATGGCCCGGATCGGCACCTTTCCCCTGAATGACCCGGAGAACTGCCGCTATTCAAAGAACGTGATCGAGTTCGCGATCGAAAAAGGGTACTACGATCCGGATTCCGGCAAGCCCTTCCACTTCGCCGACGCCTATTGCCCCCCCACGGAAGAACAGGTCCGCTATTCCGCACGCCGCGTCTGGAGCATTTTCCGCCGTGTCGCCCCATCCATGAACCTGTCCGCCGCCTACAGCGACGGGCGCGGCAAAGGCAAACCCTACCCGTTGTGGATCCGCCCGGACCGCAAGCTCAACCTGCGTGACGTCATGAACCTGCACCGGGATCACTACGAGGGCACACCCTTTGACATGACCCGTGACCTGTCGGCCGGCCCCTTCGGCGCACCCGACCGCTGGCGCCCCATGACCTGGAAAGTGGACGGAAAAACCTATGGCTGGGAACGCCCCATCGCCACCCAGCAGGCGGGTTTCGTATTCGCCTCGCAATCGCGCCGCGATGTCCCCGACGAAGTGGGCGGCGTATTCTGGTATGCCATGGACAACCCCCACACCTGTGTATTCGTCCCCCTCTACACTACCATCACGGAACTTCCCCCTTCCTACACCCGCGGATCTTTGCAGCAGTTTTCCCGCGATTCGGCCTGGTGGGCTTTCAACTTCGTTGCCAATTACGCCAACCTGCGCTACAGCCACATGATCAAGGAGATCCGCGCCGTGCAGGAGCGGATCGAGGATCTGCAATTCGCCCTGCAGCCCGCGATTGAGCAAACCGCTCTCAACCTGTTACGGACCGACCCGAGCCGGATCGCGCCTTTTTTGACCCGCTGGTGCGTCAGCAACGCCGAAACGGCGGTTCAGGACTGGTGGAAACTGGCCGACCACCTGATCACCAAGTACAACGACGGTTATATCAAAGATGAAAACGGCCGGCCGCGTGAAGTGGGTTACCCGGAAGAATGGCTGCGCGAAGAGCTGCGCCGCAATCCCGACAGGTTCCGCATCCGGCAGGCCCGCAAAGGCGAAGGCGAATTGTAAGCCGCGGTGGCGGAGATCGCCGACAGGCGGCGGCGGAGACGATACGCCGTCGTGATGGCTACGGCAATCACAGGTAGCCGAGACTTTTCAGGTTCAACAATGTTTTTTCGTGAATCCCTGACGAGTCCGCGGCGTCCGCCTCAGGGGAGCGGATCAGCCGTTCGCGCAATTGCTGCTGGCGGTCCAGCCATTTCACGATACGGCGCTGCAGATGCCGGCTCTGGATCCATTTTTCGCGGTGCAGGTTCCGCGTTTCTCCGGGATCCCGGCTGAGGTCATAAAGCTCACGGATACCGTTTTGAAACATGATCAATTTATACCGGCCGTCCAATACGCAATGGCCCGGAGTTCCCCGCTTGGCGATAAAGATATGGTCGTTGATTTCGGCCTCGGGATCAAACAGGAGTTGAAGGAAATTGCGGCCATGATTCTGATGGGGGTCCCGGGGCAGGTCATAGATATCCGACAACGTACGGAATATATCCGTCATCTTGACCATGGATTGAATCCGGCGCGGAAAATCGGCGCCGATTTTCCGCGGCAGATGCAGGATCAGGGGAATATGAATCCCCGGCTCATGAAAGCTGATGCCGTGGCCGAACACCTCTTTTTCGCCGAGATACTCACCATGGTCGCCGATGATGAGTACAATCGATTTTTCTAAAAGCCCCAAGCGGCTGAGTCCGGCGTGAATCTTTGCGAAAACCGAATCCGCACTGGCCAGGGTTTCATCATAGCATGCTTCCACATACCGGACCTGATCCTGAGAAAGCCGCACGTTATCGCGGGCTTTGACAAAATCCTCCAGGGCAACCCGGGCCTTGAACGCATTCGAAAAAAGTCCCTGAAACTCCGGGATCGGCCGGTACACGGAATGGGGCTCCTTGAAGTGTACATACAGGAAAAAATGCTTTTCGCGGTTCTTTTCCAGCCAGGGCAGGATATGGGGCAGGTATTCCTGGGACTTGCGGTAAAAAACCGGCTCCTTGTACAATTCATGGAAGTGATCAAACCCCCTGTCAAAACCGAAAGCGGCGGCGATATTGGCCATTCCGTTCACCGCTTTGGTCAGTATTCCTTTCCGGCTCAATCGTTCAGCCAGGGTTCCCAGCTCCAGGGGCAGACTCGAATACGGGTCATACACTCCAGTTATCGGCAGGGGATATCCGGTAAAGAGAGTACTGACGCTGCAACGCGTGGTCAGGGCTTCGCTGTAAGTCCGGGAAAAAACAATGGCGTTTTCGGCAAAGCGTTCCATGGCCGGAGTGGTGGGCCTGGAATATCCGTAAGCGGAAAAATGATCCGCCCGGGCTGAATCAAAAAGAAGCACAATGACATTTAAGCTCCGTAACCGTTCCTGCAAACTGGCTACGCGATCAGCATTGTGTGTTGAATCGGATGCGCTCCGGGACGCCTTGCCGAAATGGCGAATCCCCAACGAAGAAAACTCGACAATACCGTCTACCACTTCGTTTGAATCCTCGCGACGAAAAACCATGCTCAATCGGGTCAGACCTTCCCGTTCGCCGAGCTCGGCTTGCAGGGAGTGAAAATCACGATCGTTCGGGATGGTCCACTCCGCCGCCAGCTCTTCGGGACCGGCTTCATGCTGTTGCACAAAAACGCTGATTTTGGCGTTTGTTTCCCCAGTCATCGCGGCTGAAACCGGAACAAAACGGCATTCACCCAGCAGACGGGAGTTTTTGGTCAGGTGGATGTAGTAATCGCGTCTGCCCGGCAGCAGGGCACCGAAACCCCACTTACCTTCCTTTTCACTGATCAATCGTATCAAATCATGGGCTTTGCGGACTTGATGCACCTGGAGCGGATTTTTAATGCTGGTGACGGTTAAATGAGAAAACGCAACCGGGAAAAAGATGGATTCGGCCAACTTCTCCGCCTGTTGCATTTGAGAAGAAGAGAAATTATATTGAATATCGATTTCGTTGCGGCCCGGTTTCAGGTCGCTTCTCAACAAGTCGAGTTTCACCAGTCCGGATCCATGTTTCGGAAGCTTTAGCTGTACGGCTTTGCCACTGTTCAATCTCAACGTCAACCCGATACAAACCGCCTGGGCCTTGAGGTTCGGCCTGGCATGAAGCAGCAGCTGCAGTGCCCGGACTTCCTCTAATTGAAAAGTGATTCTTGAGGCCGGGTAGCGCCCCCAGCGCAATGGTTTCCCCTTAGATGCCGCAAGATTTTCGACCATGCCGTATCCATCGGGCATCAGGATGTAATCATGGAAGAAGTACCCGGTCCGGTCAAGCGTGATCCGGCTTTCCTCGATCAGGTCAACAACCCGTGCTTGCCTTCCGCATTGCCCGCAGAACAGGATGACGGCGATCAGTCCGACAAAGCGTACGCTTTTCATACACCTCCCCCGGTTTGCCCTTGAACCCATGATAACACAAATAACGTTTTCGCGGGGGCAAAGCGACGGGCCTGCGCCGAGCCCGGAAGCCGGCCGCAGCCCCCCGGCTTCAAACCGGCAGGAACAGCTTGCGCATGGTGACGGAATCACCGTCGCGGCGCAGCGTTTTGAATCCGAAAGATTGATAAAGACGCAGCGCGGGATTCTCCGCCACCACGCTGAGACTGACAGCCGGATAGCGCGATTGCGCGGCTTGCAGCAGTTCCCGCAGCAATTCCCTGCCGATCCCGCGGCCGCGGCAATCCGGCATCACCGCCATGGAAAGTTCCGGCGTATCCGCGGCGACGAATCCGTAACCCGGCGCCTGCGCGGGAAACAGCCGCAGCCAGGCGGCGCCGAGCGGCCGGTCG
>DBFQ01000100.1 GCA_002294665.1 Candidatus Aminicenantes bacterium UBA876
GGCGACATGCCCGCGCGCTTCGATACCGAAGCCAACCGCTTGGCGGGCATGGATATCAGTTCTGAGCGCAACTGGGAAAACAAGCTGTTCTCCCGTTTCCGCGACTCCATTGAGTACACGGCCATCCAACGCTCCTGGCAACGCTGGCAGCCCGCCGAGAAGTAGACCAAGCTGGAATGGTCCTTTTCGGAGATTTGAGCATCATAGGTCTGGGGACGTTGTACAAGCGCGGCCGGATGCGTGACGCGTGAAATGAAATGGTCAAGAAATCTTTTTCCTAGGCCTTTCTAATGCTGGCCGAAGAAGTGGGTGATGTCGAAGCAGAAGACCCTTTCTTCCTTGTCATTGGTCATGATGAGCACATCGTAGGTGCGGCCATTATGAGGGTGCAGTTCCTGGCGCAGCAGGTGCCATTTTTCACTGTCCGCGCCCAGGCGCTGCCGGACAATCTCGTATTCCCTGGCGACCCCGGTGGGCGTGTCCCGGGCCTCAATGACTTCCGCGTTTTCAAAGTCAATTGCCATGGTGGTCTCCTTGCAGTCTATACCTTCCAGAAGCTGTCGCGATTTTTCTTTCCGGGCTTTTTGCGTTTGAGGGTGATGACCGGGTCGGACTTGACGGGAGCCAGGTCCGGCGGGGGCGGGTCGCCCTTTTCGTTGGCTTTTTCCAGGATGCTTTGCAGTGCGGCCAGTTTTGCTGAGCCCGCGATGGCGCCGGCGCCTTCATTTTTGTAATCAAACCAGGGGCCTTCGGCGTCGCCGTATTCCCGGGCCGTCAGGGGGATTTGCGGGGGCATCTCTCCCGTGATGGCCCGCCACAGCATGGCGTCTGCCAGGTGGACGAACACGCGCAGCCCGGCCTTGACGTCCCAGTCGCTTTTGTTGAAGGGGTCTTCGTATATCTCCTGGTGCATGCGGCCGCCGGGGGCCATGCCCATGGCCATGTTGGAAGAATATGCGCAGTACTCCGGCTCCATGAATCCTTCTCTCTGTTCGGGGAAGCGGGCTTCATACACCTCCCGGCGCATGGGAAAAACCATGATCTGCAGGCCGCCGAATTCGGCCCTGCCGGTGAGCTGCTCTTCGGCAGTGTAGCCTTCGCCCAGGGGCATGGCCGTGAACTGGCGGATCACTCCCTTCTCCACGCAATAGCCGTCCAGCCACGGTTGTTCCGGGACGACAAGGTAGTCCTGGGGACGGCGGTGCAGTTTTTCCGACCATGCATTGCCGCTGAGGGCGCAGATTTTTCCGGCCGCCACCTTGACGGCGAAAGGGTACTCGTTGACGTAATGGAAGCCCGGGGCTCCTGAACGGAAACTCAGCCACAGGGCCTCGGCGCGGTACATGGGCAGCATGATGCCGCCGCGTTCCTTCCAGGCCGGGGGCGTGCGCCGGGTGAAGTCGTCCACATGGCGCAGGGGGAAGCGGCCCAGTCCCGGGGGCAGGGGATATTCTTTGCCGTCATCGGGGATGCGCAGGGTGCGCTGAAAGTCGATGGAAAGAACGGCATTGCGGTGATGGTCGGGGAAGTGGAACACCAGGGAGTCGTCACGTAATTCGATCATATATGCTCTCCTTTTACCATTTGCCGTCCCGGACCTCGCGGGCGATGCGCAGTACCGCGTGGTCGGGCATCTTTTTGAGGTCGCGGATCAATTGGGCGAACAGTTCCGGGCGCCGGCGGATGATCTCCTGGACGTCTTTGGAGATCTTGCCGCTCAGGGCCAGCAGCACGTCGGGGTCTTCGCCGAGTTCTGTGGCCAAAAGGCGGATCTTTTCTTCCGTGAGGTAGGCCTTGTGGTCGCCGCGCTCGATCTTGCTCAAATAGGAGGGCTCGACGCCGATGCGCGCGGCCACCCGGCGCAGGGAAAAAGAGCTGTCCTGTTTGCGCAATTTCTCCCGCTTTGCCCGCACAAAAGAGCCGAAGGTGGTTGTCATAGTATGTAGTATATAGTACACATAGAAATCTGTCAACAGAAAAAGTTGGAAAGTTGGAGAGNNGGAGAGTTGGAAAGTTGGAGAGTGGAAAAGTTGGAGAGTTGTCGAGAGAAAACCATTGAAAAGTCGAATACCCTCTACGGGTACTTTGAGTTGAGGAGGAGTGGGTGGCCCTGGAATCAGCGGTAGACCTGCTTGCGGTGGCCCACCCGCACAACCAGGATAATCAGCTCCCTGTCCTCGATGCGGGCGATTATGCGCATGTCTCCCACCCGATATTTCCAGAATTCGCCATATTTTTTACCTTGAAGTGCCTCGCCGATTGAACGGGGATCATCGAGGGGTTGCACACGGTCCCGGAGAAATGCGATGATTCTTTGTGCTACGGGAGGATCCAGCTTGCGTAGCTCTTTTCTCACCCCGGCGGATACTTTAATCAACCAGGCCAAGTTCGCGCTCCACCTCTTCCAGAGTTTTGCCCTTGTCATTGCCGGCGTAGTACTGGCCCAGGCGTTTTTCCGCCAGGTAGATGTCCTCCAGTTCGTCCAGGTATTCCAATACGGCTTCACGAACGTAGAAGGTCTTGGTGCGACCCGTGGCCTCGGCCAGGTCGGCCAGCCTCTTCTCAATATCTTCGGGTAAGCGGACCGCGATCATCGCAACCTCCTTTGATATACATGTATATCATGTGTGCATATAATAGCGTGGATTAAAGCAAAAATCAACGGGCTCAGTCTTTGGAGATCTTCTTCTGAAATTGTGGAAATTCCGTTTCCTTTTTTCTAGAATGTATGGATTCATTTGGGTTGATGCGTAATCGGCTTGGCGCCCGGATGCGGGCGGGGAGGAAGGGATGAAAAAAGGTTTGGCAATCGCGGCGCTGGTTTTACTGGGTATCGGCTCTTTGGCCACGGGCGTGGAGTGTCCCGGAGAGAACGTCATTGAAAAAATGGCCTCCACCATGAAATCCTTTCAGGAGGTGGCGCCCCTTGATTTCTCGACAATCCATTCAAGCGGAGCCCTGATGAAAAAGGACGGCTCAAAAATATCGGTCTGTCTGTCCAACGGCAAGGGCTTTACTGTTCAGCAACTGGCCAACGATTTTGTGCTTCCCCTGAAAAGCAAAAAGGAATTCATCGCCCAGATCGTTTTTTCAATGGGCGGGGGGAAAAAGATCACCACTGGGGAATATTCCCCCCAGGCGGGGTACGGAAAACCCTTTTGGGTGTTTGCAGAGGTGAAAGTGGCCGTGGGGGAGAAGGGGACCGTTGTCTCGCTGGGCATCAGTGAGGGAACCGCCCGGATTATCAAGTTGACTGAAGACAGGCTCTGCGGGACCTTTGATTTGCGGAGCAAGACCGGGTCGGCTCTGATATCGGAAATCAAGGGAACCTTTAACGTTCCCTACGAAGTGTCGCGGTGGTAGGGGCGCACAAAACTGGGGTCGGGTTTAACATTATTACTTTTAAGGATTCTCCATTTTTTTAACCGTCCTGTGAATCACGCAGAGCAAATCTCCTGCCATATTCAACATGCCATAATGCAAGACCTGAGCCCAATTTGGTCATCAACGGCCCCAGTTTCGTTGCCATCGCCCTGGGGTTGATGTAGATTAAGGAAAGAAGGAAGACAAGTGCAGGACGATGCGCAAATGAATGAAGATCTTAAAGCAAAACTGAAGAAGCAAGGAGCGGAACGGTTGGCGGATGCGCTGCTCGAGTTGGCCCAGAGGGACGATGCGGCAAGTGATATGGTGGATCGTCTGACCGCTACGCCGGAAAAAAACATCCGGGCTTTCAAGCTGGGGTTGGCCGGGTTGAAACGGTCCCGGCGTTTTATTGATTGGCGGGAGTCACGAGATTTCGCGCGACGGCTTGATGGGTTGCTGGATGACCTGGAAGCCGGGGTGGAGGACCCCTGTACCGGAGCGGAGCTGGTGGGCAAGTTTTTTGAGGCGGATGATGCCGTTTTGGGACGTTGTGACGACTCCAACGGCATGGTGGGTGACGTGTTCCGGATGCACGCCCGGGACCTGTTTGTTTATTATGCCTCCCAATGCAATGAAAAGGAAAAAATCGCCGAATTGATTCTCAGTCTGAACCGCAGGGATGATTACGGGGTAAGGAGCATATTGATCGACTGCTCGGCGGCATGCCTGCCCGAACCGCTCGTGCGTGACATGGTCCGGAAATTGCGGGAAGCCGCGGACCTGGAGCATGATGAGTACGCCAAACGTCACCATTACCTTCAGATCGAATCCCTGGCCCGTCGGCTTAAGGATGGGAACCTCCTGGAGGAAACGTGGCTCGCCGACCAAAAAGAATTACCGACGTTCGCGCTGATTGATATTGCCCGGACCTATCTGGAGAATGGCGATGCCCAAACGGCCCTGGATCGGCTGAACAGGATTCCCGCTACGGAAACATTCCAAGCCCATGAGCGGGAAGAATTGCTGATGAAGATCTATCGGCAAATGAATGAAAAAGACAAATTGGCCGAATTGCTCTACCGGCGTTTCAAGGCGTATCCTTCCGTGGATAGACTGGATCAATACCTGGATGTTGTCGGCCGGGACAAGCGGGAAGATATCACGGCCGAAGCGGTTGAGCGTGTCATGAAGGGCAATGTTTTCAGAACGGGAGATGTTGAGTTCCTGCTGGAGTTGGGACGCATGGATGATGCTGAAGCATACCTGCTGAAGCAATCCGATCGTTTGGATGGTGACGAATACAACAGTTTGCTGCCATTGGCAAAGACGATGGAATCGGCGGGTCGCCTTCTGGCTGCGTCCATTGTTTACCGCAGTTTGCTGGTTTCCATTCTGGAGCGCAAGTTCTACAAGGCCTACGGCCATGCGGCCCGCTATTTGCGCAAACTGGATAAATTATCTGATGGCATTAACGAATGGCGTGAGTTTCCCGATCATGAGTCGTTCAAGCGGGAGTCGCTCCGGGTACACGGGCGCAAGACCAGCTTTTGGTCAAAGTACGAAAACTCAAAATAGTTGTGTTGAGGAGAGTATTGAATGAGCAAAGGCAAGGTGAAGTGGAGCGATTTGGAGATGGCTTTTGAATTCGTAAGTTCCCAAACCTTCAGCGATAATTCGGCGTACGTTTCACGCAGCACGGGCAAAACTTTCTGGAAGGGCGACGCGGTGGATGGTCTGGAGGAGCTGCCACCGGACTTGGATTCCAATCCCGATTACGTGGCTGTTCCCAACAAGTACGACCTGGACCTGGGCAACCGGTTGGTCATGGATTTCGACCGGGGGGAAATGCCCGAACATTTCGAAGATATCCGGGATATCTTTTCGAGCCGGGGCGCTTACCGGAGGTTCAAGAATTTTCTGCTGGATCATGACCGGCTGAACGACTGGTATGCGTATGAAGAGCGCCGCACCCGCGAGGCCCTGCTGGAATGGTGCGCGGAAAACGACATCGAAGTTGAGGGCTAGAGGCGCCTGTCGTTAACGGTATACCTGCTTGGAAGGAGAAGGGGACGATGCCGCACAGTATGACATAAGGGTAATGTTTCTGGCTTATGGCGATAGGCAAGAGGCAAGGGGCGAGGGGCCGGGGCTGGTGGGGACGACCGGCTGGTTTGGAAACCGGGCACCGTCCCCCTGTTGCCTGTCCGCTGTTCAGGCCTATGCAGGCCCGGGAAGGCGGATCGAGTACCTGGTCAGTTTGACCGTTCCTTCCCTGTCTTCGGTGGCCATGAAGACATACCCGTCACCCATGAGTATGCTTTCGATGGATTCCCCATTATCCGCTTCGAAGGCTCCCCGGTGGATGTACTCGCCCCTGGAGTTGAATATGTCCACGTGTTTTTTCGAGCGGCTGTCGGGGTCGGATTCAAACAGGTAGATATTGCCGTTTTTGTCCACATGAATGTCTGAGAAGAACGAAGCGTGGGGGGGGAGCCCCTCCATGATATTTTTCAGGAAATTGGCGGGCACATCCCCCAGGTTGTTTGCCAGCTCCTTTTTGTAGGCGGCGGATACGGGGTTCGGTTTTCGGTCGGGAATACTGAAAACGGTAATCTCATTTCCTTTCAGGTCGGAAATATGCAGGCGGTAGGTGTCGTTCATTCCATAGTAGATTCGCTCTCCGCTTGCGTGAACCAGCATGAGGGGGGTGATGTCCCCGATGACGATGGCGACCGTCATCTGGCGTCCGGCATTCTGTTCGGTGGAGGTTGCTTTTTCAAAGGGGCTGAAGGAAGCGATGGGAACCCGTTTCCCGGTGTCGAGATCCGCCACAATAATCCGGGAGGGTTCTTTCGATCCCCGGTCATTGGTGGCAGGGGCGGAGACAAAGGTGTGCTCGTCGATGAAAGCGCGGGGCTTCAGGGTAATGGGAAAGGGGACGCTTTTTACGTAATTGCCGTTGGTATCGAAATAGTGCAGGATGGTGCGGTCGGCAAACAACACCTTGTCGCCCACGACGTAAAGCTGTTCGCCGCCGAAGAATTCGCGGATTTCACCCGGGCCTTCCCCCTTCTTTCCGAACCGTTTCAGGAAACGGCCGCGGCTGTCAAAAATAAAAATGGCTGAATGCTTCAGGTCAGCCACAAACAGCCTATGGTCGTGGTCAACGGCCAGGTTCTGAATTTCACCGAAAAGGTCCGGCCCCGCTTCATCCACTTCCCAGATTCGTTTGGGATGAAAATCCCACAGTCCCTTCGCAGGCCGGTCCGGGTTGACCACTTCGGAAAATAATGAATACGCAAAAAAAACCAGAAAGAAAGCGACTATCACGGATCTTTTCATTTTTCACCTTTCCGTTTCATAAGACAAAAAAACGGGCCGGGAAGTTTCACAACCGGCTATGCCGTGGCCTGACCCCGGTTCAAACCTCATTTACGGATTGCGGTCCCGGCGCAATTCCAAAGTACCGAGCCGGCCAGCAATAGGATACTGAATCGTTTGCTTTTCATGTTATCCCCGGGAAATGATACGTATTCATTTGCGGAGGCGTTTCCGGCGAAGGCGGGGACGGTTTGCGGCAATTTGAACCGGAATTGAAGCGAGAAGAGATTCGGCCACTTTTGCATCTATGCAATATGAGTGTAATCGCCACTCCTACATCGGCGCTGAGTTTGTTGACGGTTGACGCGGACGATTCACTGTCATTCGTACAGCACTGTCCCTCTGGTGACAGACGATTCAGATCCTGACCGCGATTCAGGTGAGATTTATTGCGGCTGATAGTATATAAGAGGGGGAGGGACCCATGCGCAAGACCTGGATCAGTGTGGTGGTTTTATCCGCGTCCCTGGTTGTTGCGGCCAGCGACCAGAAGCCGCAATGGACATCCCGGCAGAAAGCCGCATTTTTCAAGATTCACCAATCCCTGAGCCCGCAATCGCGTGCCGACCTGGCCCGGACGGTGAACCGGTTTGCTCAATGTTTCGGTCCGAACAATTCCCAGAACGACCCACGGGTGATCGCGCTCAAGGTGGCTGAAGGCATGGCCATCGAGGGCATGGATGTGATCGCCCTGGCCTTCTACGTCCTGGGGGCCGCGTCCCGTTCGGCCGAGGATGACCTGGGATCGCTGATGGATGAGATGCAGGAAATGAACCGGGCCAAGCAGAAGCTGCGCAATCAAATCCAGGAACTCAGGCAGTTGATCCAAAATTCCGAAAGCGCCGGGCAAAGGGGACCCAAACTCAGAGTCTTCACGGCGGCACCGGGCCAGCCGGCCACCATGGAACTCTGCCGCCCGGCATGGACCCGGAACTTCCGCATCCGCTACTGCCTGGCTCTTAAAATCGAGGCCCTGCCGGACATGACGAACTGGACGACGGCGCAATTGCGTGACCGGCTCGACTTACTGCAGCGCCAACTGAAACAATTCGGCAACCTGATCCAGTACAACCAAATCATTCTCGATGATGCCATGGCCGGTCAGGCCCGCATCATGAACATCATGAGCAATTTCCTGAAGGTGCAAAACGACGTCTGGAATTCATCCATACGCAATATGAAGTAAGGACGACCGGCCGGTCGCCGCAGGTGACAGGAAGGCATACGCAAAGACGGCTTTATTTATTGCAATAACTGAACAATAATGTTAATATAATGCTATGATGTGGAAGGATGTGCTGGAACACTTCGGGGATACGCCCCTGTTTCACGCCACTATGCTGGGGGTCTTTCAAGATCATGAGAGTCATCGGCAGGTCCAGCTTTCGCGCTGGGTGCGGTCCGGCAAACTGCACCAGGTGCGCCGCGGCTGGTACCTGATCGCCGCACCCTATCGCCGCCGTGATGTGCCGCCGGAAGTGATCGCCGCCACGGTGGTTCATCCCGCCTACCTTTCTCTGGACTGGGCATTGCACTATTACGATATGATTCCCGAGTTCGTTCCCAATCCCACCCTGATCACCACGCGACGGACCCGGCGCATCGCTTTTAGAGACAGGTTGTTTATCTACCACCATGTGCGGTCGCCTTTTTTCTTTGGTTACCGCCGGGTGGCTCTGGACGGCGGGACTGTGGCGCTGGCGGACCGGGAAAAGGCACTGTTGGACAAAATCTACCTTTTTTGCCTGAATGAGCCGTTGTCGCGGGAATGGCTGATGGAGTTGCGTTTGCAGAACCTGGATGACTTTGACCTGGAGCGGTTTGCGGCGTACGCGGATCGTTTACGGGCCGCCCGGTTTGCCGCGCCTGTCGCTTTGAGCCTACGTTTCCTACGGGAATTGAAAGAGGAGCAATCATCATGAGGGATATCGCCATTCAGGTGGCGCGCGAAGCGACGCAAAACCGGCAGCACGTGTTGCGGGAATACCTGCAGAATTACCTGCTGTTTCTGCTGCAGAAGAGCAGGTATTCTTTTCACTTCTGTTTTGTCGGGGGTACGGCCCTGCGCTTCCTGTACCGTACCCGGCGTTTTTCAGAAGGCCTGGATTTTTCGGCCGCGGACACCTGGGAAGCGCAAAAGTTCCCCGACCTGGTCGCGCAACTATCGGCCCGGCTCGAAGAAGCGGCGTACACGTTTTCCCCGCAAACGCGGACTCACAAGAACGTGCAATCCGCGCAATTCCGTTTCTCGGAGTTGCTTTTCGAATCCGGACTCGCACAGCGAAAGGAGCAGAATCTTTCGATCCACCTGGAGATCGATTCCCGTCCGCCCCGGGGCGCCGGTGTTGAAAAGACCGTGGCCGGTTTTTTCATGCCGGTCCTTCTCCAGCATTATGATCTGCCGTCACTGCTGGCGGGAAAGATCCATGCCTTGCTGACCCGTCCCTACACCAAGGGCCGGGATCTGCATGACATCTTCTGGTTCCGCACGCAGCACAAGGGGATGCAACCGAACCTGATCCTGTTAAACAACGCCCTGGAGCAGACGGGATACTCCGGCGAGCCATTAACCGCGATCGATTGGCTGGATGTGGTGCGTGAAAAAGTCGCCGCGATGGCCTGGAAACAAGTGGAACGTGACGTGCTGCCTTTTCTGCAGTATTCCGATGACCTGCTGACCTTCACCCGCGAAAACCTGCTCCAATTGTTGAAATAAGGGGGCAGGTATCAGGGGCAAGTTCCACGGTGTTTCTTCCCGAATCTGTTGAACACTGGAGTGGTGTTCCCGCGCCGGAATCAGTAGAATAGGGTCATGAACCACAAATTGATACAGTTGGAGTATCGTCGCGGAATGCTGACGGCGGGAATGCAACCTGACGATCTGCCCATTCGAATTTGGAAAGAAGAAGAGGTCCCAACGGAGGCATTGGCCTTGGTCTGTGCGGAAGGTTTGCTCGAACTCGGCGGGGTGTACGGTGATCCTGACATGGGCGATCCGGTGGAGTACGATTACTTAAGATTGGTCCTAAACAACCATTCGGTTGAAATCACCGTGTTCAACCGCGGAATTACCCTGTTTACGTCGGACGATGAGAATGTGATATCCATCCACCGGGTGTTGTCAAAACTGATAGACTGATACCTTTCGCATGGGGAAACGTACTTCTGGGGGAAGAATGGACAAGTTCAACAATGATCCTGTTTTCAAGAAGCTTAAAGAGCAATTACAACGGCTCGGGCCGAAGGATATGGATGCGGCTCAGGCTATTGTCGGTCGCATGGTGGAGCGGATGAATACGCTGCCGGTGGATGATTTCGATGGATTGACGCCTGAGCAGGTGGACGTAATGATGTCGAGACCTTTCGAAATCCCGGACCTGGTGCGTTTCCATCCCGACCGGATTACGCCCGGAAATACGGCGGTTATGCGGCTGTTTCTCGGCATTGCCGATGCTTGCGGGGACAAGGGCATGAAGGCGACACCCAGCGGTTATTTGCCCCGGAAACTGATGCGAACCCTGGCGGAGGACATGGCTGGTGAAGAGGCTTTTTATGAACCCGGCAAGTATTGGGCTACCAGGGAAGATGAATTTTCGTTGTTGTTCATGACGCGCCATTGCGCAACTTTCGCCGGCTTGATACGTAAGTACCGCGGGCGATTCATGCTGACCCGCAAAGGCCGAGGTTTGTTGGAAAAAGAGGCTTTCGGTGAAATCTTTCATGGCTTGTTCGCGGCCGCTGCAGGCAAGTGGAATTGGGGCTGTACGGATGGATTCCCGGAGTTTTACGCCATCCAGTCCACCTGGCTGATTTCCCTGCGCTGGTTGCAACTTTTCGGCGCTCAGCCAAGGGATGAATACTCTTTTTACGCCCGGCGTTTCCTGAAAGCTTTTCCAGCTATTCTCCGGTTTATTCCAAAAGACTCATTCACCAAAGATCCCGAAAAAATGGTTCGCCGGGCTTACGGCCTACGCGTATTTGAACGCTTTGCCTTGGCCTTCGGACTGGCGGAGCGGGACGGGTGGCCTCGGGACATGTTTCACTTTCATCTCGCAGGCGATTGTTTAATCCGTAAAACACCGCTGCTGGACCGATTCATTGAATTTCGCGTGTAGGCGATACAAATGAAGGAGAGGATTGAATGAGCAAAGGCAAGGTGAAGTGGGATGATCTCGAGGCGGCCTATTTGTTCGCGAATGGGACCCCAATCGGTGTCGCCTCGGCATACGTGTCGCGCAGTACGGGCAAGACTTTCTGGGGGTCCGATGAGATGGATAATCTGGAGGAGTTACCCCCGGATGTGGATACCAATCCGGACTATGTGGCTGTTCCCAACAAGCGCGACCTGGACCTGGGCAACCAGCTGGTAATGGATTTCGCCCGGGCAGAAATGCCCGAGCATTTTGAGGATATCCGGGATATTTTTTCGCGCCGGGGCGCTTACCGGCGCTTCAAGAATTTTCTGCTGGACAATGAACGCCTGGATGACTGGTACGCTTATGAAGCGCGCCGCACCCGAGAGGCCCTGTTGGAATGGTGCGCGGAAAACGACATCGAAGTAGAGGGGTAGAAGGCTTGTCGTTAATGAAATAGCTGCTTGGAAGGAGAAGGGGGACGAAAAACTTTCAATGGAAAATTGTTGATTTATCTTTGCGATGTGGATACAATGTAATTACAGCGGTTTAGGGGAGACATGGATGCGGGTACGGGTGATCAAGATCGGGAATTCGCAGGGGTTGCGGATTCCCAAGCCCATTCTGGAACAGACGGGGATCAGGGATGAGGTTGAAATCGAAGTGGAACAGGACCGGATCATTATTCGCCCGGTAAAGAACGCCCGGGAGGGCTGGGATACCGCGTTCCGGACCATGGCCGAACGGGGCGATGACGAACCCCTGATCGGCGAGGCCGTTGCGGAAGCCTGGGATTCCGCGGAATGGGAATGGTAGTCGAGCGCTTTGACGTGTACCTGGTCAACCTCGACCCCACGGTCGGGTCGGAAATCCGCAAGACCCGGCCCTGCCTGGTGATCTCCCCCGACGAAATGAACAGCCACATCCGAACCGTAATCGTCGCGCCCATGACCACGGTGGAACGCGATTATCCCACCCGGGTTGTCTGCACATTCCAGCAGAAAAAAGGCCAGATCGTTCTGGATCAGATCCGCACCATCGACAAGGCGCGGCTGGTCAGGAAACTGGGAACCATAGACCCGCGGGCCCAGTTTGACGTGGTATCCGTGCTGCAGAAATTGTTCGCGTTCTGACATACCCCGGAGTGTAAGGGGGACGCCCTTGGTCCCCGGATAGCCGAGTACCTGGATAACATGGGGATCGAGGATTTCGTTGATGCCTGGGCGCGGAAATACCCGGAAACCGCCGAGAAGCTGGGAGTTAAAATCGGTTTGATTGATTCTTTTGTTTCCAGGTTTGCCAAAAGGAAACGGGGATGGTTGAGACGATTCGACATTCAGGGCATGACCCCGATTATCGGGCGGTCAAGTGGTTGGGCAGGTTCCTGAGGAAATCCTCACAGGGAAGAATCAGGATGTGGTCTCTTTTCAGTTTTTCCCTGCCCCGGGGGCCGAAGAGGAAAAAATGTTCCTCTGGAATCTGAAAATCTCTTTTTACATGCTCCATATTTCCTCCGGCCAACAAATTTGCACGAAGTGGAAGCGCTACTTCCAAAATGAGCCTATAATTGGAAGTACTGATTCCATATTTGCGCAAAAAAGGCTTATTATCAACAAAAAAGCAAAAAATGGGGGAATCAGGGAGGCAAGTCCGGGAATACCAGATCGGGAAAAACTGGTTTGGGAACCGGGCACCGTGTACGGCACGCTGGCCAAGATGGAAAAAGAGGAGTTGATCCGCGTGACCGCGGAAGAAAAGCGGCGCAAGGTGTACGTGCTTACCGCAAAGGGTCGCGACCTGCTGAGACTGGAGGCCCTGCGCCTGAAAGAATTGGTGGAAAACGCCGCGCGCTATGGGAGGCTGACGAAATGAGCATGGAACGGAAAAGGGTGTTTCGCTGGTGGTGGTCCTGGAACGCTGAAAAGACCGCCGCATGGCTGGAGAAGATGGCGGCCGACGGCTGGATGCTGGAACGCACCAATTTCAACATGACGGTTTTTTATTTTCTTCGGGATCACCCCCGGCGCATGAGTTTCTGCGCCGATTTCCAATCCAGTGGCATCACCGAATACAAAACGTTTATCCTTGATGCCGGATGGACCCTGGTCATGGAGGCGGGAGGCTGGTTCCTGTGGGCCCGGGAATATGCATGGGATGAAGAGAAACCCGCGTTTTTTTCCGACACCGATTCCCTGGTGGCGCGCAACAACCGGGTATTGCTCCTGATGGGAGTGATCCTGATATCACAATTCGCCGCTTTTCAGGTCATCGTGAGGCGGCTGATGGAGTCTCCTTCACCCTTCATGGTGGGCTTGTCCATCGTATATTTCCTGATTTTCGGACTGCTGGGCTATGCCGTGGTCCGTACCCTGCAGGAGAACCGCCGCCTGAAAAAGCAATTGTAGTGAGAGTGGGGCCGGGCCTTGTGGCTCCAGTCTTGATGAGGGGCCTCACGGGGCGAACCGGATCGGATCCCGACCGAAAAGCAGGTCGCACAGGGCATGCAGCGAACCGACAAGAAAAAACGGGACGGCCGGCAGCAGTTCTTGTAGTTTTTCAAGATTTGCCCCCAAGGTCCCGGGTCATTGACATCGTTGTTTCTGAAACCTAGAATGGCCCCGTGAAATCAGGCACGAGGACGGTCATGAAGCTCCAGGTTCCGGCGATCCTCCTGGCGCTCATGGTTGCACCGGCCCAGGCGCGTTCCTTTCGACAGGAGCAGCTCCGCTATCCCCGGGTACGCGCGGCCTACGCGCAGAAGGCCGACTGGATGATCGCCAGACTGGCGGAGAAGGGCCTGAAGCGGGAGGAGATCCACATCCTGCTGCGGGCGTTTAAAAAGGAAAGGGTTTTGGAATTATGGGTGAAAAAGCCGGATCAGGACAGATATATCCACCTGCAGGATTATGCTTTCTGCTCGACTTCAGGGGTATTGGGGCCCAAGCGGCGGCAGGGTGACTGGCAGATTCCAGAAGGTTATTACCACATCGATCGCTTCAACCCATGGAGCCGCTTTCACCTTTCCCTGGGAATCAACTATCCCAATCCCCTGGACCGGATCCGCAAAACCGCCCCGGACCCGGGGGGAGATATCTTTATCCACGGTAGTTGCGTCACCGTCGGTTGCATTCCCTTGACGGACGACAAGATCAGGGAACTCTACATCTTTGCCGTGGAAGCGCGGTCCAACGGACAGGAACGGATTCCCGTGCATATTTTCCCCCTGCGCATGTCCGCGGAAAACATGAAGAATCTGGAAATGGAATCTGCCGACCGGCCGGACCTGATTGCGTTCTGGAAAAACCTTCAGACCGGTTACGATTACTTCCGGGAAAACCGGAAGATCAGTCGAGTCCGTGTTTCCCGCCAGGGAGAATACATTTATCACCGCCAGTAAGGGAGACCGCCCCGACACTTGTCTCCTTGATATCTGTTTTTATTTCCGTGTGGTGCATGGTTTCTTCTGCATGGTTGTATTGCGGATTACAAATAGAGATGGCGGGGGCGAAAGGCAAGGGGGATTAAACGATGTTGCCTTGAGCCGGGCGGGAAGCGCCCAGCGAAGTGAAAAAGAATCATGCAAGATCCGGCCACTGCCTTCTTTCGTTTTAAATTAACGATAGAGTGAGATTTCCAACGCTGGAATTCATATATATAAGTAAAAAGAGAGTCGCTCCCGACCTACGGAAGCGTCGGGTTTTTACGGGCAAGAACCTTCCGGCTCCGCTGCTGAGTCGCTCTCGAGAGTAGGGGGTTGGCATGAAAAAGGTGCTGGGTTTGGGTTTGTGTCTGTTGCTTGTCGGAGGGGCGGTCGTGCAGGCCGCTGTTGCGGGCGATTGTCAGACTGTGCGCATGAAGCTACCTGAACTGCGCACAATGCCGTTACCGGACCTGCGGTTGCGGCAGTTCCTGCTCTATGGTGAGCCTGTCGAGGCCACGGTGAACCGGGACGGCAAAACCGTGCGTCTGCTGAAGCAGGATTTCCGCCTGACCGTGGAAAACGTCGGCCGGGCCCCGGCGGCATCACACCGAATCCAGATCAACTACGCGGTTCCGGGGGTGAATAATTACCGCTTGTTTATGATGGTGGGTCGGGCTTCCTGGTTCCTGGAGATTCAAGGCGACATTGATCCCGGCCATAGTCGGACCATCAATGGAGATGTGTTTTACGAGGATTCCTTCCGCGGCACCCGGGGAGAAGTGTACGCCTTGGTGGACGTGCGGGACGAGGAATTCATGCCCGACTACGGGCGGGTGCGGGAAAGCGACGAAGCCAACAACGAGTCCGTCCATGTTTCCGTAACGCTGCCCGAGCTTTTCCGCCTGAAAGAACCCGTGCTAAAGGCGCAGCCCGGATATTCTCTGAACCTCAGCTCGGGCTCGCTTGGTCTGTGCGCCAGCCTGCTGGAGGGCCGACTCCACCTGAACAATGACAACGGGCACTCCGATTCCGACCACTTCACGCCCAATAATCCCTTCCGGGCCGACGACTGCTCTATCCGCATTAACGATTTTTATGCGGAGTTCAACTTCCCGGAAACCTGGTTTAAGCTCGGGGCCATGGACTACCATTACTATGTGCGGGATCTGGACGCGACTTTCGGCGGCAGCCGGGGTCGGGACCTGTTCCAAGTCCGGGACGGCAAACTGGTCATGACAATCCGTTTCGAAACGGGGGGCCGGGTCGAGCTGCGCGGCTGGGAATATACGGGAGGTGTTTTTTATGACCTTTCCGGCCCGGATATGGATATCACGCGCCTGGATGTTCAGGTTTTCCTGACCCCGCTCCTGCGGGATGACGGCATTTTCACCTATTCGGAAGCCCGAGTGAGTACAAACCTACAGGTCTCTTTTATCGGGGCGTACGATACGGTGTTCATGAACGATATCCTCATGCGCGCCCGTTCTCGGATCACAGAGGGGATAAACGGCCAACTTCAAACCTTTCTTTCGAGCGACGAGGCAAAACGGAATTTCGAGGTGCAGGTAATGGCCGGTCTGCGCCAATGGGTGCAATCGACCAAGGGCCGGACCATAAACCGCCTGACGGGCATGACCGTGGCGGGAGATCGTATCACTCTCGCTTACCGCTGATAGAGGCCGGGCCAGCTCACTGAGGATGGGGGACGGTGCTGAGGATGGGGGACGGTGCTGAGGATGGGGGACGGTGCTGTAGTGCGCCAAGCAAGCTGGCGCGATTCAGGGGGTTAAAATCCCCCACGGGCAAAGCTTAGCCGGCAGCCCGTTATCCAAGTTGCATTTAA
>DBFQ01000028.1 GCA_002294665.1 Candidatus Aminicenantes bacterium UBA876
ACTTTCCAACTCTCCAACTCTCCCTCTTAATTGACGCTTCCCGGCAAAAAGCATACAATGGACGCATGAGTTTCAATATAAAAAGCACGACGGTTCTCTGTGTACGGCACAAAAACCGGGTGGTTATCGGCGCGGATGGGCAGGTCACCCTGGAGAGTACGGTATTGAAACACGGCGCGCACAAAGTACGGCGCCTGTTCAACAACAAGGTCCTGGCCGGTTTCGCCGGTTCCACATCCGACGCATTTTCCCTCTTCCAGCGTTTTGAGGGCAAACTGGAAGAATACAGCGGCAACCTGGCCCGGGCCGCCATCGAGCTGTCCAAGGAATGGCGCACGGACAAGATCCTGCGCCGGCTGGAGGCACTGCTCATCGTCGCCGACAAACAGAACCTGTTCATTCTGTCCGGTTCGGGAGACGTGATTGAGCCCGACGAAGACATCCTGGCGATCGGCTCCGGCGGCCCGTATGCCCAGGCCGCGGCCCTGGCCCTGAAACGCCACGCAGACCTTGATGCGCGCACAATCGTGGAAAAATCACTGGAAATCGCCGCGGCCATCTGCATCTACACCAACAGTCAATTCACCATCGAGGAACTGGAATGAGCGCCCCCGCCTTGAAAAACTCCCACCACCTGACTCCGCGTCAGATCGTGGCTGAACTGGACCGTTATATCATCGGTCAGAAAGAGGCCAAGCATGCGGTGGCCATCGCATTGCGTAACCGCATCCGGCGCCAGCAGCTTCCCCAGGAGATCCAGGAAGACATCATTCCCAAAAACATCCTCATGATCGGACCCACTGGGGTGGGCAAAACTGAAATCGCACGGCGGCTGGCGCGCCTGGCCGGATCGCCTTTCATCAAGATCGAGGCTTCAAAATTCACTGAAGTCGGCTACGTGGGGCGTGACGTGGAATCCATTATCCGGGACCTGGCGCGCATCGCCGTGGACATGGTCAAAGCCGAGCAAATGGAAATCAACCTGGAGAAAGCGCGTCGCAACGTGGAAGAGCGCTTGCTGGACGTGTTGTTGCCGGCTCCCAAGGCCAAGCGTGGACCTGCCGCCGAGATGGAAATCGACCCGGGCGCATCGCCGGAAACCCGCGAGAAATTGCGCAAACTCCTGCGGGAAGGCGCTCTGGACGAGCGCATGGTTGAAGTCGAGGTCAAGGCGACTCAGACGACCCCGTTTGAAATCTTCTCTTCATCCGGTGTTGAGGAAATCGGCATCACCATCGGTGAGATGATGCCGAACATGTTCGGTGCCCGCACCAAGCGCCGGCGCATGAACGTCAACGAAGCCAGGGAATACCTGCTTCAGGACGAGCAGAACAAGTTGCTCGACATGGATCAGATATCCAAGGTGGCCGTTGAACGGGTGGAACAGACCGGGATCGTCTTTCTCGATGAGATCGACAAGATCTGCGGCCGTGAAAGCAGCGGCCAGGGACCGATGGTTTCCCGCGAAGGCGTGCAGCGGGACCTGTTGCCCATTATCGAGGGCACAACGGTGCAAACCAAATTCGGCATGATCAAAACCGACTACATCCTGTTCATCGGCGCCGGGGCTTTTCATGTCGCCAAGCCATCAGACATGATTCCGGAACTTCAGGGACGATTCCCCATCCGCGTGGAACTGGATTCACTCAGCCGCGAAGATTTCGTGCGCATCCTGACCGAGCCCAAGAACGCGCTTGTCAAGCAATACCGGGCCCTGATGGGCACTGAAGGGCTCGATGTCCACTTCAGCGAAGACTCGGTAACGGAGGTAGCGGCGATTGCGGAAACCATCAACAGCCGCGCGGAAAACATCGGCGCCCGCCGCCTGCATACCATTCTTGAGAAAGTCATGGAAGAGATCTCTTTTGACGCGTCGGATCTCGATGGCGGACAGGTTCGCATCGACGCGGCGTACGTACGTCAGCGCGTCGCGGATATTGCCGCGGATTCCGACTTGAGTCGCTACATTTTATAACATGAAAAAACACAGACAGACCCAACCATTCCAGCGGCCCGGGATCGCACTGGCGGCGCTGAGTCTGACAGCTGCGCTTTTCGTCTGCGCATGCGGCCGCAAGGGCCCCTTGCGCCTGGAACCCCGCCCGGAACCAACCGCGATAGCCGATTTCCAGATCCGCCAGATCGGCGCGGTAATCGAGCTGTCATGGATGTTTCCCCCCGTCCTGGGCGACGGCACCACCGCCTTCGACCCCGGGGAAGTAAGTTGGGTCAGATGCTTTCACTCCGACCGCCACCTGAAGGACGGCCAGTTTCAACGCCGTGCCGAGGCCCTGCGCAAAATCACCCTCGACGAACTCGAGAAGCAGGGACTCACTTACCGTTTGCGCATCCCTTTCGCAACTGCCGAACTGACCGGCAAGAAACATTTCTTTTCCCTCATGTACGCGTATCGGCGGCAGAAATCACCCCTGGCTCCGGTCCAGGAGTTTTCCAGCGACCTGCCTGCAGCCGGCGTTGCGGGGCTGCAGATTACCCAGGAAGAAAAAGCGCTGCGCCTGGATTGGAAGCGCCCCACAGGCAACCTGGCCGGCAAACCGTTGTCCCGAATCACCGGTTATGTCCTGTACCGCCGTATTTTGCCCGCGGATGAAACCGAAGCCGATCCCGCTTTCGTGCCGGTCACAAAAGAGCCCATTCTGCAGGAAAAGTACGAAGACACGGACACCAGTCTTGAAGGCCGCTATGAATATCGCGTCGCCGCCCTGCTGTCCGCGCGGATCGAAAGCGCGCCCTCCGACACGGTCAAGATCACCATGGTCGACAAATATCCCCCGGATATACCCTCGGGAATGGTGGTATTCCGCGCCCGGGACCATCTTCTGATCAACTGGCTGGCCGTCAAGGACAGTGATCTCTCTCATTACCGCATTTACCGTCGTGCGGATCAGGAAGAGGAATTCGTCTTGCTGGTTGACCGGGTTACCGAACCCCATTACGAAGACCGATCCGTCAAAGCCGGACAAACCTACCATTACCAGGTAACCGCCGTGGATATCCGCGGCAATGAAAGTCTTCCCTCTCAAGCCGGAAAAGAGGCGTTCTGAGGTGCATTCCGCCGGGGAATCACGGGTTGCGGTTATCCCCTGCCCGGACTACTCCCCCGAGCGTGTTTCTCAGGCCGTGCGGGACGGCCTGAACGCATTGGGCGGAGTTGAACAATTTGCCCGGCCCCAAGAAAATATCCTGCTCAAGCCCAACCTGCTCGCGGGAGATCCTCCCGAACGCGCCGTCACGGTTCACCCTCAGGTCTTCCGAGCTGTTGCCCGGGCGTTCCAGAGTACCGGCGCCCGCGTGACCTATGGAGATTCTCCGGCCAGGGGGCGCAGTGAGCGCATCGCCCAGGTCGCCGGCCTTGCCGCCGTAGCCGGGGAACTGGATATCCCGATGGCGGACTTCCAGCACGGCGAGCTCCGCGGCCTGGATGGCCGACTCCGCGGCCAGCGTGTGCGCCTGGCAAACGGGGTGATCACGGCGGACGGCATGGTTGGCATTTCAAAAATGAAAACCCACGGCTTGACAGGGATAACAGGCGCCATCAAGAACCAGTTCGGCACGTTGCCCGGACTGCAGAAAAGTGAGTTGCATCTGCGCTACCCCGATGTTTACCGATTTTCGGAATTGCTGGCCGCCGTGCTTTCGCTGGCGCCGCCACGGCTGTATATCATGGACGGCATCACCGCCATGGAGGGCAACGGCCCCCGTGGAGGTACGCCGCGTCACATGGGCGTGCTGCTCTTTTCAACGGACGCGGTCGCGCTGGATACGGTTTTCTGCCGGCTCATTCACCTGAACCCGGCGCATGTCCCCTTCCTGGAAGCCGCGGAAAATGCCGGCATCGGGACCTGGCGCATGGAACGTATCCGCATCCTGGGTGCCGATATCGATTCACTCGTCTGCAACGATTTCCAGGTCCCGCGACGGCCGCCGCCGCGATTCCTGACTTCCACCTACATGCCCCGTTTCTTGCGCGAATGGTTCACACCCCGACCGGTCATCGACGTTTCCCGCTGCCGCAATTGCGGCGCCTGCGTGGCCCAATGCCCGGTCAGTCCACGGGCCCTGGAATGGCCGGAAGAAGACGGACGCAAAACAACGCCGGTTTACCGCTACGAACGCTGCATCCGTTGCTATTGCTGCCAGGAGATCTGCCCGGAGAAAGCCATTTACATTCACGTACCCCTGCCCGGAAGGATCCTTTACAGGAAATAAAGTTGAAAAGTTGGGTTCTTTTCCATTTAGTGTGGGTTTAGTGGTTATTCTTATTTGAAAAAAGGATAATGCTGCAGGCGAGCACCCTTTCGGGCACTCATCACAACAATTTCTTGCTCATCATCTATGCGGATTTACCCACACGAAACGGAATAGATCCAACTTTTTTAACTTCTTGCCTCTTCAACACTTCAACACTTCAACTCTTCAACTTTTCCTGTTTTCCAGTTCTTCGAGAAAGTCAACCGCGCGCCTGAGGTGGGGAATCACGATCGACCCGCCCACGATCAGGGCCACGGAGAACACTTCAAAGAGCGCCTTGATTTCTACCCCGGCCTGGCGGCACTGGATCAGGTGATAGCGGACACAATCATCACACCGCAGCACCATCGACGCGACCAGGCCGAGCATCTCCTTGGTGGCTCGATCCAGCACACCGGGGCTGTACACCCGCTCATCCAGGGCGAAAAACCGCTTTATTTCAAGATTACCCGAGTCAAGGATGCGTTCGTTCAGCTGTTGGCGGAAACGGGTGAATTCACTGTAGTCGGTCATTATTTCCTCTCATTCGTACCGTGCCCATAGACTTGAAAATAGCATTGTTCTGAGAAATTTTCCAGATGGGCAAAGATGGTTCGCGCCCACCCCTGTCGCTGTTTTTTCCTGTTACCTCGTTTCTCCTGCCTCTTGCCCCTCGCCCGATTTCCAATTTCCGTGTGTTCCGTGGTTTTGTTGAAATTTCCGGTTCATGGGCGACCGGCCGGTCGCCCCTGCAGTTTTGATTTTGGGCGGTTCACGAACCGCTACATTTCCTTCCCGGTCACCTGTCTCCTGCCCCTTTTTTCCTCTTCAACTTTTCAATGTTGATTATCCAAAAATCCGTATTTACATGTTTACAAGCACCGTGCCCAGTTTAAAACAGTTCAAGGCGCAGGTTCTTCAGGCGCCGGACACGATCGCGAAGCCTGGCCGCGTTGACGAAGTCCAGCGCATCGGCGCGGCGGCGCATCTCTTTTTCCAATTCCTGGATGGTCTGATCCAGGCTCTCACCGTCCCTGATTTCACTGTCGGATTCGATCGCGGTTTTTTCCACCCACCACGAATCGTCGTGAAAATTCCGCACCGCTTTGCGGATGCTGCGCGGCACCAGGCCGTGTCTGCGGTTGTACTCTTCCTGGTATTCCCGGCGGCGGCGTGTCTCCCGGATGGCGGAGCGAATGGAATCGGTTGAATCATTCATGTACAACAACACCCGGCCGTCGACATTACGCGCGGCGCGACCGAAAGTCTGAATCAGCGAACGTTCCGAACGCAGGAATCCTTCGCGGTCCGCGTCCAGAACCGCCACCAGCGAAACCTCCGGCAAATCCAAGCCTTCGCGCAGGAGGTTGATCCCCACCAGCACGTCCACTTCCCCTCCACGCAGCTGCTGCAGGATGCGGATACGGTCCAGGGGCTTGATTTCCGAGTGCATGTAGGTTCCCCGGATCCCCTGCTCGGCCAGGAAAGCCGTGAGTTTTTCCGCCATGCGCTTGGTCAATGTGGTTACCAGCACCCGGTACCCCTTGTCCACCTCGGTACGGATTTCCGCCACCAGGTCATGAACCGGGTTTTCCACGCGCCGTTCCTCCACCCGCGGATCCAGCAAGCCGGTGGGGCGGACCAGCAACTCGATCACCCCGTTCTTACCGGCCGCATGGATCTCTTCGCGGGCCGGCGTGGCGGAAACGTACAGTACACGGTCCAGCCGGGCCTCGGCTTCTTCGATGCGCAGGGGGCGGTTGTCCAGCGCGGAAGGCAGGCGGAATCCGAATTCGACCAGTTTCAGCTTGCGTGAGCGGTCCCCCGCGTACATTCCCCGCAATTGCGGTATCGTGATATGGGATTCGTCCATAATGGTCAGAAACGGGCGGGGAAAATAATCCAGCAGGGTGAAAGGCGGGTCGCCGCTGCGGCGACCGGAAAGATACAAAGAATAGTTCTCAATGCCCGGGCAGTGTCCGAATTGGGCCAATTGTTCCATGTCAAACCGCGTCCGCTCAGCCAATCGCTCCGCCAGGTCCGCGCGGCCATGCTCTCGAAACCAGGCTTCACGTGCTTCCAGTTCGGCCAGCACCTGTGCAACCGTGGTCTGCACGCGTTCGCCGTGATAGTGGAAATAGGATACCGGGAAGATATCCACCCGATCCAGTTCCTCCCGGGTTTCGCCGGTGATCGGGTCAAAGAACTCAATCACCGCCAGTCCGTCTCCGCTGATGACAAAGCGCAGGGGGTATTCCTCGCTGGTCGGAAAAACCTCCACCGCCGGACCGCGCACACGCAATCCGCCGGCGTTTATCATCCCCTCTGAACGCTGATAACCGAGGTTGACGAGGTCGTGGATTAATCCCTCGCGGGAAAGCGGGGATTTGCGGTGAAACGAAAGGCGCTGTCGATAGAAATCATCCGGGGAGCCGATGTTGTAGATGGCGGAAACGGAGGCCACCACCACGGTGAAACGTGATTCCAGCAGGCCGCGAACCGCCTCCATGCGCAATCGCTCCAGATCCGGATTGATGGATACTTCCTTGGCGATGTAGAGGTTGCGCTGCGGGACAAACGCTTCCGGCTGGTAGTAATCGTAGTAACTGATAAAGTATCCCACGCGGTTGCGCGGGAAAAAGCCGCGAAATTCCTGGTAAAGCTGCGCCGCCAGGGTCTTGTTCGGCGCCAGCACCAGGGTCGCCAGTCCCAGGTCTTGAATCACCCGCGCCATGGTAAAGGTTTTTCCGGATCCGGTCACTCCCAGCAGCACCTGTCGCTCGCGTCCGCCTTGAAACGCCTCAACGATCTGTTTGACCGCTTGCTGTTGAGCCGGAGTGGCGCTATAAGGAGAAACGAGTTCAAACACGCGGTTTCTCTTGATCGATACTATCCCGCCATTCTTTGACCAGATACGGAGGCCGCTCCCCCGCCAGCACGGCGGCGACACTCTCTTCCACCATGCGCCCCATGCGTTCGCGGGCGTAATGCGTGGCGCTTCCCGTGTGCGGGGCCAGCACCACGTTTTGTAATGAGCAAAGCAACGGGTTTACCTGCGGCTCGTGCTCGTACACATCCAGGCCCGCGCCGCCGATGCATTTCTTTCGCAGACAGTCGGCCAGGGCCGCCTCGTCCACCAGGGCGCCACGCGCCACGTTGATCAGAATGGCATCCGCCTTCATCCGTTTCAGCACATCGCGGTTCACCAGGTGGTGGACGGCTTTGGAATAGGGCAAGTGGAGGGAAATCACATCCGCGGTTTCGACCAGTTCGGAAAATTCAACAAACCGGTAGTCGCGTTCATTTTCCAGCGCGGGCTTACGGCTGCGCGATGAATAGATGATTCTCATGCCGAAGGCTTCCGCCCGCGCCGCCACCGCGGTACCGATCCGCCCCATGCCGACGATTCCCATCACGGCCCCGTTCAACTCGCGCCCCAGCATCAGGTCGGACGCCCAGCCATGAAATCCCCCGCTGCGAACCAGGCGGTCGCCTTCCACCACCCTGCGGGCCACGGCCAGCAACAATGCCATGGTCTGGTCCGCGGTGGCCGCGGTTAATACGTCCGGGGTGTGCGTCACCCAGATTCCCCGTTGCATGGCCGCCTGGACGTCGATGTTGTTGTATCCCACAGCGTAATTGGCAATGATCTTCAGGCCGGGCCCGTTTTCCAACACCTGCCGCGTAACCGGTTCGGACAGAAAACTGATCAACGCCCGCGCATCCGGGTGGACGGCCAGCACGCCGCTCAGATCACTCTCCCCCCCTTCCACCTGAATCAGGTTCCAGCGCGAAGCCATGTCACGTTGAACATCGGGCAGCAGATGGTGGGTCAATACCACAACCGGTTTATGCATCATTTTTCCTCCCGGATTCTTTGAAATTGAACAATCGCCCCCGGGTCAGCGCCATCAAACCGCGGCGGAACTCCCTTCCCAATGCGTCAGGATCCGGAAACGGACGAATGCCCTCCTCGGTCACGCGGTCGGTCAACACGACCAACGCCGTAATATCGCGCTGCAGCCGGGCGCGCAGGGGGAACAGTTCCATCTCAACGATTTGCGCGCCGCGGGCCCGTTGCCGGCGCAGCCAGGCCGGTGTTTCGCGCTGGACCATATCAACGCTGACCCCGGTCACGGATTCCAGGCCGCGGAAGGTTCTTCCGCCCAGGTCCAGCACGCGAGAGCGGGAAAAACTTCTGAGCGGGCCGCTGCCCATGATACGGCCCACCTGTACCAGGCGCGTCCCGGCCGCTTCGGGCGTCAGCGAACCCGCGGTCCCCAGGAACGAAATCCCCGGCGGCAGCGGTTCACCCAGTAAAGCCAGGTGGGTAAACAAAGCCGGGTATCCCAGAAACCCCGTAACCAGGGTGAATGAATCCATGTCCAACCACTCCCCACCCAGACGCCGCCTGCGCTCGGTAGCGGAGCGGCGGAAAAGATCCAGCAGTTTCTGATCATGAAACCAGGGAACCAGGATCAGGTGTTCAGACAAGGGGAAAGGGAGTTTCGGGGACCGGGTTCGGCGTGAATTCGCTTGCATGAAAAAAAGAATGGGCGATAGAGGATTTGAACCTCTGACTTCTACCGTGTGAAGGTAGCACTCTAGCCGCTGAGTTAATCGCCCAGTCGCCTTGTCATTATACCCATCCATGAAGCGAAAATCAAGTAGCCCAGGTAACAGGAGACTTTGAGTCGAAAGTTGAAAGCCGGAAGTAAAAACCGGTGATGGGGCGACGACGGGGAGTTGGAGTGATGGGGAAACTTGCAGATCGGTGATGGGAACAGGAAGTGCGGGTGATGGGGCGGCGGGGAGTTCGAGTGATGAAGGAACCCTTCGGCTCGGTGATGAAAAAGCCGGAACCGGTTCCGAATAAGGAATAAAGAAGAAGGAATAAGGTGCAATAATCACAATGGTTTCTTATTCATTATTCCGTACGCATTATTCCGGCCTGTTTCCCGCCACTCGCCCCTCGCCAATGGCC
>DBFQ01000037.1 GCA_002294665.1 Candidatus Aminicenantes bacterium UBA876
TGGTCACCCAGCAATTGGAATGCATCGGGCAGATGTCCTGCAATCCGTCCATCGGGGGAATCGCCAAAGGGCACCTGGTACACGAAATCGACGTGTTCGGCGGCATCATGCCGCGGGCGGCGGATGCGACCGGGATCCATTTCAAGGTATTGAACCGCAGCCGCGGACCGGCGGTGAGGGCGACAAGAACCCAGAACGACCGCAATGGCTACCGTGAAGCGGTTCGCCGCATGCTGGAACGCGTGCCGAACCTGCGTCTGTACCAGGGAACCGTGTGCGAACTTGGAATCCGGAACGGAAGAGTCGCATCCGTGCGCTTGCTGGAAGGCGAAACCCTGGAATGCGGAGTCGTGGTGATCGCGGCGGGAACATTCCTGGACGGCAAGGTAACCATTGGTGAAAATGCGTTTTCTTCCGGTCGGGCCAATGAGCCGGCGTCATTGGAACTCGCCCGGCAGATCCGCGAACTGGGTTTTCACGTGCTGCGCCTGAAGACGGGGACTCCCATGCGTTTGCATGCGGATTCGATTGATTACCGGTTTTTCTCGGCTCAACCCGGAGATGAGCCGCCGGTGACGTTCTCCATGTACACCAAACGCAAGGTTCGCAATCGCGTGGTCTGTTATCTGGGACATACCAATCCCGATGCCCATCGCGTAATCCGGGACAACCTCGATCGTTCACCGCTCTATTCAGGTCGCATTGAAGGGATCGGCCCGCGCTACTGTCCTTCCATTGAAGACAAGGTCGTCAAGTTTCCCCAGCGGGAGGCCCACCATATCTACCTCGAACCGGAAGGCGTGAATACCCGTGAAGTGTATGTGAATGGACTGTCATCCAGCCTGCCCCTGGATGTGCAACGCGCCGTGCTTGACGCGATCCCCGGTCTGGAAGGCAGCGTGATGATGCGCCCGGCTTACGCGATCGAATACGATTCACTGCAACCCACGGAATTGAAAACAAGCCTTGAGTCACGCAGGATCACCGGGTTGTTCTTTGCCGGACAGGTGAACGGCACGTCCGGATACGAGGAGGCTGCCGCCCAGGGATTGCTGGCCGGGATCAATGCCGTGATGTACCTGCGCGGTGAAGAGCCGGTGGTATTGCGGCGCGACCAGGCATACACCGGGGTGATGATTGACGATATCGTGCACAAGGGCGTGGATGAACCGTATCGCCTGTTTACCTCGCGGGCGGAATACCGTTTGCAGTTGCGCGAGGACAACGCGTTTGAGCGCCTGGGCGCCCTGGCCCGGAAACTGGGGCTGATGAATGAACGCCGCTACCGCGAACAATCCGCTCGCCTGGGGCGTTTACGGGCGGTGATCAACGGCATGCGCGAGAGCCGGGTCGATTACAATGGCGAAAAACGCAGCCTGATCCAGTTGCTGAAACAACCGGAGATGGATTTCCCGCACGTGCAGGAACTCTGGCCGCAACCCGGGCTTGATCCGTTGACTCCCGCGGACGCCGCCTATGTTGAGGCGGAAGTGAAATACGAAGGCTACATTCGCATCCAGCAGGAAGAGGCCCGGCGATTGGAACGGGTAAGGTCCCAGCCGATTCCCGAGGACCTGGAATACGCGGCGGTAGAGAGCCTGTCCACCGAGATCCGCCAGAAACTGCAGGGCAGCCGCCCGGCCACACTGGGTGAAGCCATGGATGTTCCGGGAGTGACTCCCGCGGCGGTTACGGCGATCCGTATCCACCTGGTGCTGCGCGAAAGGCAAAAAAAACCGGGACGGACCGAGCCCGTCCCGGTTGATCGAGGAGATTAATCGTCGAGTGAACTGGTTACTTTCTGCAGGCGCTCATTCGCATCCTTGACCGCCTGGTCCTCACCGTATTGCATCAATTTTCCCATGATCCCCATCATGCGCGGACCCATGGATTCAAAACGATCCTTGAATTGCTCAAAGCCGGCCGGGAGTTCATTCCCCTTCATGCCCTTCAATTCCGGGTGGGCTTCCATCATGGCTTTCATGCGCGGAGTCAGGGCCTCCATGCGGTCCGCAAATGCGTTCGTGGCTTTTGCCACATCCGCGGCGCTGGCGGATTTTTCCATGTCATTGATATAACCTTCCGTGGCGGTCAGGTAATCACCCATTACGGCTTTGGGATCGTTGCTCTTTCCACCGCAGGCCTGGAAAGCCAGCAATGCAACAAAAAGCATGCTCAAAATCAGGATCCGTTTCATGATTTCCTCCTAATATGGAAAGCGGATAATCCGCATTGTATGCCTTGATCAATACAAATGCAACTAAGGTATCAGGTGGCAGGAGGCAGGAAGGCAGGGAGACCCTGAATAAGGAATAAAGCAGAAGGAATGAAGCGCGACAATCAACCGGGTTGCGTTGTTTCCTACCTTCTACTTTCTACAATGATCAATGTAGCAGAAACAGGGGTCAGGAGACAGGAGGCAGGAGACAAACCCGGAATATGGAATAATGAATAAAGAAGCAAGAATAAGGCAACTTTATTCCCACCCTCAACTCACTAAAATTCCCTTTTCCTGGCGCTCAAAGGTGCTTCCTGTGTCTTCCTGTCACCTGCCTCCTGTCACCTGTGACCTTCTCCCCAACTTTCCAACTCCCCAACTCCCCAACCTTCCAACTCTCTAACTCTCCAACTCTCCAACTCTCCAACTCCCTAACTCTCCAACTCCCCAACTCCCCAACTCCCCAACTTTCTTACCTTTCCTTGAAAATGCTCTATTTCATGGGTATAATGGTGATTCATGCAACCTCAACTGATCCGAATCCAGGGTGGCAGACCGCTTCATGGTCGCGTAGTCGTTGCCGGCGCCAAAAATGCCGCTTTACCGGAACTGGCGGCCGCGCTGTTGACCGGGGACCGCCTCAACCTGGCCAGCGTGCCCGATGTGGCGGATATCCATGTCATGTTGCGCGCGCTGGCGGGACTGGGGGCCGAAACGAACTTCAACTCCGGTCGGGTGACGATTCACCTTTCCGCTCTGCAATCCAGCCATGTTCCTCCGGAGATCGTGCAAACCAGCCGGGCATCGATCCTGTTGCTCGGCCCATTGCTGGCAAGAGCGGGCGAAGCCCGGGTTTCTCTTCCCGGGGGATGCCCCATCGGTGACCGCAAATTTGATTTTCACCTGGCCGGACTGCGGCGGATGGGCGCGGAGATCCGCATCGAGAAAGACCATATAATCGGACACGCGCCGCGCTTGAAGGGGGTTGATTTCGAATTCCCCGGGGTGACGGTAACGGGAACGGAAAACCTGCTGATGGCGGCCGTACTGGCGGAAGGCGAGACGGTGCTGCGCAATTGCGCGCGTGAGCCGGAGATTGCGGACCTGATGCAACTGCTTGGCGCCATGGGCGCGCGCGTGGCAACCGGGGACGAGGGACGGGTGATCCGGATTCAGGGTGTTGCCGGCCTGAGCGGAGCTTCCCACCGCGTGATCGCCGATCGCATTGAGATGGGGACCTATCTGATCGCCGGAGCGTTGGGAGAAAATGACATCACCGTTGAGGGAGGTGAACCCGGCCACGTGATGAGCCTGCTGGACATCTTAACCCGGGCGGACATTCCCTGGGAGCGGAACGGTGCCGGCATCCGGGTCCGGGCGGCGGGTACGCCCCGGCCGGTTGAGGTGGAGACGCGGCCTTTCCCCGGATTTCCCACCGACCTCCAGGCCCAGATGACCACCCTGCTGACCCAGGTTCCCGGCGTTTCCCTTGTCAGGGAAACCATTTTCAACAATCGTTTTCAGCATGCAGAGGAATTGCGCCGCATGGGTGCAGACATCTTTGTCAGCGGCGATACGGCGCGAATCCAGGGGCCGACTCCACTAAAGGGTTGCCTGTTGCGCGCGACCGACCTGCGCGCGTCCGCCGCCCTGATCCTGGGCGGGCTGATCGCTTCCGGTGAGACCATCGTGAGCAACGCCGGCCAGTTGTTCCGGGGCTATGAAAACCTGCCGGAGAAATTCGCCGGCCTGGGGGCGAGGATCCAGGTGGAGGGAGGCGATAATGGATGACTGCCTGTTCTGCCGTATCGTAAATGGCGACATCAATACGGAATTTGTACTGGAAAACCGGGACGCGGTGGTATTTCATGATATATCCCCGCAGGCGCCGGTTCACTTGCTGGTGGTGCCCCGCATACACGTGGCGGACATCCGCTCAGCTCCCCCGGAGTTACTGGGCCGGCTGTTTCAGACCGCGAATGAAGCCGCGGCATTGGCGGGATTGGATCAATTCCGCTATGTCGTCAATACCGGGCCAAGTGCGGGGCAATCGGTTTTTCATCTTCACGTCCACCTGCTGGGAGGACGGACCCTGAACTGGCCTCCGGGCTGAAGAAAAAAGTCATGCCGTATATTATTGATGGCAACAACCTGATCGGCAGTTCTCCGGACCTGTCGCTTGAAGAGGCCGGAAGCCGGCAGCAGTTGATCCACATTGTGCGCAAATTCCAGCAGAGCCGGAACAGCAAGGTCATCATTGTTTTTGACGGTGAACCCGAAGGAACGTCACACAGGCAGGAACTGGGCCCCAAGTATACCGTGTTGTATCCCCGCTATGGCCGCAGCGCGGACGACGAGATCAAGCGGATTTTGAACTCGTACAACGATTTTCGCGACGTGGTGCTCGTGACTTCGGACCGGGAATTGAAATCATTCGCCCGCGGCCTGGGCGCTCGAACCGTGAATTCAATCGAATTCTACTTTACACTCAAGCGCGAATATCGCGTGACCGGGAAAAAAGAAGAGACCCAGAAGCGTATCGAAACCAGTCTTTCCGATCAGGAAGTCGATCAGTGGCTGAAGATATTCAGCGGCGACTGATTGTTTTATTATCCGCATCCGGCCATTCCACTTCACCACTGTAACAGATCTCTTTGTTTCCGTTGGCACCGAGCAGAATCAAGCCTCCGTCCCGGGCGATGCCTGCGAAACGCCCCCGCCTGGTTTCAGACTGTCCCCGGAACTCCAGGCTTTCGCAGCGCATCCAGCGCGTCAGGCGCCGGGTGCGTGAGCGCAAGCCACGGATCCTTCTTTTCTCCAGGTTGCGATGGAGCAGATCCAGCCGGCTGAGTATCACGGGCAGGATCTCGGCGGCTTCAAAGCTTCTTCCGCAACTCAAGCGCAGGGAAGTGGCCCGTTTTCGCAGGTCGTCCGGGAAGTCGCTCTCCAGGTGATTCAGGTTGATCCCGATTCCGCAGATGCAGATGACGCCCTCGGAAGTGATCCGGCTTTCACTGAGAATACCGGCGATTTTCCGTCCATCCAGCAATACGTCATTGGGCCATTTCAGCCGGATCCGGCGCCTGGAACAGAACCGCTTCAAGGTTTCCGCCACCGCCACTCCGGCACCCAGGGGCACCCAGGGCAGGGATTTCTTTTCCCTGAGCAGGAATCCCCAGGAAAAGTAAAGCCCGAGTCCGGGAGGAGAATGCCAGCGGCGTTGATGGCGCCCGCGTCCGCCGCTCTGGGATCCGGCGGTGACGCAAATGGGAAAGCGCGACAGCCATTCGTCCACGTGACCGTGCAGGTAATCCTGGGTGGATGTGCAGTTTTCGATATGAATCAGTTGAATTTTTTTTTTGTGAGTTTTCACCGCCCGCCTCCGGTCCCGGATCGTACCACGGTCAACATGCTGAGGTTCCGCAGTACTTTTTCCCTGCGCGACAGGTCCTGCTGCAGGCGCAGTTTCCACCTTTTCGCCGTTGCCGGAGCCACGGAATCCATGAAGGCACGATCCCTGATCTTGCGCTGCATGCGGTGAATGCGGCTGCTCAATTCATCGTTTTCTTTGCGCAGGCTCAGCAAAATGGCGGCACGCGTTCCGGGCGTTGTCGGGGAGAAGAAGATGGACCATGGCTGGGACGCCACCCGGATCGCGTCGGCGGGCGGAGACTCCTCTATTCGCAGATCCATGATTCCGGAAAGGCGGCGGATGTCGGTCTTGTGCCTGGAAATCCATTGTGGCCGGCTGAGTTTTCCGGGAGAGAGGATGATTGTGATCCGGTTCGGCGCCGGCATGAAATGCAGGCCCGTGACGCGACGGATTTCCCGGATCAAACCGCGCAACATGTCGGTTCTTTGTGCTTCTCCGGAGAACGCCCAATCGCCACGGAATTCCGGGTAGGGGAGGCGAAGCAGCAGTGTTTCGGAATCGGAACCCAGGCGGGAGAACGTTTCCTGGGTGATGTTGGGCATCAGTGGGTGAAGCAGATGGGCCACGTGCAACATGGCGTAGCGGACACATTGACGCGTGGCCGGGTTTTGCATATGCGCACGGGAGTATTCCAGATACCAGCCACTCAGGTCATGGCGGATAAAACGCAACAACCGGGCACAGGCGGGGACCAGGCGGTTGCGCTCAAAATGGTCGTTCAATTCCGCGGTCAGGGTGTTGAGGCGTTGCAGGAACCACTTGTCCATGTCGGAAAGGGTCGACGGGTGGGGCGATAGGGGTTCATCTCCATGCAGGTGGACGCAGGCGTAACGCAGGCAATTCCAGAGCTTGGCGGTCAGCGCGGAGGCCCCTTTCAGGCGACTGGATTCCGGCGGCCATCCGGGTTGCATGGCGATGGCGAAGCGCACGGCATCGCTTCCATAACTGCTTGCCATGCGAGCGAGTGCGGAATCCCCTTTGATTCCGGCATCGCGGACACAAAGGAGAGAAAGCGTGTCCGATTGAAAGGGCGTGCGGTCTGCGTGATCCGGTCGCAGCTGGTGGGTCCATGATTGTGGCATCAGGGCACTCTCGCGCATGAGCCGGTGTCGCAACAGAATATCCTGCCGAACAAGTGCTTGCGGTGGATTCTGCTTCGTATCGCAAAGCCGGGGCGCCAGCGAAAGGCCGACATGATCCCAGGCGCTTTTCCAGCGATGGTCAAGCATGTGTGGATTACAACTCCTGGGCAACGGCGGGCAAAGCATGCGATTATGAAATGGGGAATCAGGTTTCGCTGGATTCGACTTCCGATTCCAGGCGGCGGATCTCATCCTTGATGATTCGCTCCGCCAACGGCGGCACGACTTCCCAGAGGATCTCCTTGACCGCAATACTCAACTTGTCTTCCATCCGCCGGGCCAGTTGTTCGGGGTCAATATCGCTCAGGCGGGATTGAGCGGCCGGTTCGGCTTGCGGGGCGGATTCAGGAACTCCGGTTGCTTCCGGGATAAGGTCGGTTTCGCTTCCCGTTTCCACTTCGAAAAAAGCCGGTTCTTCGGCTGCATTTTTTTCTTCAGGGGCGGCCGGGTTGTCCAGCAGCCGTTCGGCATCGGTATCTTCACTGATTGTGTATACGTTTTCTTCAATTTCGCCTTGAAACGAAGCCTCTACATCCTCGACCGCTGAAGGCGCGTCTGTTTCATAAGCGGCTTCGCTCCCGGGAATCGGTGGCGGTGTTTCTGCATCGGGTGCAGCTTCATGAGGTGCGAAGATATCATCTCTCTGGCGGGGTTCCGGTGCTTCGGCAAATGCCTGGGCGAGCTCCGCTTCCGACAACGTGTCGTGGGAGTCCGCGTCACGATCCGCAGTCGCGGAAGCGGGAATGTCCGGCGGAGAAGGAGCGGCTTCCTCGGCATCGATGCCGAAATCACTGTCCGCGGCGTCGCCTTCCCGGGGAAGCGATTCGTCGGCGGGAAAATCACCGAAACGGAACTCATCGGGTTTGGGCACCTCCAGGTCGGGTTCTTCCAGATGGGATTGCCGTTCGCGTTCAATTTCCTTTTCCAGTAATTCGTCGATATCCGTGTTCTGCGAATCTTCCTGGAATGGGTTGGCCATCTCTTCGGCGTTGTCATCGGGCTTCAGGGAATCATCACGATCCGGTTGAGCTCCCTGGGTGATCTCTTCGGATGGAACCACGTCGTCTCTCATGAATTCGCCGGTATCCGATTTCTTGGGGGCGGCGGGTGCCAAATCGGATGCGACCTCTTCCTGGATGTCGGAAAAACTGATGTCGTCTGCGGCTTCTTCGTCAAAGCCGGAAATTTCCGGTAAGTCGTCGGGGAATGAATCGGAGATTTCCTGTTCCACATCCGCTGCGGGTGCGGGTGCGGGTGCGGCCGGACGGTCTACCTCCAGCAGTTCCTTGACGGATTTCACCAGCGCATTGGAATCAAAGGGCTTGGTGATGATTTCCTGGTATTTGAGCTCTTTCAGCAGCTCTTCGTTAACCGGTTCAAAGCCGCCCTTGAGCAGGAAAACATGCGTATGTGAAAGAGACGGGGTTTCGTTGACGAATTTACAGACCTGGTAGCCGTTGAATTCGGGTAGGCGGATATCCACCAGAACCACGTGGGGAGTCAGCTCGAGCAACTTTTCGCGCAAAGGGGTGCCGCTTTCGAATGTAACCAATTCTATGTCCGATTCTTCTGAGAATGATAATTCCACGATCCGGCGGATGGTATAACTGCTGTCAGCCAGCAAAACTTTGTATTTACTCATTCATCCTCCTGTGACCCTGATTTTGGTGTATCAAGTTTGGTTCAGAAAGTCAAGTTGACCGCCAGGCGGGCGTTACGCATCAGGTAATGAGGTTGAATTGGTGTTGACTTTTGCTTTTTTTTGTTGTATTGGGTGTAACTGGTATGCGTAAAAAGGATAAGGTCTATTCCATAATTGTTGTATCCGGAGCAACCACATCCAGCAGGAAGTTCTCGGTATCGGAACGCGCTCTGCGTGTAGCCGCAGGGGTTACCCTGGTGTTTCTTGCACTGTCCGGGTTTGCCGTTATCGACTCAATCTCCACGGCTGCAGATCAACGCAAGTTAAAGCAGTTGCAGGCGGATGTGGTGGAAAAGGACCGCCTCATCGCCGATTTAAGCCGGAAAGTCGAAACCCTGGATCTCAGCATTCAGCGCATGGAGGTCTACACGGACCGGATCCTGGTGGCTGCAGGGCTCAAGTCGCCGCTGGCCTTACGCGAAGTGGGCAGCGGCGGCCCGATTGAATTTCGTGCGGACCCGATTGTTCCAGCCGCAGAGGCCGCGCCCGTATCCGGAACCGGAGATATCCTGGGGCGTGCTTCTCAACTCGACACGAAATCCCGGGAACTGGAAAGCACCCTCAAGTACGTGCGCAGCGTGATCGATAAACAGAAAATGCGCCTGGCTTCAACACCTTCCATCTGGCCGACCCGTGGATATCTGACGGATGGTTTCGGGGAGCGCCGTCACCCGATCACCGGGAAACGGGATTTTCATCATGGCCTGGATATCGCCACGCAACTGGGGAACCGGGTGATCGCACCCGCCAACGGACTGGTATTGTGCGCAGAAAAACGCTCTTATTACGGCAACCTGATCATCATCGATCACGGGTACGGCTTTACCACCCGTTACGGACACCTGGCCTCTTTTAATGTCAAGGAGGGCCAACGGGTCAAACGCGGGGACGTGATCGGATACGTGGGAAGCACGGGGATGAGTTCGGCGCCTCATCTGCATTACGAGGTCCGTGTGTTCGGCAAACCCCGTAACCCGCTCAGTTACATGATTGATTAGAAACCCCTGGCAAGCGGGGTTGTCCATTGGCGAAAACACGCGATAAACTGGAGAGACTGGATCAATCCATCCACAGGCAATGGAACCGCCTGGATGCGGAATCCGGATTGAGTACGCGGGAAAAACTCGACCGCCTGGTACGGTCGCGGCTTTCGGTTTCGTGCGCCGATAAGCACCGGCCCGAACCGCGGGTCAACCCGCCCGCCGAACTTCCGCCTTTCCTGGAAAGGGAGTACATCTACGAGGACGCAATCCGCCTGGGGGGATTTCGCATCGCGGATCTGCGGGAAATCCGCTCACGGGAGCTGGCTGTTCTCGGGGGCGATCCGGCATTTGCGCAAATTGATCCCCGGGGCATGTTGTTTTTCGATACGGAAACCACCGGACTGGCCGGGGGCACCGGCACGATCGCCTTCATGCTCGGATTCGGTTACCTGACGGATCATGGTTTCCTGGTGCGCATTTTCGTATTGTCGGACATCAACCGGGAAAAAGAATTTCTCGAGCGGGTGGACGCCTTCCTGCTGGAGCGGCATGCGAGCGCGGGAGTCACGTACAACGGCAAATGCTTCGATTATCCCTTGATGGAGACACGCTACATCCTGCAGAGAAAGCGGTTTCCCCTGCTGTCTCTGCCCCATCTCGATTTTCTCTATCCCGCACGCATGTTGTGGCGGCATACCTATCCGTCGCGGCGGCTGGGTTATCTGGGAGACATGCTGCTGGGGTTGAGCCGGGATGAAGACGTGGACGGCGCGGAAATTCCCCGGCTGTACTTTGAGTTTCTACGCAGTGGAGACTTGTCGATTCTGGACGCCGTTATGGAACACAACGCCCTTGATCTTCTGGGACTGGCCATGCTGGTCAACCTGGGAACACATTGTTTGACGGACCTTTCCCATACCCGTGACGAAGGCGAAATACTGGGAACCGCGCGCCTGCTGGAGAGCGCGGGGGAACTTGACGCGGCCGTGGAGCGCCTGGAAACCGTCCGTATCGTGGCGCAACGCCCGGATGTGCAAGCGCAGGCATTAAAGCGATTGTCGCAGATCCGTAAGAAAAAGAGACTGTTCAAGGAAGCCCTCGAGTTGTGGGAGGAATTGCGCTTCATGGGAGATCCCGGGGCCGTCCGCGAGTTGTCGATCCATTACGAGCACCGCGAAAGGGATCTGCGGCGGGCGCTGCAATTGGTGAGGGACGCGTTGCTCTCGGGCGGACTTTCCGGCCAGCAGCAGGCCGATCTCGAGCGGCGCCTGTTGCGCCTGACAAGTAAACTGGCAAAGCTGGAATCGGAGGATGGGGCTTGACAGGTTGCCTCTACTCAGGTATATTGACGAAGGATTTTTCCAATAAGGCAGGTGATCGTTTTGGCGTATGTAGAAGTGAATGCGAACGAGTCCGTTGAAAGCGCGTTGCGTCGTTTCAAGCGCAAAGTTCAGCAGGAAGCCATTATCAAGGAAATCAAGAAGCATTCCGTTTACCTCAAGCCGGGAGAAAAGCGCAGACTGAAAGACGCCCAGGCCAGAAAGCGGATGCGCAAACGGCTCAAACGCGAAATTTCGGACTTGTAATCCATCCCTGAGAACCGCCGTCCGTTACTCATACATTCGGGATTACCGGGGCGTAGCGCAGTCTGGTAGCGTATCGGTTTTGGGAACCGAGGGTCGGAGGTTCAAATCCTCTCGCCCCGATCTTCCGAGAATGCTCCCGTAGCTCAACGGACAGAGCAACTGACTTCTAATCAGTAGGCTGGGGGTTCGATTCCCTCCGGGAGCGTTCTTTCTTGGCGGGAATCTTTCCGGTCGTGCTTCTTCCCTTCAATCCGTCTTTCCATTTGCGCTGATGGGCGGTTTTTCCCGGGCGTATGGTTTGACTATCAAAACATTGCTTTTTATAATGATTGGCGTATTGATACCAATTCCATTATGGAGTGACTGCACGAGTGATTCAGGGGCATGAAAAAAAGTCACAGAGACACGCCAATTGAATCGACCCACCACGCATGCAGCCGCAATACTGAGTTTGAACCTTTGCCCGCGGGAACTCGAATCAATGACCGCTATCGATTAACGGCTTTTCTGGGAAGAGGGGGATTCGCCGCGGTTTATGCGGCCGTTGATGAAATCCTGAACGAAAGTGTCGCGCTGAAGATTTTTTTTCATCAATTGAGTCTGGATCGGAACCGCATGCTGCGCATCAAGCGGGAAATCAACCTCTCGCGGCGTATCGCCGATCCCCGGGTGGTTAAGGTTTTCTCCCTGGATCGCTGGCGCGACTCATGGTTCCTGGTGATGGAACTGGTGGAAGGCGAGACCCTGAAAAAGCGCCTGGATCGGGAAGGCGCGTGGGAGTGGAATGACTTCCGCCCGTTTTTTCTGGATATCCTGGCGGGAATCGCCGCCCTGCACGGCCATAAGATCGTGCACCGTGATATCAAACCCTCCAATATCATGTTGCCCCATGCCGGGGGCGTCCGGATCCTGGATTTCGGCCTGGCTAAGGAACTGGAAGATCCCGAGCACAGTGTCAACCTGAACGAAATCGTCGGCACCCCGCGCTACCTTTCTCCCGAGCAGCTTCAGGGCGGGGAAGTGGATGTCCGTTCCGACGTGTTTCAATTGGGGCTCCTGCTGCAGACGGTTTTGCGTGGGGCTCCGCCCATGGAGGGCATGGATACTTTGTCCATCCTGGCTCATCGCATGGGGCGCACGCCCGAGACGGTGAAACTGGAAGGACTGCGGCTTCCCCTCCAGGTTCGATTGGGCCTGGAAAGGGCGTTGAACAAGCTGCCTTTTCGTCGATTCCGGGATGCGGCGGCCATGCTGGCTTTCTTTTCATCTCCGCGGGGCGGGCGATCCGTTCTGCACATCTGGCTGCATAAGTGGAGTCCCGCAATCGTTGTGTTGCTGATTCTGGGTATTGCGCTCGCGGCCGTTTTCCGCGAATCCCGCGCCCAAAAACTCCCGGGCCGGCTGCGGATTGACGGCGGCCGGCTGGAATTGCTGAATGAGGGGGGAGATGCCATCTGGCAAAAGGATTTTTCCCCGCGGCTGGTGTACAGGGCCGCCTTGCAGTGCTGTGTTCCTCCCATACAGAAGTATCGCAGCAACCTGTACGCCGGCCACATCGCCAACGTGTTCCTGTCATCGATCACCGATATGGATCGGCGCACCCAACCCACGCTGGGATCGACCGAAGGCGATGGGCGCATCATCCAGATTGATGAAAGCGGCGATATTTTGACGGATATGCCGCTGTCAACGGTGATTCGCGCCGGAGATTACGGCTATATCTCCCGCGGGTATATCGAAGGCTATCAGGCGCGGGATCTGGATGGGGATCGCGCAGTTGAAATTGTTGCGCGCGTGCTCCACGGCCGGGGCATGTTCCCTTCCGCCCTGTTGTTCCTGACCAGCGGGCGGCTGGTTCAGATTACTTCACCCGGACATATCGGCCAGTGGAATGCCGTCCCCGAAGGAGATGGCAGATGGTGCCTGTGCGTCTCCGGCCGGGCAAACCGCATGGGGCATCTGGATTTCATCGCGCGCGTTCACCTTGATCTCAGCCGCGTTCAAGCGGGCGTTAAGATATGGCTGGTTCCGCATTTGATCGAGTCGCAAGCGACGTCCGCAGCGATGCCGCAATTACTGGTGTATTACCCAACCGGGTTCGGATCTGCGGGCGGCGGCAGATTGCCGGCACTGGGGGTGATCGAACTGGAGAGCCGTTCCGGATCGCGCCTGCGCATTGAAGCAGACGGTAGATTGCGGCTGAGTGAGGGCGATGAAGAGGTTGTGTTTTTTGATCCGCCGGAACGCCTGAGGCAGGTGTATGCGCAGATCCAGAAGGCATTGATGGCCCGTGACCTTCACTACCGCCTCGAAGAGGCGGCGGAATGCCTCGAGCGGGCCGCGGATGCCGGGGTTGAAAATCCCTGGCTGAAATCCGTGATCTGTCTTTTTCGTGGAGATGTGGCGGTGCGCCTGGGTCGCTACGCCGAAGGAAGACGGTTCCTGGAGCGTGCGCTGGACCTGAATCCCGGAAGCAATGACGCGGCGCATCGATTGCTGGAAACGGAATTCCTGCAGAACGGTCCGCACGAGGCCCTGGCCCAGGTCATGGGGAAATATCGTGACCGCACCTATTTCTGGGGGCTCTCGGCGGGGAGGCAGTTTTTCCAGAGTCTTTGCCTGTTTCAGCAGGGTGATTTCTCAGCGGTCGAGTTGTTTTCCAACCGCATGGAACAGGACGACCCGCGCAACGCGGAATTGCTGCGGCTGCTGCATGGTTTGCTGACCGGGGAACGCATTGCGGCCCGATTGCCCGGGGAAAACAGTGAAATGTCGCTGCTGTATACCTGGGAAGAGTACCGCCTGTTGGAGGGTCGGGCCTTGCTGCTTGCCGGAGAAGATCCGCATAGAGGCGAATTCTGTTTCCGCGATGTGCAAACGTTTTCGAGGTTTCGTCGCCACCTTACCGCCATGTCCCTGGCCTGGTACATGTTGAAAAACAACCGCGCGGGCGAGGCGGAACGCCAGGCCCGCGATGCGTTTGCCGACCTGCAGAAACGCGTGCGCGGCGACCTGGAAACCCGTTTCTGGTGGTTCTATGACGCCTGGGTATACGGTTGCGTCATGGAAGAATTGGGGGACCGTTCGGAAGCCCGCCGGGGTTATGCGGCCAGTATTGCGGCCAATCCGCACACCGCCCTCGCCGCGCTGGCGCGGAAACGCTTAGCGGATTGAACCCGGTTTGCCGCTTTTCAGCCGATTTACCTGGCGACGCTCTTTCTTGGTGGGGCGACCACTCCCCGGCGCCCGCCCGCCCGCAATGAATCCGACGGGGTCGCGGCGGAAGTGGGCCCATCTCTCGAGTTCTTCAGCCGATGTGACCTCTTCGGCCAGTTCCACCGCCAAACGGGCGGAAACCCGTTTTACGGCCGGAGCCAGGACTCGCCAGCTGCGGGTGATGGGGGGCATGCGCACATCGACTTTGTCTCCGGGACTCACGATTTGCGATGCCTTGCTCGCGCGCCCGTTGATCTGCACCCGGCCGCTGCGGCAGGCCTGGGTGGCCTGGGAACGGGATTTGAAAATGCGTGCGGCCCAGAGCCAACGGTCGATGCGGGCCTCCAGCGCTTCAGGGGTGGACTCCGACATGAATTCAGTATACCATAAACGGCCTGTGGCCGGGGATGATAAACGCCGAATCCGGATTGTAGAAGTCGTGCTGGGACTGATGCAATCCTTTTGTCGAAGTTTTATCTCTTTATCTTTATTCTTGACACTTTCTTTGGCAACTGATATATCAGATATCAGCATGCGGTCAATCTCGGGTTGGATTTTCGATATCAAGCGTTTTGCGGTTCACGACGGCCCCGGCATCCGTACAACGGTTTTCTTCCAGGGTTGTCCGCTGCATTGCCCCTGGTGTCACAATCCCGAATCCCTTGCCTTTGCCCGTCAAGGCCGGCCCACGCCGCCTGGAGCGAGAAAAGTGGCGGCAACGGAATTGATCGACCAGTTGGAAAGGGATCGCGTGTTTTTCGAGGAATCCGGTGGAGGTGTGACATTATCGGGTGGAGAACCGTTATCCCAGCCTGGATTCCTGGACGCGTTGCTGGCCGGCTGTAAAGAACGCGGCCTGCATACCGCCCTGGATACCTGCGGCCATGCACCTCCGCACAGGGCCCGGCCGCTGTTGCGTTGCACTGACCTGGTTCTTTTTGACGTCAAGTTGCTTTCCTCCCGTGAACTGCTGCGTCATTGCGGCGTGACCAACCGTCACATCGCGCTCAACCTGCAGCAGGTGATGGAAGGGCCTTCCCGTTTGTGGCTGAGGTTCCCGCTGATTCCCGGNNCGGCGGGTAATATCGAGCTTTTGCTGAAGCTGGTGGAAGCGCATGCCCCGGCAATCGAACGGGTTTCCCTGCTGCCGTTTCATCCGACTGCGGCCCATAAGTACCGGCGCCTGAAAATGGCGAATGCCATGCGGGATATGCCGCGCATGTCCGAAGCAGGGGTTTCGGAGATTGCACGACGACTGCGAGCGGTTCACCCGGATGTGCGCATTGGAGGCTGATATGAACGAACGGATCCGTAACCTGCGTGAACAGAGCCTGAAAGCGCAGGCTCGCATATCCACCGAGCGGGCCTGTCTGCTGACGGAGTTTTATGCCGATCCCCTGAATGCCGCCATTCCGGCTCGCGAAATGCGGGGACGCGTCTTCCGCCATATCATGGAACACAAAACCCTTTACATTGGAGAAGGAGAATTGATCGTCGGTGAGCGCGGGCCGTTTCCCAAAGCCACGCCCACTTATCCCGAGATCTGCCTGCACACGCTGGATGACCTGGAAGTGCTTCATTCCCGTCCCAAAGTATCTTTTATTGTGGACAGTGAAACCCGCGGGAGCTATGCGCAACAGGTCATTCCCTTCTGGAACGGCCGTTCACTTCGTCAGCGCATCTTCGCCGAACTGCCGCCGGAATGGCACCGGGCTTATGAAGCCGGAGTTTTTACGGAGTTCCAGGAACAGCGTGCTCCGGGACACACCGCGGGCGGCAGTCGCATTTTTTTAAACGGATTTTCCGATATCCTGGGCGAAATTCGCTCCCGGTTGGAGCGGCTCGATTTTGCCACGGATCCGCATGCCTTGAAAGCCCGCCAGACCCTTCGCGGCATGGAGCAGGCGGCTCAGGGGATTATCAGCCTGGGGCGGCGTTACGCGGAGTTGCTGGCTGAGCGGGCGCAAATTGAGAAAGATCCCTCCCGCAAAGGGGAATTACAAGCCATGGCGGCCATCTGTTCACGGGTCCCGGAACACGCGCCGCAGACTTTCTGGGAAGCGCTGCAGCACTACTGGTTCGTCCACCTCGGTGTGATCACGGAATTCAACACCTGGGATTCGTTCAATCCCGGGCGCCTGGACCAGCATCTGCTGCCGTTCTACCGTCGCGATATCGCGGCCGGCCGCTTGACCCCGGAGCGCGCCCGGGAACTGCTGCAGGCGTTCTGGATCAAGTTCAACAACCAGCCGGCCCCGCCCAAAGTCGGGGTTACCGCGCAGGAGAGCAATACGTATACCGATTTCTGCCTCATCAACCTGGGAGGCCTGACCCGAAATGGCGAAGATGGAGTGAACGAGCTGACGGACATGATCCTGGACGTGATCCAGGAAATGCGCATCCTGCAGCCCAGTTCAATGGTACAGGTCAGCTGCAGGAATCCGGACCGTTTTTTGCGCCGGGCTTTACAGATCGTGGCGACCGGTTTCGGACAGCCCTCCTTTTTCAACTCCGAAGCCGTTGTCGCCGAGTTGCTGCGTCAGGGAAAAAGCATTGAGGATGCCCGCGAAGGCGGTGCCAGCGGCTGCGTGGAATCGGGCGCATTCGGCCGCGAAGCGTATTTTTTGACCGGCTATTTCAACCTGCCCAAGATCCTGGAGTTGACGTTGCATAACGGCAGGGACCCGCGCACGGGAATCCAGCTGGGCCCGGAAACGGGAGAGGCGGGGGATCTGGTTGATTTCGCCGGCCTGATGCGGGCATTTTCGGCGCAGGTTGAATTTTTCGCGGACCTCAAGATCCGCGGCAACAACCTGATCGAACAGGTCTACGCAAACGAGATGCCCGCGCCGTTCCTTTCGTTGTTAATCGAAGATTGCGTGCGCAAATGCCGCGATTACCACGAAGGAGGCGCCCGCTACAACACATCCTATATCCAGGGTGTGGGATTGGGGACGATCACCGATTCCCTGTCCGCGATCAAGCGCCATGTGTTTGATTCCGGGGAAATCAGCCTGGATGGGCTGGTATCGATCCTGGACCGGGATTTTCAAAGATCCGGTCAATGGCGGCAACGCCTGAGCGATGATACCCCGCGCTGGGGCAATGATGAAGATGCAGCGGATCGGTTGGCGGCGGACGTTTTCGAGATTTTCTTCCGTGCCGTTGACGGACGCCCGAATACCCGCGGGGGCGTCCACCGCATCAACCTGCTGCCCACCACTTCACACGTTTATTTCGGCAGCGTGACCGGGGCGACCGCCGACGGGCGTCATGCCGGTACGCCGCTTTCAGAGGGAATCTCGCCTGTCCAGGGAGCGGATCGCAACGGCCCCACGGCCGTGATCCGTTCCGCCGCCCGGATTGATCACCAGCGGACCGGCGGCACGCTGTTAAACCAGAAATTCACCCCGGACCTGCTGCAGGATCCGGAAAGCCTGGAGAAAATTCTCTACCTGGTGCGGGCCTATTTCCGCCTGGGGGGACATCATATCCAATTCAATGTCGTGGACGCGAAAACCCTGCGCCAGGCGCAACGGGAGCCGGGAAAGCACCGTGACCTGATTGTACGCGTGGCCGGCTACAGCGACTATTTCAATGACCTGGGGCGCGACCTTCAGGACGAAATCATCCGGCGTACGGAGCATCAGGGGTTCTGAGGCTGAAAACGCCCGGGTGCTTTCCCGGAGTTTCAGTCTCTCGATCGGCGAACCTGAACCTGATGGGTGCGTGAAACCGAAAGTCCGGTGTGGCGGTCAACGGCGGAAAAGTAAATCCGGTACGGCCCGGGCCTGGGAAATTTCAAGGCCATGCTTACATCCAGGAAAGGTTCTGGATCCGTGAAACTTCGCTCGAATTCCAGGGTTTCTCCCTGGGGTGTCTCCGCGGTCAGCCATACCTGGACGGAAGAATGCAGCGATCCCTTCTCCAGTCGGATTGAGTAGCCCGACAATGTGAAGTTCAGGCGGTCGGGGCGGCACTCAAAATCGATCAATTTGATTTCATCGACCTCACTGAGGTGAATATGTTCGCGGTGAAATACACGCAGGGATTGATCCCGGACGGCGACTTTTACGCGCCGCCTGTCGATTACCCGGTTCGCTGGAACGCGGCGCGGGGCATAAGTGACGCGGTAGAACACATCTTCGGCGTTTACCAGTTCGCTGAGGGCGCGCATGGCGTGATTGTCGTTGACGACCCGGCCCCCGGTGGCCCGGGCGACACGCTGAAAAGCCAGGCGCCAGTCAGAGAACACGTTGCGCAAGACCAGGTGCCTGGTTTGATCGGCGGTCTGTGGGCGCGAATCCATTTCGACCAATTGATAGGTCGCCCCGGCATGGATGAATGCATCCTCGATCTGATTCAACTGCGCGGGAGTATTGCGCGGGCTGTTCAGATCGCGAATCATCTGATGGGCGAACTGTCGCAACTGGTTGATGTAATCCTGGTTTTCCAGGCGCAGCATCAGGTTGGCGTAGGGGTGGAGGGCCGGGAAAACCGGTTGTTGAAAAAAAACCAGCGCCCATTTTTCATTTCTCAGAGTTCTGAGGGCGTTGGCCAGGTTGAGTAACCTGCGATGGTTGGCTTCCAGGTGGCGCTGTTGGAAACTGCGCCATTCGGTTTGAATGATGGATTTGAACTCGTTGAATACGCGCACGAACGTAAGGTCCTCGGGTTCCTGGCCCCCGCCCTGCCGGGCCCGGAACTTGGGGACAAAATCATCACAAAGGGAATTGAAATACTGCATCGTGGACTGGATGTCCTGCTCTACCCGCTGGGTCCAGCCAACCATCTGCCGCCGGAAATTGATCCGGGCCGTAGCGATCTGATCCCGAGCGGAAATGACCTCTGAATAGGCGGGCAGCATCAGGATCACCGTGTCGCCGTCACGGTACACTTCGTGAAACAGGTAATCCAGAGCTTCATCCAGGGAATGGTTCTGTTGCCAGATCCAGAGATAGACCAGGATGATCCGCGGGGCTGCGTCTTTGGACACTGCCGGGCGGGCCCGGTCGATGGTTCCCAGGTGCCGACGGATTTCCGTGCAACTGGTCACTGGAACGGGGCTGTCGTATTCATAAACCGAAAAATCTTCCGCTTTCAGTCCGGCTTTGGGAGTTCCATCCGCAGACAGGGCGCGGACAACCAATTCCACCTGGCTGACACGCACGTATTCCTTGATCTGATCGTCTTCTGTGACCGGTGTGCCGGCCGGCAGGGCCAGGGATACGACGGCGTGCAGGAAAATCAGCAGAAAAAGTTTCACGTCCGGTCGCCTCCCGGGTGTTCAACGGCGGGCTTGTCGGCAAGGATGACCTGGACCACCTGGTTTTCTTTCACCACGTGACCGGTGAAGCGGTCTTCAGCGTGAAAATAAAGCTGAAAATGTCCTGAATGTGGAAAATGCAGGTCCATGGAGACCTGCAGGAAAGGTTCCGCAGTGTCGAAATCACGGGTGAAGGTGCGGACTTCTCCCCGGGCGGACTCGGCGCTGATGCGGACCCGGATGTCTGAGCGCAGTCGTTCACCCTCCATGCGTACCGCATACCCGGTCAGGATGAATTTCAGCCGCGTGGCGTCACAGTGGAATTCAGCCAGGCGGATTTCCTCCACCTCACTCAAACGCATGCTGCGGACATGGAAGACGCGTGCGCCGGGTTGACTGCAGTTGATGACGAGGCGACGCTCGTCCCCCGAAGTCCGGCCATCCTCCTGAGCCGGCCGGTAAGTCAGCAGGTAGTATATGTCTTCGGCATCGGCAATCCGCTGCAATGCGCGATCGGGGATGTTGTCCTGGATATTTTTTCCGCCGGTGGCCTGGACAAGGCGCTGGAAGGTCCATTGGCGGTCCGAATACACTTCCCTCAAAGCCAGGTCGGGGTTTTTGTCTGTTTCATCACGATTCGTATCCATGCGGACCAGATGGAAGGTGGTGTTGCAGCGGATGAACGCCTGTTCAATGGCCTGGAGTTGAACTTCCGGCTCGTGAGGAGAATTCATCAGGCGGATCATTTCGTTCGAAAAGTTTCTCAGCTGATCCGCCTGGCTCGGGTTTTCAAAGCGGGTCCAGAAAATCGCGTTGGGGTGGACGGTAGGGAACGTCGGCGGTTGCAGAAATACAACCGCCCATTTCTGGTGTTTGATTCCCCGCATCAGTTCGGCGAGTCGTTTGAAATCGCGGTTGGGGATATCCAGAAAGCGGCTGCGGAAAAATTGCCAGTCACTTAACACGGAACTGCGGAATGTTTCGAAGGCGCGAATGAAGCCCCAGTCCGTATCCATGGTCGCCAGCAACCGGTCATTCTCGATCAGGTCACGCAACAGGCGGTTCAGGTTGGCGATGATGCTCTCGAGATTCTGAGATCGCTGCCGGGTCCATTCACGCAGGTCACGCTCAAATTCAGCACGCACCGGGGCAATATCGCTGCGTCGCTGAATCACGCGGGTAGAAACAGGCAGCGAAAGAATGACGGTGTCGCCATCCTGGTAAATCCGTTCAAACAGCGTGTCCAACGCTTTGGTGTAGACTTCGCTGTCCTGCCAGACCCAGAAGTAAACCAGGAAAAAACGTGGAGTGGCCGGTACCCGGCCGGATGCGATCGCCGCGCTGTTGATGCGGCGCTTGACTTCCACGCAACTGGTGATGGGTACGGGGGAGCCGTTTTCGGTCACGGCAAAGTCCTTTTGCGACAGCCCGGAAACCGGGCTTCCTCCGCGATCCATTACCCTTACGATCAATTCCACCTGGTTGACTTCGACGTATTCCTGTACCCGTTCCTGAGAAGAGATCCCTGCGGGCATGAGCCAAAGGATTGTGATCAGGACCGATAAAGACCTGCTGTGTCGATTGCGATCAATTGCATTCATACTGCCTCCCCGGGCTGAAAATCCGCTTGCCGTCTCATGGCCGCTTCGCCGCACCGCGGTCGGATGCATCGGTTTCTCTGGATCTGTTGAGGCGTTGCAGCCAGTAGCCCGCCTTCGCCTTTACCATGGAATCCGGATCTTCGCGAACGATGCGCTCGAGTTCGGAAACAGCCTGGCCGGAGGGAAAGCGGGTCAGCAGCAACAACAGGTCCCCACGCATTTTTGCCGATGGCGTAGCCGCGATTTCTCTGCGCAGCGCCTCCCAGGCGAAATCCGGCTTTATGGGAATGAGAATCTCAATGGCGGCGCAGCGCACCCTCGAGTCGCCTTCTTTTGCGGGATCCGCGGCATTCACCAGCGAATCAACCTCTTCGCGTTCGCCGGCACGAAACTGATCGCACCACAGGTCCAGGCGCAATACCCGGGCATCATCCGACCAGGGGCCCTCGGGGAAGTCGCTGATCATGCGCTCGATCATCATCAGCGCCCGCCGACGCAATTGTTCGGCCCCGCTTTCCTGATCGCGTGCCTGGCGAAAACCGGCATAGGCGTTCCAGTAAAGCGCTTCTTCCAGCAAAGCATGGTTCGCGAAGTTCAGGACAAAAAAATCAAATGCGCGATGTGCCGCTTCCCATTGATGGTTATAAAGGTGGTTTTTGCCTTCGGCCAGGATATGCGCAGCTTTGATATCGAGTTTGAGGATCACGGGCAGCAGCTCCTGCCTGTCGTTGCGCCAGGAAATGGTCAGGTTGTAGATCTCGGACATGGCTTCCGGATCAAAGGCCTGAATCTTCCAGCGGCCGGGTTTCACCTGGGTGAAAAGCCATTCGCCGTTTTTGTCGGACCGGGTCTGCCTGGGCGAGGCGGCCCGGCCGGAGATACCGAGCAGGATGACCCGCGCGCTGGATACGGCCGTTCCATGGGAATCTTCCACCCGTCCCCGTAAATCAAAGGCCACCCGTTGGGGCTTTTTTGTCTGCGGTGCAGCCGCGACCGCAAAAGCTGCGTTCAACAGGAAAAGAACGGCAAAAACGCTAAATAACCGGCGCACGTTGAACCTCCATCTGGAAATCCGCCGGATTGTGGTTCAAGAGGATGCGGATCCTTTCCAGCAAGCGTTGTTGCTCGATAACCCGCTGCAGCCACTCGGGATCACGCCGGAGTGTTTCCGACCGATTCTGCAGTTCTCTGAGCAGGAATGCGGTTTCTTCCAGCAAGTAGCGTGCTTCCGGGGATGAAACGCTGTCACGGCTCAAAAGCCGGTTCTGGAACAACAGGTGATCGATGGCCTGCTCTCCCGGTGGGGAAGCGGTAAAGATCGGGAGTCCTTTGTTCCCGGCATCCAGAAGCAGCAGTTGCAGATCTCCCAGGTATTGGATCCATTCCGGTTGCCGGCTGAGCGCCTGAACGGGCGATGTCGGAGCTGGCGAAAACTGCCTGCGGCTGAGCTGAATCCCGACGCCCAGTCCAATCGCGAAAATGATCAGTGCCGCCGCCACTTTCATCAAGTATGCCGGATGGAACCGCGGGGTGGGTTCAAGCCCGGCCAGAATGCGTTTCCAGGTTGCCTCGGCGGCTTCGGTTCCGGATTGCGTGACTGCCTGCGCAAGGCCGTCCAACATGCCCCTGATCTGTGAATACTCACGGGCACATCGCGGACAATGGAGCAGGTGTTCCGCGATCTTTTCCCGCTTGAGCTCCGGCAATTCAGCGTAGTAGAACAGGTGAAGGTTGCGGCGCACGCGATTACATCTCATTGCGTTCTCCAGGATGTTCAATTTCGCGGCGAAGCCGCCGCACGGCACGGTAGAGGTGCCGCTTGACCGTTCCCTCGCGACATTTCATTACACTCGCGATTTCACGGATGGGCATACCGTTGAAATGCCTCAGAACCAGGGCCATGCGTTGCTTGGCCGGCAGGCGGGTAACCGCGGCGCGTACAAGGTTTTGCCTTTGCTCCATGTCGGCCAGAGACTCGGGCGATACCTGAAGATCGGAATCCCGATCGGTGTCCAGCAGATAAAATTCCTCCATGTGGGTTCGACGCGTTTTTCCGCGGCGCAGGTAATCCAGACAGCAGTTGGATGTGATGCGGTACAACCAGGTCTGGAATGAAGCCCGATCCGCCTTGAAATGGGTGATGCTGCGGAAGGCGCGCAGGAAAGAATCCTGGATCAGGTCTTCGGTTTCTGCGGCACCCCCGGTGAAACGCCACACCAATGCGCGAACCATCGGGCGGTATATCCTGTACAATTGGCCCATGGCGCTTTGATCTCCTTTTCTGGCGAGCACAACCAGATGGATGACCTCCTCTGTTTCGGGTTTGTTATTTGGACGCGCCCGGGTGTATCCGGGTTGACTTTCCGGTACGGTTTCGTGTGTTTCCGGATGCTTCATGCGCACCTGGTTGCCAGAAAATATGCGGATGGCGGTTGAGTTCCGATTCCGGAGTTGGTAGAGTGGAGGCGGAGGCGGGAATGAAACGCTGGAGAATTCAGTGCTTCCATGCCGGGTTTCCGGCCTTTATGGTTCTGTTCCTGCTCTTTTCCGGCTGCGGGGGCGATTCCGGGGATTCTCCCGGAGCGGTTGAGCCGGGTTCTTCCTTGATTTCGCAAGCGGGGGAGGATTCCGACACGCAAATGGACTCCTTTCTCACCGACGCCGGCATCTTCCGCGATGAAGGCGACCCCTGCAGGGAACATCATTACCGCGTGTCTGCCGGGAGCATGGTGATTCTGGGTTTTGAACAGCCGTTGCTGCACCCGGCGCGGGCGGAGGAAGCGCTGGCGCAGATTACGCACGATGAATGGCAGGTCCTTGGAATTGATGCCTGGGTGGTGGAAACGGAAATCATTACGCAAACGGTTACACGGACGCTTTGGGGCGTGGATTTCAGCGAGGACGAATTTATCCGTGATGATCGCGGCGAACCGCATTTTTATCTGCGCGACAAGGCTGCGGGGGCGAGAGGGATTACCGGACTGAAATGGGTCCGCGATTGGACTTACGTTGTGTCTGAAATCAACGGCAGACGCTGGCCGGAACGGGTTCTGATGAATCTGACCGAAGCGGATTTGAGCCGGATTTGCGATGGGGAGGCGGTTTTCCGGATTCAGGAACCGCTGGGGGAAGCGGAAATGGTTTTCCCCCTGCAACCGGTTGGGATTGAAACCGAGCTTTCTTTTGCCCGTATTCAGGTACAGGTCGTGCTGGCGCGGGATATTACCGCGGAAGTCAGCAGAAAGCAGTTGCTGGTTGAATCCCCCAACGCCGGACGCTTTGTGCTGCGCTTGTCCGCCAATCCCCGCACCAGCCGTTTGATCACCGTATCGGGGCCGGCTTTCCACCAGGATTGCTGGTGATCGAGGGTTCCGGCACCGCTTGCGGAGTGAAATCATCGCCTGGTTTCTCCGTTCGCCGCGGGTTTTCCCTGTTGCAGCCGCTTTAAATCCGTTTCCAATTCCGCGATGCGTCGCTTCAGCGCCTGGAAGCAAGGCCCGGCACTGCGCGGCCCCTTTTCCAGGGTTTTGCGGTACAACTCAAGCGCGGCATGGGGTCTGCCCGCTTCTTCCAGTGCCTGCCCGGCGAACAGGACGGGGGTCGGGTCGCCGGGGAGCAGCTTCGCGCCCGCCAGGTATTGCTTGACGGCGGATTCCGTTTTTCCGCTGATGAGGTGGGCATTGGCCAGGGAGAGATAATAAGCGGCTTCCTGGGGAACCAGTTTCAGGGCGGCCCGGAAATCATCTGCCGCCGCGGTTGTATTCCCGGACTGCAGATACAGGTTGCCGCGGAAATGAAGTGCCTGGTGATGATCCGGCAGGATGTGCAGGACCTGATTGAATTGTTCCAGCGCCGACTGGTTTTTCCCGGCCAGAAAAAGCGTCACCCCCAGTTCGAACGTCGGTTCCGCTGAACCGGGAGACAAAGCGGACGCCTTGCGCAGGTGGTCTTCAGCCGGTCCGTATTGGTGCATGCGGCGATGGATCAGCCCGGCCAGCAGCCACCAGTGAGGATTGTCGTTTTTGCGTGCCAGGGCGTGCTCGAGATCGGCGATTGCTTCTGCGAATCGTTGCTGCATGACCCGGGCCATGGCTCTGCCGGCCCAGGCGTGGGGATCTTCGGCGTCCAGGGACAAGGCGTTGGCAAAGTCTTTTTCCGCCGCTTCGGCCTGATCGGCTTCCAGGTAGACCCTCCCACGCAAGATCAACGGTTCCGGGTTGTCGGTGAAACGGTCTATCAGCAAAGAAAAATCGTTCACCGCGGCCGGGATGTTGCCCACGCGGAAGAGAGCGCGGCCGCGATCGGTCAGCGCGGTGGCGTCCAGTGGGTCCGCGCGCAGGATTCGTGAATACTCCCGCGCCGCCCTGGAGAAATCCCGGCAGGAATAAAGAGCGGCGGCCAGTTGCCGGCGTGAATCGATGCGCCCGGGCTTCAAGGCCAGCGCCCGCGTAAAAGAGCGGATCGCCATGAAAATGTTTCCGTTACGGGCATGAACCACTCCCAGGTCGTGCAATGCCGATGGCCAGTTGGGCCTGAGCCGCACGGCATGGGTCAGGTCGCTGTGTGCCGCGGCCCGATTGTTCTTTTTGAAATGGCAGATGCCTCGCTGATACCAGGCGTCTCCCGCCAGGGGTTGAACGCGGATCAGGCGGGTGAAGATGTGCGCGGCCGGAAGCCATTTTTTTTTCGTCATGGCGATGATGCCCTGATTATACAGAGAATCACAATGCTTCGGGTCACGCTCAAGCGCGGTTGTGAACGCAAACGCGGCGTCGTCAGTCTTCTTGACTTTTGTCAACAGGATTCCGCGATTGCAGTGAGGCTCCGCCCAGGATGGGTTGAAAACGGCCGCCTGTTCCAGGCACCAGGCTGCCGTTTCCGCATCATGCTTCAAGGCCGCGATCACGCCCCGCTGGTTCCAGGCGTGAGCCAGCCGCGGCAGGCGGGAGATTGCCTCGGCGGTGTCCATTTCAGCTTGATCCAGGCGCATCAGGGCCAGGTGGGCGTTGCCGCGGAAAAGGGTGATCCATCCTTTGGTGGAGTCAGACGCAAAACGCCGGGCCGTGTTCCATTCCTGGACGGCTCGACGGGGACGATGCCGCAGGAAGTGAGCCAGCCCGCTGATAAAATGCGCCATCTCACGCCAATTGTGTTGCCCGTTGGAGTGCAGCGTGAAGTGACCGGGCAGTGAACAGGCAGGTGGGCGCATCAGCGGGTGGATGCGCCGGCGAATTTCGTCAACGCGAACATGAAGCGATGGATGACGCAGGTTCATGAAAAAGCTCATGCCGGTGCCGGTTCTCCTGTAAGAAACCCGGACCAGCAGATCGGCGCCGTACCTGCGAATCAGCATGGCGGCGGAGTCCTTGCCGGTTCCGTCTGCCGGCGATTTGCGTAAGGCAATGATGCGGATTCCCGGCTGGTTGGAGGTTTCGCTTTGGATACGATGGATCAGGTCGGAGCGCATGGACGGATACGCGCCATCGGCAGCGGGAAAATCCGCCACAACGATGCGGAAATCACCGGCATTGCTTGCGGTCCGTGCACCGTGAAGCAGGATGCCGGCGGGGATGAACAGCGCGGAGACCAGAATAGCCGCCCGGATCTCGATGGCGAACGTGAACCTCGGAATCGCGGTAACCCGGGAAAATTGAATGAAGGGCGAGGGTGCGTCGACGAGCACGGCCGACATCCAGCTGGATCCCACGGCCAGCACGCGCAATACGAAAGGAGCGATGGGAAGCGGGGTCATGAACAGGGGTAGAGAAGCGGCCACCCCGTTGATGAACAGGACCGCCGCGCATATCCGTTGAAGGGTGGAAAGCTGAAACTCCGGCATTCGGCGTGTGAAAGCAATGTCGCTTGGCAACGATTTGCGGTTCATCTGTCTGGCCCCAGGCATTCTATGCCATGCGTAGTCAGAAATCCAGGATCATGGGGTGGGTTAACATCGATTTTACGGTAATTTTAACTAAATTTCATTCTCCCCGCGTAGCATTTGAGCGCGAGGTGAGAGATGACTGATTTTTCCTGCGAAGCGGAGTTTGAATTCAATCCGGAATACCAGCACGGTTTGGACGCGTTCCTGGGGGGGCGACGCCTGCCCATGGCGCTGGACGAGTTTGTGGCGCTTGAATATCGGTATTATCGGGACTGGAATCGCAAGCGGATGCGGGCGGGGGCGGCATCTTCCCGCACGGCCGGTGATTCCGGGCTGTAGATACCGGTTCCGAACCGCCCCGGCGGATCCCTTTTTTCGGCTGATTGATTTTTCTGCGCGGAATTGCTATAAAGTGGACCTTGAACCGGCGGATGAATTCCAGCTTCGTCGAGGGAGGTCGTATGAAATGGTTGCGTGGCGGTGCGATCTGGTGCAGTGCCGCGATGCTGCTGCTGGTAGCAGGTTGCCGGAAAGATACTCTGGACATTGAGCGGGTCGGGAACCTGGTCGAAGACCAGAGCATCCTGATCCAGAAATACGTGGACGGCATTCAGATGGCGGGAAAACTCGAGGATGTCACGACCCGTATGCAGGAGTATCTGGAAGGCATTCACCGCCTGACTCCGGATATCAACTCCCACCTGGAGACGGCGCGACGATGCGGAGACCGCTTGACGGATGCGCAAAAAGCGATCCTGGCCCGGATGATCAGCGTACTCAGGCTGATGGAAAACATCGTCCAGATGGATCTGCAAAGATTTGGAAATCATTCGCAGATTGCGGATATCCAGGCATCGCTTGCCGAAGCGTACAAGGAAATCGACGTGGCGAATCTGCCGCTTGAGGATGAACGGATCCGTATTGCGTATAACGACCTGATTGAAGGGCGGATTCTGGGGGATGGGGCCTTGGCGAACCTGTCACGACAGATGGGAAGAGCCAGCGTGAAATCGAGGCTGAAAATTACCATGCGCACGATTTCGAACCTGGGAGAAGCGTTGGATCGGTATGTGAAAAAATTCGGATCCGCTCCGGAAGTGGACTCAATCAATGACCTTCACCTCTACCCCAATTATTCGCCCTATTTCAAGGATCTGACTTTGATGGACGCCTGGGGAAGACCCCTTTACTACCGTGCCGACGGTCCTCGATTCTGGATCGCCTCTGCCGGGAGTGACGGTGAGTTTCAGGGATTCGAGCAGCAAGGGGTTTATCGTGACTATTCCGGCCGGGATGTGATTTTCAGCGGCAAACGCTTCTTGTACTGGCCGGATTTCCGTCGTTTCTGACCCGTTGCCGCTTCATGCGGGAGCGACAAGCCGCGCCGCGATCTCCATGTGATCCGTTTGGGGGAAATTGTCGATCAACGTGCATGCTGAAATAGAAAACCCCGCTTCGACCAGGCGGCCCAGGTCACGGCTGAAAGTAGCCGAATCGCATGAAAAAAGCACCATCTCCGCCGGAGGAATGGCGGCCAGGGCGTGAAGGACACGGGGCGGGACGCCTTTTCGCGGCGGATCCAGGACGAGGAAATCGACCGGCGGCCAATGCCTTTTGACGATCTGACTCTCGACCACATGGACGTGCGTGAATCCATTGACGGCGAGATTGCGTCGCAATCGCTCGAGGTTTCGCGACTCCGATTCAACCGCCCAGACCTCGCGGGGACACGCGCGGGCCAATGACAGCGTCAGGAATCCCGCGCCCGCATAAAGGTCGGCCCCGGATTGCACGGTCGCGGATTGCGGGCGCGCGAGCGCCTGCATGGCGGGCATGGTGAAGATGTTGGCCTGAACAAAATTGCGTGGATCGACCGAAAAATCACCATCGGGAAAGGGAAAGGTAATGTCCTGAAGACCTTCAGGAAAAAACCATTCCCCGCCCTCCATTCCGGCGGCACTGACCTGCTTTCCATTACTCAAGAGAACCAGTCGACCTTCGGCCACGGCGCGAATCCTTGGGTGTTCCCTGAGGGCGAGCATTTGCTCCTGCATGACGACGGGCATGAGCGGGCAGGATGAGACCGTGACCAATCGATGGCTGTTGCGGGCAAAAAATCCCATACGGCCGTTGCGGATCTGCAGGATCATGCGCGTGCGGTAATGCAGGGGGGGTGACGCCGTCAATGTCACAGAAGGCGGAGATTGGATGCGTGAGATCCGTGCCAGGTTGCGTTTCAGGATAGCTGATTTGATTTCCAACTGGTGTTCAATGGACGCGTGCTGCAGGTTGCAGCCGCCGCATTCGGTGTAGAACGGGCAAGGCGGCGTAACCCGATGGGGGGAGGGTGAGAGAATTTTTTCGGCTTCGCCCCAACTCACTCCGCGGCGGCGTCCGCTCACTTTGAAACGGACCGTCTCTCCGGCCAGGACCCGGGGGATCATGACCGGGCCGTCCGGACTGGAAGCCACCCCGAAGCCGCCGGGACCAACGTCACGTATTTCTGCAATCATGATCTGGC
>DBFQ01000090.1 GCA_002294665.1 Candidatus Aminicenantes bacterium UBA876
TGCTGGATGACGCGGATCTGCAAGCCGCGGCGCAGGCGGGCGCGATTTCGCGCACGATCAACTCGGGCCAGAGTTGTATCGCCGCGAAGCGCTTCATCGTGGTGGAGTCCGTGGCCGACGAGTTCGTGGAATTGTTGCGCCAGTCCCTGCTCAAAATGCCCGTGGGTGATCCCATGAACGAGAAGACCGCAGTGGGACCGCTGGCGCGGGACGACCTGCGGCGCGAACTTCACCGACAGGTGACCGAAACCGTGTCCGCAGGTGCGACCGTGCGGATGGGTGGAGAAATACCCGAAGGCCGCGGCTTTTTTTACCCGCTTACCCTGCTGGATCAGGTCACGGCGGATATGGCCGCGGGCAGGGAAGAAACCTTCGGACCCGTTGCCGCGGTGATGCGCGTAGAAGCGGAATCCGCAGCCATACATCTCGCCAATTCGTCCCCTTATGGCCTCGGGGCCTCATTGTGGACGCAAAACATCGAAAAAGGTCACCTGCTCGCGGCCCGCATCGACGCGGGGAGCGTATTCGTGAACGGAATGGTGAAATCGGATCCCCGCCTGCCTTTCGGGGGAGTCAAATCCTCGGGATACGGGCGGGAACTGGCCATTGAAGGCATTCGGGAATTTGTCAACACCAAGAGCGTGTGGATGGATTCCAGGTAAAACCGCCGCTCGGCGGAATCGGTCAAGGAGATGTCGCAAATGAATGTGAAAAGAGACGCGCTGAAGCTCAGGGAAATCACGCAGAATTTCATTCAATGGACGCAGAAAGATGATCCGGCGCTGGCGAAATCACTGGAAATGATCAGCGTTGACGGCCGCCGCGAACTGGGCGGCGTAATCGGAAGGTTCATCAGCGGGCCGGGAGGAGTCTCCGATCCCGCCGTGCGCTTACGGGTACGGCGACTGGTGGGCCGGTTGCACAAGCCGGAAATCGATATGCTGGTGACTCTGAACCGGACGCTTGATTACATGGACCTGAATGCGGACGGGAAATTGGATGAGAACGAGATGGAATTGTGCCTGCAGTTGTTCGAGCGTTTTTCCGGCATCATTTCAGCCAATCACACCCTCTCGGCGATTGAATTGGAACTGCTCTACGCGGTTCTGCGTTTCGCGGACCGGAACCAGAACGGTCGCCTGGAAGAAACGGAACGCAAGCAGTTGATGAGCGAGATCCAGGGAGGGCGTTCTTTCCTGCGGCGCCAATTCAGCGACAATCCTGAATTCCGCTCCGTCGCCGAAGCGCACCAGCTGAGTTTCTAAGAAATAAAGTTGGAGAGTTGGAAAGTNNTTCCCTCTTCAACTCTTCAACTTTCCAACTCTTCAACTTTGCATCGACAGGAGGCAGGTGTAGCGGTTCTCGAGCCGCCCCGGAGCCTGTCATCTGTTTCTTTGAGAAATCCGGGCTAAAAACGCCATCCCAGTCCGGCTCCCAACGACCAGCCGCCCGGCTGCACACGCCGCCGTTCCAACACCGCATGCGCACTCCGGTAGCCGATCCCGGCCACAAGATGAATGGCCCGGAAAATCCGCCGCTTCAAGTCGACCCGCGCCCGCCATCCCAGGCAACTTCCGTTGACCTCTTCCATATTGGCTCTTTCTTCGAACCAGACCTGTTCCACCCCGAGCGACAACGACAACTGCAAACGCTCGCGCAGGGCATACTGCCAGCCGATTCCCAGGGCGGCAAAACGCTGATATCCCCATAGATTCACCTGGATCACGGGCAACGTGCCGGAGAACCCAAACGATGAAAAGGACGCCCACACGTTCCAGTTCCTGAAAACCGTTCCGGCCAGGCGGATCTCAGGCGTCAGATGCCAGCGTCCGTAAGCCCCGGCAAAACGGGAGTCCGCGCAGCTCAAGGCATTCAGCAGCAATTCCAACTCGATCCGCTGTCGCCTCACCCCGGCTTTTTTCCGCGCTGCTCGCTTCCAGAGCGCGCGAAACGATTCCGGGTATTCGTCGTGTTCCCGGCCGGGAAGCCCGATCAGCGCAACCACCCGGCTCAGCAGGGATTGAATGACCAGAGGTGATTCCAGGCGCATCCAGCGGATGTAGGCGCTTTCCAGAAGCGCGCGGCCTTTCACCGCATCCGCCTGCGCCAGGGTTTCAGCGCGAGCCAGCAGGTCCAGGGCCCTGCGGGAATCATTTTCCAACCGGAAAACATTTTTCGCCTGCGCGATCAGGTCCAGCGCTGCAGCGTCATCATCCGGCGGCGCACCGATCAGCCAGGCGCCTGCCACCAGCAATACCAGGCAGCTTCGGCCCCAACGCCGCGCCGTCATGGAGTCACCTCCAGTTCCACCCATTCGGATTGCCCGAAAAAACGCCCCGCCGGCCCGAAGCAACGCACTTGATACGCGTACCGGTTTCCTGCGGATACGGAAGTGTCGGTCCACTCGAGCCCGCCGCCGGACAACCTGGAAACCGGGATCTCCGCGACCCGGATGGTCTCGGTGTTGCCGAAGCGCCGGTAGAGGGAAACCGAACGTAGATCCAGTCCGGCGGAATCCACCGTTAGATCCAGATGGACATATGGATAGCGCAGAATCCAGCCCTCGGCATGCATCACCTGCGCCGTAAGCGCGGCCCGGAGCGGAGAAGAGAAAGCCGTGTACGCCTTGACGCACACATTGGATTCCGGCATCACCTCGATCAGGTCGTCCCAATCCACGCCGTCGCGGCTGATGAAACTCTGTCCCGAAGAGGCCGAAGCCGCTGAAGAATATCCGGTTTCCGGGTACTCAATCGGGATCGGATAACGCGTGCCCGGTGTTCGGAACTGCACGGCCACCGCGAAGCGTTCTGCTCTTGCAATCGGTACCGGGATTTCCAGGGGAACCGTTACAAATCCGGCGTGGGTCCGCTCACCGGCCTGCTCCAGGAAGAGCTGCCCGCTGGAGGGGTCAACTCCCTCCATATGGCGATAGATCCGGATCAGGTAGGCGGAATTCGAGCCGACCAGGTAAAAACCCACCGCGGACAATTCTCCGTCTTCTTGCGCGCGAAACACATTGCTTCCCCATGCCATGGCCGGCATGTCGGCCGACGATGACGGGCCCACAATCGAAACCGCTCCCAGGGGGTCGTATTGATAAACCCTGGCGTAATTGTTCAGATCCTCCAGTTGCGGCACCCCCATGCGGGGAGTAAAGCCGGTATCGTAATAAGACATGTAAAAATAGCCGCCGTCCCCCCACTGCTTTCCCCAACTGTTGCGCAGAATGAAAGCACCGTTTTCCGGCGCGATTTCCAGGAAGCGGAAACGATCATAGTGGTCGTCCCAGCCCACGACAATCACGCCGTGATTGAAATCCGGTCCTCCGGAATAGTAATGGGACGCGGTCGCGGAATTGTAACTGCTCGAATCATATAAAATGCTGGCGTAAAACGGCCCGTGCTCCACCAGATATCGCTTGAGCGCGTTGTTGTCCCGGCTGTTCTGCCGGGGTGGAAAAAAACGCAGCTCCTGAATATGCTTTTGCAAGGGCAGCTCCAATGCGTTCGCGTCATCCCCAGAGCCATAGGGAGAATCCTGTTCGCTCACCGGTCCGGACCAGCGCAACAGGTAGGCGGCATTCATCTGCCAGTTGCCGCCACTGTCTTTACCGCTCTCGTTGTGCACGTCAAAGCCGTGATAGCGGTAAATATGCCATTCAGAAAGGTTCAGGGCCTCACCCGGAAGCAACATGGATTCCAGCATGCCCATGGTGGCGAATGCCTGGCAGGCAGGATATCCATCCTGATCGCGGACCGGGGACAGGCGACCGGACTGGCGCAAATCAAAGCGTGCCGGAAGAGCGGCGCCATCGTCCACGGAGGCCAGGTGAGACAGGTCCAGGGGGGAAGGAACGGGCCGGGCCAGGCGCGGATCTTCCTGCAATTGCAGACGGATTTTCGGCGAATCCGTGCGCAGAAAACGCACGAATTCCGGGTTCAGGGGAGCGACCCGCCATTTTGTTTCCGCAGCGAAAAGGCGGGAAGAGATCAAAACCGCAAAGAATGCCAGGCAAAACAAGCGCAACCGGAACATGGACACCTCCACTGCATCTGCATGAAAGGACGCGACAAAGAGCGGAGTGGTTGACCGGGCATGCCGCCGGTCATCCGGATTTTTCGCTGACCTGCAGGCCGTCGCGCCCGGTCATGCGCATGGAGTAGACTGAAGAGACTCCGGGTTCATTCATGCTGATCCCGTAGATGTAATCAGCCGCTTCCATGGTTTTGAAGTTGTGGGTGATGATCAGGAACTGGGTCTGGGCTTTCAGCTTCTGCAGAAACTTCAGAAAACGCTGGATATTGGCTTCGTCCAGGGAAGCGTCGACCTCGTCGAAGACGCAGAATGGCGAGGGTTTGTATTCAAACAAGGCAAAGAGGAATGCCAGTGAAGTCAGGGTTTTTTCGCCACCGGACAGCAGGCGCAGACTTTGCAGCTTCTTGCCGGGGGGTTGGGCGCGGATCTCCAGGCCCGATTCCAGGATATCATCCGGATCAGTCAGGACCATTTCCGCTTCCCCGCCTTCAAAGAGAATCTGAAAATTTTTCAGAAAGTAACCGCGGATTTCTTCGAATGCCTGCATGAAGCTCTCGCGGGATTCTGCGTCGATACGGCGAATGGCTTCGTTCAGGTCTTCGATCGACTTCATCACATCTTCTTTCTGCGAAACCAGAAAACCGTGCTCCCGGGCCAGGATATCGTATTCCGATTCAGCAGAGAAATTGAGGCGGTTGCTGTCCCGCATCCGCGTCAGCCTTGACTGGAACTCGTCCGACTCCGCCTGCAAGCGGTCCAGGTCCATTTCCTTCCATTCCTCATCGGGGGTGAGCCTTTCCAGGTCCGCGTTCAATTCCTGGAACGCGATGTCCTGAAGGCGTGCTGTGTCCTTCTTCAGCGAAGACACCTCAATCTCGAGGCTGCCGCGCTCGTTTCTGGCTTCATCCAATTCGTGGCGCAATGCTTCCAATTCACGGGTACGCTCCCGCAGGCGCTGCGAAATCTCCTGAAAACGTTCTTCACGCTCGCGGATCTCTTTTTCACGTTCTTCCCGGTTGCCTTCCAGTTCATCCGCTTCCCGCCTCAGCGCCAGCGCTTTTTCACCGGACTGGGACAACTCCTGTTCCAATCTGGCGGTTTCCTCTTCACGCGCCAGCCGCTGCGTCTCCAGTCGACGCTCCGCTTCAGTCAGGCGCTGCAGATCGGCCCTGCGGGAACGCAATTGTTCGGCTAGCAGGTCTACCCGGCCCTGGGACTGCAGCAATTCCTTCTCAATCTGCGCCGACTCCGCAATCGCTGCTTTCTCGGCTTCGGCGGCGTTTTCCAATCCGCTGCGCAACCCTTCCATGCGTGTGGAAAGCTCTTTCTGGCGCAATTCTTCTGTCACAAACGCCCGGCGCAGCTCTTGCCGCTCATCTTCCAGCAGGTGGATTTCAGCCCGGCTGCGTTCCACCCGTTTGGCCAGTGCGTCCCGGTCCCGCTCCAGCGTTTCCAGGCGGGTACGCCAGCGGGTCACTTCGCCGCGAGCTTCACGCAGGCGGCTTTCCAGTTCCGCGCGGCTGGACCGGATCCGATCCAATTCACTCTGCGCCGCATCCTTCTCGCTGGAAAGCCGGGTCAGCTTCTGCTGCCATTGCAGGCTTGACTCCTGCGCGGCGCGGATTTCGTCCATGACATCGAGAATTCCGCGCTCTCGATCCCGTACCAGGATGCCGTCGCGGGTGATCACAATACCGTCCAAAGTCACCACGTTGATGCCGTACGCCTCGAACAGCCGCAGGGCGTCTTCGAGGTTCCTTGCCAGCACGCCGTCACGCAGAGAGGATGTAAACGCCGCATCTTTTACGGAAAAACGGTCCTTGACCCGGGCCAGCACACCGGGTTCGTTTTCAATGCCCGGCGGCAGCGTGTCCCTGCTCTCCCGCCGCAACCACAATCTGGGTCTGCGACTCTTGAGGGCGTCGGCGTTCTGATTGAGCAGGGGCGCGGACATCTCTTCGTAGTAGAAGTTTTCCAGCCAGCGGTGATCATCCTTTTCCGCCTGGATCTGCTCTTCGAGCATTCCCGCGGTTGCAATTTCTTCGTCGCCGCTTTCGGTCTGGCTCAGGCGCTGCCGCAATTGCCGGTACTTGTTGATCTGGTTCTCCAGGTTGCGGATCTCTCCGGAAGCATTCTGCTCATCCAGAATCAGTTGCTGCAGTTTCCCGCGGGCGGCTTCGAAGCGGTTGCTTTCCACTTCAAAGGCACGGCTGCCCGCCTGCTCCTCTTTCTGCGCCTGCGCCAGCCCCGCTTCGGCCGCCTGGATCTCCCCGGCATTCAACTGGGCGTCCAGTTCGGTGAGAAAAGCCGACTTGGTCTCGATCTCGTTGTCCAGCCTCCCCGAGCGCTTTTCCATTTCGCGGATGGTATTTCCCAGCCCCGACAATTCATTCTGCAGGCGAAACGCCGCGTCCCGCGATTCTGCATTGCGAGCCGCAGCTTCGCGGATGCGCAGTTTTACGGCATCCAATCGCTGTGAAATCCCCCCGCTCTCTTTACGCGCCTCAACCAGGCGCGCTTCCAGTTCCGCCACTTCGTTCGCCGCCGCCTCGGCCTCTTTCCCCCGGACCTCCTTTTCCTTGACCGCACCGGAGCGAAGCGATTGCAATTCGCGGATGCGTTGTTCGAGAAACGATCGCCGCTGCTCCAGTTTGTCCGCCTCGTTGCGCAGTTCCTGTACGCGGCGTTGATTCTCGTACACCCCCTGCTGTTCCTGTTTTAATTCGCGGTCCAGTTTCCAGCGGTTTTCTTCGTCTTCCAGCGATTCTTTTTCCCGCCCGGCGATCTCGACCGCCAGGGATTTCTCCTTGTTCAGCAGTTTCTCCAAGCGGGTGCGCGTAGCGGCAAAGGCCTCCTCCAGTTCCCCGTGGCGGCGGAAAAGCAGGGTGCCCAGCAGGGCGGCGCGCTTGTCTTTGAACTCGCGGTAACGCCGGACGTAGTTGACCTGGTTTCTCAATTCCTTCAGGCGCAATTCCTTGTCCGTGCTTAGCACATCGAGGTTCTCCAGGTTCTGTTCCGCCACAACGAGTTTCTGCGCGGTTTCCTTTTTGCGTTCCAGGTATTGCAGAATCCCGGCCGCCTCTTCGATGAGCAGGCGCTTTTCACTGGGTTTGAGCGAGATCAGCTTATCGATGCTTCCCTGTTCAAAAATGAAGTACTTGCGTTCTCCCAATTGCATGTCGTAGAGAGCATCCTGGATGTCCCGGTTGCGGCAGTACTTGTCGTTGAGAACATACTTGCTTTCGCCGGTGCGGAAAAAGCGGCGGGCGATATAGATGTTCTCACCCTGCTTGACAAAGTACGCGCCCACTTCAGCCATCCCCAAGGGCTTCAACTGCACGCTGCCGTTGAAAATCAGGTCCTCGTTGACTTCGCCGCGCAGGTTTTTGATCCGCTGCTCTCCCAGTACCCAGAAAATGGCGTCGACGATATTGCTTTTCCCGCAACCGTTGGGCCCCACAACAGCGGTAATGCCCTGGTGCAGACGAATCACGGTCTTTTCCGGAAAAGACTTGAATCCCTGCAGTTCGAGTTTATCCAGATAGATCATCATGGAGAATTTCCGATAAAATAGCACAATCGATGGGGGAAGACAATCATGATTCGGAATCCAGCACGCGCAGGACTTCCGCTTCCAGGCGCTCGACCGCCTCCGTCACATCAACCTGGGCAATGATTTTTCCGCGGCGGAAAAGAAACCCGCGCGCACGCGAAAACGCCAGTCCGAGGTCGGCTTCCCGGGCTTCGCCCGGACCGTTGACCTCACACCCCATGACCGCGACAGTCAAGGGCCGATTTGTCTGCAAGCGCTCCAGCCTGGCTTTCACTTCATCGACCAGGGAGATCAGGTCGACCGACGTACGCGCACAGGTGGGGCAGGATATGACCTCGATCCCGGTATTGCGCAGGCCGATGGCGGCCAGCAGCGCTTTGGCCACGCGGACTTCACGCAGCGGATCAGCGGTCAGGCTGACACGGATGGTATCGCCGATGCCTTCGAGCAGGAGGGCGCCGATACCCACCGCGGATTTCACCTCGCCCTCCAGCCCCGAACCGGCTTCCGTTATCCCCAGGTGAATCGGGTAATTACAGGTTGCCGCGGCCAGGCGGTTGGCTTCCACGGTTTCCCTGACCCGGGAAGATTTCAGGGAAATCTTGATGCGGGTGAATCCCTGGTCTTCAAAAAAGCGCACATGCTCCATCAGCGAGTCCACCATGGACCGGGGCCGGGGAGTTTCGCAATCGCGAAAACGTTTTTCCAGCGAACCGGCGTTCACCCCGATGCGGATGGGAATATTCCGTTCCGCCGCAGAGCGGATGACCGGCACCAGGCGCCGGCGATCGCCGATATTCCCCGGGTTGATGCGTAAACCATGCGCCCCGGATTCAAGGGCCGCCAGCGCCAGGGAAGCGTCGAAATGGACGTCCGCGATCACCGGCAGGGGAGAATCGCGAACGATGCGTGCGAAAGCGCCGACCGCATCCGCTGCAGGCAGGGCCACGCGCACGATATCGCAGCCCATGGTTGCCAGGCCGCGAATCTGTCCCAGGGTGGCATCCACATCGCGGGTATCGGTATTGGTCATGGACTGGATGGAAACCGGATGCTTCCCGCCGATGCCCACGCTTCCGACAAAAATTTCCCGTCGCATAAGGGCATTATAGCAGATATGCCGGACCGGATTCACCCAAGACCGCAGAAACCAGGTTAAAAGTTTAAGGTAGGGGCAATTCGTGAACCGCCCATTCTGAATAAGGAATAACGAAGAAGGAATAACAGGACCTGCATTGTTTTTTGCTGCAGGGCGATTTTATTCATTATTCCTTATTCTTTATTCAGAGTGAAGCGGCAAGGCGGGCGGCCGAAAACCTCCGAAGGCATAGCATCGCTATGGTTGAGGAGAATGACCGAGCCCAACGCCGCCGATGCGGCCGGATCCGCCATTGCAGCAGATCGCAGTGAAAAATTCGGGCTATATCGCCAGAATCTTGATACTTCCGTTTACGGTTTT
>DBFQ01000106.1 GCA_002294665.1 Candidatus Aminicenantes bacterium UBA876
CGCTTCCCTCCCTGCTTTTCACTCGGAAAAATTCGCACGGGCAACCGGCCACGGGGCCTGGCTTCCCCGGCCAGCACGGCGGCCGCCGCCCGGGCCTGGACCCGGCGGTAACCATAGGTTGCCAGGTAAGTACGTGCGCCGGGAAACAGGCGCAGATCGTAGGGATTTCCCAGCGCGACCACTATGGCATCGGGGCGGATATCGAGCACGCGATTGACGGCGGCAGCCTGGATCGCTTCGGCCTGGGGTGATCGCGAGAACACCGCCACCACGACCTGGTCGACGGCTCGCAGGCGTCGCTCCATTGCCGGCTCCAGATCCGGAACCAGTTCCAGCATCACCGTCTCGAAACGGTGAAACCAGCGGCTTAACGGCNNAAGCTACGGTCCCTATCCCGCACCAGCGTAATCGACGCCACGGCCATGCGGTATTCATCGCGGTAGCGCGAACGCGCCCGCATCCCGGCCTGATCGCTTTTCAGCGGGGCCGCAAGCCGCAGCAAACTCCGGCGATGTTTCAGTTTCAGAACTCGCGTTACCGCTTCATCGACCCGTGTCATGGGAATTCGCCCCTGTTCCGTGGCGGCAACCAGCGCTGAAAAAACCTGCGCCCGGATCGGTGCCGAGCGGCTGACCATCACCAGGTCGGCCCCGGCAAGCACTCCCTGCACCGCGGCCTCGGCCGGATCGATAAAGCGGGAAACCGCCCCCATCTCCAGACAATCGCTGATCACCAGGCCGGAAAACCCGAATTCCCGGCGCAGCACCTGGGTCAACCAGTAAGGAGAAAGCGAAGCGATCTCTCCGGCCGCTTGCGAGAAAACCACATGCGCCGGCATCACGGCATCCAGCAGACCCCGGCGGATCAGAAACCGGAACGGGGCAAGATGAACCTGCTTCATCTCTTGCTGCGATGCCGCGCATTCAGGCCGATCCAGATGCGAGTCGACGGCCACTCCGCCGTGACCCGGGAAATGTTTGCCGCAGGTGGCCACGCCTGCGGATCGCCATCCTGCCGCCAGAGCGGCGCCAAAACGGCTCACGACACGGGAATCATCGCTGAACGCGCGAAACCCGATAATCGGATTATCCGGCCGGGTGTTGACATCCAGCACCGGCGCGAACACGCCGTCCACTCCCAGGGCCGACAATTCCCGCCCCATGATCCGTCCGGCCGACCGCGCATACGAAGGCTTTCCCGTAGCCGCCAGCCCCATGGCGGATAAAGTGGTGGCGGCGATCTCGCCGAACTGGACCACATTCCCGCCTTCCTGGTCCGTCCAGATCATCGGCGCCGGGGCCCGACAGCCATGGATCTCGTTTGTCAAGGCCACAACCTGATCAATGGATTCAACATTGTCATGAAGCAGCATCACCGCCCCCGCCTCTCCGAGTTGCAGGCTGCGGCGGAAATCATCCGGAAGGCGGGGGCCGGGGAACCCGGCCATCAGCATCTGTCCGATTTTCTCCTGCAGAGAGAGGGCGGCGAAAACGGCGGCCGGAGAATCAGGTTTCACTTTGGGATTCACGCAATCCGTTTGCGGAATATGCGGCGGCGCCTTGCCTGGTAGTGCTCAAAAAACTTCCACTGGGCGTGGATCTTGGTATTGGTCTCAAGCTCCACGTTGGATTCGGCGATCTCAAATCCCATTTTCATGGCATTCTGTGCCACCGCCAGAACCATCATCAGGTCGACTCCCAAGCCGCGGTATTTCTGTTTCACTCCGGCCAGGTAGAAATCCAGCACCTTACGTTGGCGCAAGCCGCGCAAGAGGTGAAACCAGCCGAAAGGCAGGACACGGCCGCGCGCTTTCTGAAACGCCGCCGACATGCTGGGCATGGAGATCATAAAGCCCACCACCTCATTCTCGGGATTGACCACGACCTTGCACAGGCGGGGATCCAGAAACATGGCGTATTTTTTCGTGTAATAATCCGTCTGCTTCTTTGTCGTGGGGACGGAACCGTAAATTTCAGCGAAGGTTTCATCCAGCAGCTCAAAAATCGGATGCGCGTATTCGAGCAGGCGGCGCTTGCTTTTGCATTCGAGGACACTCAGGTTGCTGCGTTGCTTGAGCCGCTCCGCCAGGTTGAGCAGCCTTTCGGGCAATTCCGTGGGAATTTTTGCGCGGAATTCCAGGTAATCGATTTCTTTTTCAAAACCGTATCGCTCCAGGAATCGGGGATAGAACGGCGGGTTGTAAATCTGCGCGATCGTGGGAACCAGGTCAAATCCCTCGATCAACATACCTTCCGCATCCATATCGGAAAATCCCTGGGGGCCGGTGATCGTGGTCATACCCCGTTCACGTCCCCATGACTCCGCAGCCGCCAGTAACGCCTCCGCCACGGCGTAATCGTCGATCACATCAAACCAGCCGAAACGCAGGTTGCGCGTCGCGTATTTCTCATTGGCCGCATGGCTGAGAATGGCGGCGATGCGGCCCACGGGCTGATGGTTCCGGAAAGCCATGAACATCCGGGATTCCGCTCTTTCAAACGCGGGGTTGCGGCGTGAATCCAGGGTTTCCAGTTCATCCATCAGCAGCGGGGGAACCCAGTAGGGGTTGTCGGCAAAAAAACGCAAGGGCATCTTCACGAATTGCTTCAATTGCTTTTTCGATTCCACAGTCTGAATGTCCACATTCATGGATCACCTCCAAAGCGGCTCTTCCCGTTCCCCCGGACGCCACGCACCGCATGGCATTATACCCAAGGCGGCAAACCGCTTCAATCCGGGGTGACTTCCCGGCGATAAATCCGTCTGCGTTTGTGTTGAACCGGATTAAAGTACTTCCACATCGCGTGAATCTTGAAATTGGTTTCCAGTTCCATGTTGGATTCCGAATATACAAAACCCATTTCCATAGCCGTTCTCGCGATCTCAATCAACATCAACAGGTCGACTCCCATTCCGCGATACTGCTTCTTGATACCCGCCAGGTAAAAATCGAGGGTATGACGGGAACCGCGCGAACGCAGGATATGCAACCAGCCCAGCGGCAACAGGCGCCCGCGCGCGCGTTGAAATCCCTGTGTCAGGCTCGGCATGGCCACCATGAAACCCACCATCACATCATTCTCATCCACCACGGCGATAATCAGTCGCGGGTGGGCGCAAAGCGCATATCGCTTGAGGTAATACCCCATCTGCTCCCGCGTCAGGGGTACGGACCCGTATACCTCGTCAAACGACTCGTCCAGCAGGGTCAAAAGTTCGACACCACGACGCAGCACCTCTCTGCGGCTGCGGAACCGCAGCACGCGGAAACGGCTGCGCATGCGGATCCGTTCACACAGAAAAAGCAGCTTGTCGGGGATCACGTGATTTTCCGGCGTGCGCACGCGAAACTCCACGTAATCGATCTCTTTGGCAAAGCCCGCTTCCTCGAGCAGGTTCGCGTAATAAGGATGGTTGTAATTGGACGCTACGGTGGGAACCTGATCGAAACCCTCCACCAGGAGCCCTTCCGGATCCAGGTCGGTAAATCCCATGGGACCGGTCATGGAATCCATGCCCCGTTTGCGGGCCCACTCCTCCACGGCCGCGAACAGGGCCCGCGCCACGTCCGGGCGATTCACCGACTCAAACCAGCCGAAACGCATGTTGCGTGAGCCGTACTTGCGATTGGCGGCATGGCTGAGGATGGCCGCCACCCGCCCCAGTTCGTTTCCATCTTCTTCCGCCAGGAAAAGACGCACCTCCGCGTCCTTGAAGGAGGGATTCCGCGCGGGGTTGAACAATTGACGTTCATCTCGCTCCAGCATGGGAATCCACATCGGGTTACCCGCGTACAGGCGGCGCGGAAACCGCACGAATGCTTTGACTCCCCGGGAGTCCGGCAATTCCAGTGTGCGGATATGCATGGATCTCACTCCTGCAAACGTTCCATGCCGGTGATCACGGGTGACCGTTCCACAACCAGGGTCACCGGTCCGTCATTCATGGATTCAACCTGCATGAATGCTTTGAACNNGAACACGCCGGTTGCCACGCAGATCCCGGCGGATCTCAATTGCTCATTAAACCGCATGTAGAGCCTTTCCGCCTCCAGGGGATCGGCGGCAAGGGTAAAATCCGGCCGGCGGCCCTTGCGGATCCGCGCCGCCAGCGTGAATTGTGAAACCGAGAGAATCTCTCCGTTGATATCCATGACGCTCAAATCCATGCGCCCGGAAGGATTGGCAAACACCCGCAAACGGCTGACCTTCTCGGCGATGAAATCCACCTCAGCCTCCCCGTCGCCTTTTTCGATACCGACGTAAACCAGCAGGCCGGGACCGATGCGACCGACCTCGTTGTCCGATACGGTGACCCGGGCCTGCCGCACCCGCTGCACCACCACACGCACTAGAACTCCCTCCTGGCGGGTCCGGATTGCAACGGGGGTATGGGATGATTCAAGATCGAAGCCGAGAGATTAAGCAGTTCGGGACGAACCTTCGCCGCGGCGTCATCCTGCAGCAGCTGATGCCAGATCCAATCCACCCGCATCTCCGCTTCCCGATCCACCCCTGCTTGAACCGCGCTCAGGGTCATGTAATACGGCATGCGGGAAACCGCTTCCAGAAACCCCCCCCATTGCCGGCGAGATCCCCGGATTCTGGCCGAAACACGACGCATCCTCGTGCCGGACAGGGGCAGGTTGACCCGCTCCGATTCGCCTAACCGCGTTTCGCGCAGATCTATTACCTCGAGTCCCCGATTCAGCGCCCGCGCCCGCATGGCCGCCTTCAGGCGCTTCCAGTCACGGGCAAAAGACCTTGCCCTGTTCAGCCGCTTCCTGAGTGCCTCGCGGGAAGCATCCAACCTCTGCCTCTCGGCCCGGCTCATCGCGGCCACATCCGCGCCCAGCAACCGGCTGCGCTCCCGCAATTCCCTGGCTTCGCGTTTGCAATGATTGATGTTGCGCACCAGGGGCTCAGCCACCACCCTCAGGTAGGCCCAGGTCGCGATCACGATCACGATCACGACAAACAGAATGCGGCCCGTTCTGCGCAGCATCAGCGAATCCCCACCAGGCCGCGCAGGCGGAGTACCCCATCACGAGAAACATCCAGGCGCAATACATCCGGACTGTGTTCCAGGCGGTGGATCAATTCATCCGCGTCGTCGGCGAGAACACGGAAAGCCAATCCCATCCCCGCAACCGACAGCGACCATTCACGTACAGCCTGTTGCCCGCTGGAGTGCAGCAGCAGGGAGATGAAATTATTCGCCGATCGGGCCTGCCGCCCGGGAAATGAGAACAGAAAACGGTTGGCGTAGAACTCGGCCCGCAACTCACGCGTTCGGTAGCGCTCCTGGTTGCGGGAATCGGCCAGGTTCAGCTCCTGCTTCAACCCGTCCAGGCGCCCTTGATGAATCGCCTGGCGCCGCAACAGATAGCCGGTCGCGGCCAGCATCGCCGCCATGAAAATCAACCCCAGGGTCCAAGAGAGGAAAGCGAACCGGGACCTTCCGGATGTGCCCGTCATCATTTGAATATAGCACAGGCAAAAATCAGGTTCAATTCGATTCCGGCGAGGATCACATGCGCGTCGGCACCGGGATTCCCATCAGCCAGAGCAGTCGCCCCAGGCGTTCCCGGACCAGTAAAAGCAACTGGATTCTCAGGGAACGCAACATGGGATCGGGCTCATTGACAACCGGATACCCGTGGTAATAGCGGTTGAATGCCTGGCACAACGCAAAAGCGTGGTTGGCGATTCCGGAAAGATCCTGGTTCTCCAGCGCGGATTCAATCCGGTTGTCGCCATCGGCCAATTGCAGCAAAAGGTCAAAAAACTCAGCGGACTCGGCCGGCTCCAGGCGGGTGGGATCGGTATCCGTACGGACAAACGTTTCGGCTTCCCGGTCCAGTTTGCGCAGAATACTGTTGAGCCGCACCAGGGTGTACTGCAGGTAAGGTCCCGTGTCGCCTTCAAACGCCAGCGCATCTTTGAAATCAAATGCAATCACCGCCCGGGCGTTGAACTTGATCATGAAATAACGCAAAGCGCCCACCGCAATCTGGACGGCAATGTCCTGACGAGACGATTCGTCCAGGTCCGGATTGCGTTTGTCGACTTCCTCCCTGGATCGAACGGTCAACTGCTCGATCAGGTCCGAAGCCTTGACCGCGATCCCCTTGCGTCCGGAAACCTCGATCCAGGGTTTGTTTTCATCTTCAGCTGACAGCGGCAACTCCAGCTCCCGCACACAGCGGGGAGTCAGCGCCACCATTTCGTAGGAAAAATGCACGAAAGGGTGCCCGCCGGCACCGTCCGGGTCCAGGTCCTCGAGCACCTGGGCGATGATGTTCTGCAGATACGACTGACGCACATCGATCACATTGAAAACCCGTTGCGCCGGCCCGAAATCGCGCGTCTCGTCTCCACCGCGGAAATCGGTGGTCAAGACCACCCGGCCGTCGTCATAGCGGCAGAATTCACGGAAGGGAAATTCCTCGCTGAAACGACCCACCTTCCAGAAAGTGTACGCCAGGTCCTTGGCAATGTAGGTGGCGGTGCCATTGGAACGGATGACGACTTTTTCCAGGTCTTCGTGGCGATAGTGAATGACCTTGCAACCCTGCTTCTCCGGATCACTGGAAGCATACAGGATACCCTTCTGTTCCATGATCCGCGCAGCACGCGCAAAAAAATCGAGTTCAATGATATCGCGCTCCCGTACCAGCAAGTCGTAACGAATGCCGATGGACGCCATCACGCGGATATGATCCTCCAATACCCGGGAAGAAATCCAGTCAGCCACACCGTATTCGGGTTCCCTCCGCTCTTCAATGGCCTGATGCACGCGATTGCGCGCCTTTTCACTTTCGGGATCCGCGGACAGGTGGCGGCTCACCTTGGCGTACAGTTCCCAAAGCAGGGCCGCGGGATCATCGATGCGGCAGATTTCTTCGGGAGACATCCGCAACATGTGCAGCAAACCCCACACCACATCGGCCACCTGGATGCCGGTATCGTCGATGTAGTTCTGCACTTCGACGGGGTAACCCAGGTACTTGAGGCTGCGCGCCAGGGTATCTCCCAGGCAGGCATTGCGTAAATGTCCGATATGAGCGGCTTTATTCGGATTGATACTGGTGTGTTCCACCACAATGCGTTTGTCCCGGGCGGCCGGGCGGCGCTCCCGCGTGTCCAGCAGGTAACGCAGGAAGTGACGGCGATCCAAAGTGAAATTCAGAAAGCCGCCACCTGCCAGTGACACTTCGGCCATGGGCGCGAATCGGCCGGACAGAATCGACACCATGCGGCGTCCGATCTCGATGGGCTTTTTCTGCATGCGTTTGGCCAGCACGAAAGGCAGGGTGGTGGACAGGTCTCCATAACGACGATTGGGAGGAATGGTAAACTGGATCTCGCTTTCAGCGACCGCGAATTCCGGTTCCAGGTATTCGCGGATACGTGCCGCGTATTCTCTTGTCAATGCCTTCATTTCCCCTTCTCCAGGTGATGAGTGAGATTCCAGCTTTCCAGCAGCGCCACCGGCCCTGTCGGACCCTCCTCCAGGTTGATTCGCGATAAGGACGCGTTGAGCACGCGGAAGCGTCTTGCCGTCTGCGGATCCAGCTTCATCAGGCGGCAGAGAATGGCACGGTTTACCGTGGCATGCCCCGAAACCAGGACACAGCGTGCCGGGCTCTCCAGCAGCGCCTCCACTCCGGGACGCACACGTTCACATACATCGGAAAAACTTTCCCCACCGGGAATCGGCACAAATGCATCCGCCCGCCAGCGCGAAAAAAACCCCGCGTCTGCGCCGCGCACGGAAGCGTATTTTCTGCCCTCCCATTCCCCGATGTCGATCTCCACAAAACTGTTTTCGATTTGAAACGGCACGTCACGGTCACCAATCGCGATGCGCGCTGTTTCCAGCGCACGCTTCATGGGCGAGGAGACCACCAGGTCCAGCGGCTCATGCGCCAGGATTTCCTGCAGGGCGCGCGCCTCCCGTTGCCCGGTCCGGTTCAATGCAAGATCGATCCGCCCCTGGAGCCGGTCGGCGGCATTGTAGGCGGTGGTTCCGTGACGGATCAGCAACAGGGTTCTGGCGACATGCATGGCCCGTATTATAGCCCTTGCCTTCCGGATGGGTCAAGCGAATGCCGCCATACGCGCCGGGGTTCAGCCCTTTTTGCGATTAAACAGGGAGGGAAGCCCCTTCTTCAGCGCGGACGTCACCGAGGCTTTCAGTGAACTGTCTTTCGGGGGGGCGATTTCCGCCAAACGCCTGGCTGCGATTTCGTGTCGCGGTTCCAGTTCCAGTGCGCGGCGGTAAAATGATTCCGCCCGCTTCAGCAGCTTTTCCGAGTAGAAGAGGTTACCCAACGCCACCAGGGGCTCCGCGTTCCAGGGTTCCAATTCGGCGGCTTTCTGCAGGTTGATCTCGGCGTCCTTCTTCATGGAAGGATTGCGATACTGACACAATCCGAGCAGGAGCAGAACGTCGCCGTGGTCCGGTTCCAACCGCAACGATTCTTTCAGCGCCAGGACGGCGGGAGCGTACTCTTTGCGGGCGTACAGGATCTTGGCTTTGCGAAACAACTCTTTCGCCTTCTCCTGGGGATCCTCCACTTCCGGGATGACCTCCTCTTCTTCACGGAAACCCCGGCGTTCGTATGCCGCCCGCTGCTCATAATCAGCAAGCACGACGTGGGCGCGATCCATGCGCTCGCGAACCGCCTGCAGACGCCTGCGCACCGCCGCGTTCTCGATCGTTGCCAGCTCTTTGTCAGCGAGCCGTTCCCGCCACATTTGATACGCCTTGTTGATTTCGGCCACCGTAGCCGTACGGTCCAGACCGAGCAGCGCGTAATGATCCAGGTCGCCGCGGTTCAATTGGTCAGACAATCCCAGACAATGGTTGACGAATTGCGATTCCATTTCTCTCTCCAGGTGCGATTCTCAGCGGAAGGATATCCCGATTCTAAGCCGCCCGGTTTGAAAATTCAAGGCATGGCGGCCCGGGGAAAATAGGGACAGGCGTCCGCCAGGCCCACCCGGATTTCCCGCCCGCAGAGTCTGGACCGGGAAAAACGCCATTCCAGCCGCCGTAAGCGGTAATTTCCGGTGCTCTCCTTTCCCAGGAAAATCCGCACCACGATCCCCCAGCTGTTCAGGCGCCGGCGCGAACAGCAAATGAAATTTCCCAGCGAGAATGCGACCGGCCGGGGGCCGCCGGGTGATTCCAGCGCCGTTACCGGCGCGGGAGTGTGGGAATGGTGTCCGATCACCAGGTCCCAGCGGCTCAGCCATTCCCGGGCTTTTTCCACCAGGATCGGCCGGGGACTCAGCTCCAGTTCATATCCCCAATGTGGAAACAGAACCTGGAACAACCCGTCCCGGACCAGGTCCGCCTCGGTCTCCAGCCCGGCCAGAAAGGACCCCGCATGGTTGCTCCACTGCGTAACCGCGGCCAGGAGCAGGCCGGAAAACGGCTCGATGAAGGGGCGCTCCCGGCTCCCCACCACCGCAAACCCGCGCGATTCCAGGTTGCGCACATGCTCACAAAACAAGTCGAAACCATGATCCGCGGAGTGGTTGTTGGCGCAAGAGAGCACAATCCGCCCCGGGGGGGCCAGTTCAGTCAGGGCGCTGAACGTTTCTTCTCCATGCACCTGCTGCATGACCACTGCGCGGGGGGGGCGCAGGCTGACACCCTCGAAATTGGCTACCAGCAGGTCCACTCCGCAGAGAAAACGTTTCAGGCCGTTTTCGAAACGGATCCGGCGCCCCCGCGCCGGCATCCAATCCCCGGTAAACGCGATTATGGTGTCGGTGTCCCCATGCGACCAGCGCGAATCGGGCGCAAGAAACGGCGGAGACGGACCGAATCGGCCGGTGGGTCCAAAAATGTTGCGCGCCACTACGCCGGCAAGCTCAACCGCATTGTAAGGTGTGGAAACACGGCGTTGCGGAAACCTCCGCCGGGCCGTGACCGCCTTATTCACCGAAATCGCGGACAATGCGTTTCAATTCAAGCACTTCAACCGGGCAGTCTTCGCAGTCATGTTCCCAGCAGACCAGCAAATCGCAAGGTTCACGCCCCGAGTCCTGATCGGGGGTGTACTCGGAGCTCTTGAAAAAGAATTCCACGCGCTGGTGTTTCCACTGCTCGCGCTGCAGATCGAAATAGCGGCGGCCTTCCGCGTGGGGGCGCTCCCGGCTGACGAATTCAAGTTCGAATCCCAACTCGACGGCCAGCATGCCGAAGAGGAAAAGAACCCCGTCCCGATCCACCGGTGAAGATCGCAGGCCGCGAAAACGCATCGGCTCGCCCAATTGTCGCTCCGTCCTTTCCGTGCGCTTCGGCTTGATGGTCTGGGGGATCAGGCGGATGGGCGAGGTATCCGCTTCGGAAAACAGATCCCGATCAGGCGGACGGGGCGTATCCTCACGGAACGCCTCAGGAAACATCTCGCGTGCTTTCCACATGGCTCGTTCCAGTGTCTGCCAGCGCGAAGTATAATATTCCAGGCTGAACGCTCCGTGCGCCTTGATGATTTCCACGGTCGGGGGCTTGCCGCCCACATGGTGAAGCCGGACCAGTTCCCTCAACAACTCATCGTCCTGGACCAGCTCCGGATTCTCGGAGCCGGCGAAGTCCCGGGGCGGTTCCAGGCCCGCGGCCTTTACCGCCTGAACCCAGGTCCCCAGGTGGTACTTCACCGTGTTGATGGGGATGGTGGAATTGAGAATAAAATCCTGCTGCTTCAAGTGGCTGACACCCAACTTTGCCGCCACTTTGCGTAACTCATCGATAATTTCTTCCCTGGAATACATCCCCTCACCTCAACCGCTTTCATATTGCACCAACTGACCCGACCTGTCAACCAAGCGGAAACGGACAACCAGAATTTGCCCCGGACGTACTGGAAAGGTACAATAAAGAATAAACAGCTGGAGGCGATGCTGATGAAAAAACACCTTTTAATCCTGCTTGTGGTGACCCTGGCGGCCGTCGGACTGCATGCGCGATCCGAAGAAGCGCTGTTTCCCCCCGTCCCGGGGCTGGAAAATCCCGCGGAACCCGCCCGGTATTCGGCCGACAACCTCTTTGAATACATCAATGGAGCGGCCGACGTATTTATCGGCTACGATTTCGAGCAGCTGTTTTCCATGACCTATTCAGGCAAAGAAGGCCAATCGATCATCGCCGATATCTACCGTCATGCCGACCCGGCCTGCGGTTTTGGAATCTACAGCCAGGAAAAGCCCCGGCAGGGAGATTTCCTGAACGTGGGCACTGAGGGGTACTACGAATCCGGGGTGCTGAACTTTTTTCTGGGCCGTTTCTACGTCAAGATAGCCGCTTTCGACCTGGGCGCGGACGAAAAAGAGATCCTGATCCAGCTGGCCCGGGGAATCGCGGAACGCATCCCGGACAGCCCCGGGTTTCCCCCGGTCCTGAACGCTTTTCCGCAAACCGGGCGCATCCCCCATTCCGAACACTTCATCCGGCGCAACTTCCTCGGCCACGGATTTCTGGAAAACGCGTTTACCTCAGACTACGATGCCAACGGAGCCCGTATCCAGCCGTTCATTATCCAGGCGGATTCAAGCGAAGCCGCGGCGAACATGGTGGCGGATTACCTGAAATTCGCACGATCCAACAATGTCGAGATCAGCGAAAACGAGCATACGGCAAGTTTTGCCGACCCTTACCACAGTTCACGCGGGCCCCTGACCATCCAATGGCGCGATAATTGCATCTGGGGCATCTTCACCACGGACAGCGAAACCGCCGCATCCATGCTCGCGGCCATTTCAACCGCGCTCAGGCAAAAGTGACGGGTTTCCCCCGTAATCCCGCGGCAATTGTCCCCTATCGAATACAACCTGACCCGGTTTTTCCGGCATTTTTCATGCTGACGATGGAATGGATTCCGCGAATCATGCTAATATAAACATGCCTAAAGGAGGGCCCATGGATCGTGCCTGCTTGAGAAGAAATTGTTTGGCCTGGATGGCGCTGGCGCTCTTTTTCAGTGTCTCCCTCAGTGGATTCGCCCAGAAAGATTTCAACATGGAAGAAAAAGAGATGGTCCGGGATTTCAAATTATCCAACAGCCATTACCTGAATGGTGAAAAACTGTTCAAGAAAGGCAAGATCGACAAAGCCGTCAAGGAATTGGAAGAATGCCTGAAAATCTTTCCCAAGCATGACAAAGCCCATCTGATCCTGGCCGACATCCACCTGAAAAAACGGGACCTGGAGAAAGCCGAAAAGCACATTCTCGAAGCCAAAGACGGTTTCAAGCATTTGCAGAAATGGTACTCGTTCACTTTTCAGCAGTACCTCGACTCCCTGCGCGAACAGAAAGCCAGCAACGACGAACAGATCGCCGGCCTGGAAGCGGCCAGGGGAACCGCCAAAGGCCTCGAAAAAAGCCGGATTGAAAGCCGTCTCGCGCAATTGAAAAGCCAGAACTCGGACGCGGACACAAAGATCTCGGAATTCCTGCGCAGCGGCGTGCAGATGCCCGCGGAATACAACTACATCCACGGCAATATTTATCTGCTCACCCGGCGATTCCAGGACGCGGTAAACGAATACCTGATCACCCTGGAAAAAGACCCCCGTCACGGCGGGGCCTGCAACAACCTGGCCACGATCTACTTCATGCACAAACAAATCGACAAGGCCAGGGAGTACTTTGACAAGGCCGTTGAATGCGGCGCCCAGGTAAACCCGAAGTTCAAGGAAGCCCTGGAGAAAGCTGAAGGAAAATAGGCTTGCCCGGCAACGGCGGCATTTCTGAAACGGAAACAACGGTCCGCTCCATCCCCCAACGGGCGACGGACCTGTTGAAAGCCATCGCCGCGGCCCGGAATGTCCTTGCCGTCATCAAGGGCTCCCCCGACCCCGATGCCATTGCTGCGGCCTACACCTTCCGCCAGATCGCGGAGAAAGCGGGAGGCCGCGTCGTAGTGGAATCCGAGCAACAGCCTTCTCTGCCCCAGAACCGCCGCATCATCGCCGACCTTCACCTGCCCATCCACTACGAAGCGGTTGGGGATTCGGTGCGCTTCTTTGATGCTTATGCCGTTTTTGACCATCAATCCATCCAGGTCGACGGTGTCACCGGCGTCATTCCCTGCCTCGTGCACATCGATCACCACCAGGCCGTGGACCACCCGTTACCGGCCCGTTTTCGCTGGATATGTGAAGAAGCCGGATCCACCAGCACCCTGATCGCCCTGCTGCTGGAGCATCTGGTCACCCGGCAGGACTGGTCAAGCGCGGAAGAGCAGAAAGCCTGCACCGCTCTCTACTTCGGTATGCATACCGACACGGACGCCTTTTCCCACCTGACGGAACTCGATCAGCGGGCCCTGAACTTCCTGCGTCCCCGGGCCGACATCGCCTTTATCAACCACCTGGCTTCGCTGCCTTTCCCACGCCCGGCGCTGCGCTACCTGGAACGCGCCATTCAGAACCAGGAAATCTATCGAGACTGGCTGATCACGGGAATGGGATTCGTGGACAGCCGCCACCGGGACGCCATCGCCCTGATCGCTGATTTCCTGTTGCGCCGGCACGAAGTGAACATGGTGGTGGCGTTCGCACTGATCCGCCAGGATGATCAATTGCGGCTGGATGCCGCCCTGCGCTCTCCGGACAAGGAATTCGACCTGGACAGGTTGATCAAACGCTTTTCCCCAGCCGGCGGGGGCCGCGCTTTTAAAGGCGCGTTCCAGGTCGACCTGAGTTATTTCAGCGACACTCCTCATCCAATTCTGCTCTGGCACCTGGTGCGTTTGAGCACCACAGCCAAAATCAGGTACCAGCGTGATCAACTCGACGTTCAGCCGCTTTAAAAAAGTTGAGGGAGTAAGAGAGCATTGCGGGCGGAGAAAAGAAGCAGGGCGGGCCCAGAGAGTGATGCAGGCCGTTTCTCTGGAGATCTGTAGGATGGCCTGAAAAAGTGCGTGCAGGGATTTTTGCTTTTCACTTTTGTCTTTTCACTCGTGTTCTTCCTCCTGCCTTCCTTTCACCTCTCTCCAACTCCCCAACTTTCCAACTTTCCATCTATCCCTTGACAAACAATACCCAACCCATATATCATTCTATCTTTCATAAAAACCAGAGCAAGAGAAAACGCAAATGAGTTTGAAGGGTTCGTTACAATCGATCAACCTGGCCGACATCATGCAATTGGTATCCAACTCGAAGCAGAGCGGCCGCTTCGTACTGACCAAGAACACCGGTGAGAACGGCTACATCTACATCAAGGACGGGGAAATCATCCACGCCGAGGTTGAGCATTTTTCCGGCGAGGACGCCGTGTTCACCCTCATATCCTGGGGAGAGGGCGATTTCGTGTTCGAAGAACAGGAATTCAACGTCCAGCAAACCATTTCCCGTTCCGTAACTTCCCTGCTCATGGAAGCCGCCCGTCGCATTGACGAATGGAAATTGCTGCGCAAGAAGATCGGTTCGATTGACGCCATTCCCACGTTCTCGGAAATTGACCGTGAAGAGCGGCGCAAGATCTCTCTATCCACGCTGGAATGGATGGTCGTCGCCAAGATCGACGGACACAAAAGCATCGTACAGATCTCAAACGAAACCGGCATCAATATCTTCGACACTTCCCGCATTATTTTCGGCATGCTGGCATCCAAGCTCCTGACCCTAAGGTAAACCGCTTGAATACCGGGGAGCTTCCCCGCGGAGATGGACCCGACATGAAGAACAGAGCGCTCATTCTGGATTTCGGCTCCCAGTACACGCAGTTGATCGCCAGGCGCATCCGCGAAATCGGGGTGTACACGGAAATCGTTCCCTTCAGCATCGCCACTGAACGGATCCGTGAATTCTCTCCGGGAGCGCTGGTCCTGTCCGGCGGACCGTCCAGCGTGTACACCCGCAACGCGCCGCTCATCGACGCGAAAATCCTTGATCTCGGCATTCCCATACTGGGAATCTGCTACGGCATGCAACTGATCGCCCACCTCTCCGGCATGCGCGTTACACCGGCAAAAGAACGCGAATTCGGGTTGTCACGCCTGAACCTTTCCAGCCGCAGCCGGCTGTTGAACCGCATTTCCTCGCCGATGACGGTTTGGATGAGCCACGGAGACAAGATCGCCCAGCTTCCCCCCGATTTCGAAATTACGGGCACCACGGAAAACACCGAGATTGCAGTGATCGAATCGGACGCCAGGCGCCTGTACGGGGTTCAATTCCACCCCGAAGTAGCCCACACCACCGAAGGGCGCCGGGTCCTGGAGAACTTCCTTTTCAACATATCCGGCCTCAAGGCGGACTGGAACATGGGCAACTTCATCGCCGACACCATCGCCCGGGTGCGGCGCACGGTCAAGAACGGACGCGTCATCCTGGGGTTGAGCGGCGGGGTGGATTCCACCGTGCTGGCCGTGTTGCTCAAGCGGGCCCTGGGCGAGCAACTGATCCCGGTCTTCGTGGACACCGGCCTGTTGCGCAAAAATGAATTCAACGATTTAATGAGCCGGTTCCGCGACCAGTTGAAACTCGATGTGCATGGAATCGATGCCTCGGAGTTGTTCCTCGAGCGGCTGCGCCAGGTGAGGTCTCCCGAACGCAAACGCAAGATCATCGGCAAAACCTTTATCGACGTGTTCGCTTCCATCGAGAAAGATGTCGGTCCGGCAGNNTTGCCCAAAACCTTGAAATGGCAACTCATTGAACCGTTGCGGGAATTGTTCAAGGACGAAGTCCGCCTGATCGGACGTGAATTGGGCCTGGACGAAACCTGGCTGCGCCGTCACCCCTTCCCGGGGCCCGGTCTGGCCGTACGCATCATCGGCGCCGTCAACCGGGAACGTGTCCGCCGCCTCCAGGAAGCCGACGCCATCCTGATCGAGGAACTCCATAACCGCAATATCTACGATGATATCTGGCAGGCCTTTGCCGTGCTTTTGCCCATTCGCTCCGTCGGCGTCATGGGAGACGTACGCACTTATGAAAATGTGGCCGTGCTGCGCATGGTTCGCAGCGTGGACGGCATGACCGCGGACAGTTATCCAGCCGAGCATGCCTTTCTTTCCGCCACAGCCGACCGCATCGTGAACGAAGTCAAAGGGATCAACCGCGTCGCCTACGACCTGACATCGAAACCGCCGGGAACCATCGAATGGGAATAGGTGCTTTCCCGCAATCCGGGCTGGACCTGCTCGCGGATGAGGGCGAGGCATGAACCGGTTCATTCACCTTCACCTGCATTCGGAATTCAGCCTGCTGGACTCCTGTCTCAAAATCAAGCCCCTGATCCAGCGCGTCAAGGAATTCAACATGCCCGCCGTCGCCCTCACCGATCACGGCAACATCCTCGGCGCGGTGGGTTTTTTCAAGGAAGCCCAGAACAACGACGTCAAGCCCATCATCGGATGCGAACTCTACGTGGCCCCGGAATCGATGGACAAAAAGCCGGATCACAAGAATGGGCGCGTCAACTACCACCACCTGGTGGTGCTGGTCAAGAACGAGAAAGGCTACCGCAACCTCTGCGAGCTCATTACCCGCTCGTATCTGGAAGGCTTCTACCGCCGCCCGCGCGTGGACAAACACCTGCTTTCCCAATGCCACGAAGGGCTGGTGGTTCTTTCCGCCTGCATCCAGGGCGAAATCCCCTACTGGCTGTTGCTGGACCGCTGGGACAACGCGCGTGAAGCGGCAAACTGGTACCGGGAAACATTCGGTGACGATTTCTACATCGAAATCCAGAATCACGGGTTGCGTAAACAGCGCGAAGTCCTGCCGAAACTGGTGGAACTGGCCCGCAGCATGGACATCCCCCTGGTAGCCAGCAATGACGTGCATTATATCCGGCGCGAAGAAGCGGACGCCCGGGAAATCCTGATCTGCCTGCAGACCAACGACGTCCTCTCNNCGGGCGATGCACAAGGAAACCGATGAGATGTACCTGAAATCGGGGGCGGAAATGCGCGAAGTGTTTCCCGACCTGCCCGATAGCCTCGACATCACCCTGGACATCGCTTCCAAGTGCCAGTTTGAATTCAAACTGGGGACCTATTACCTTCCCGAATTCAAAGTCCCCGAGCCCCAGAGCATCGACGGATACTTTGAACAGATCTGTCGCGAGGGTTTCGAAACCCTGAAAGGACGCCTGAACGACAAAAAACACGAAATCGCCACCTACAGCCGCAGGCTGGAATACGAGATCGAAAAAATCCGTGAAATGGGTTTCCCGGGATATTTCCTGATTGTCTGGGACATCATCCGCTTCGCCCGTGAGCGCGGCATTTTCATCGGCCCCGGCAGGGGATCGGTGGTAGGCAGCCTGGTGGCCTATACCATGGGGATCACCGGCATCGATCCCATGGATTACGACCTGATCTTCGAGCGCTTCCTCAATCCGGAACGCATCTCCATGCCGGACATCGACATCGACTTCGACCCCGAACGCCGGGATGAAGTGATTCAATACATCCGCGAACGCTACGGGGATGACAGCGTAGCGCAGATCGTCACCTTCGGGAGGATGAAAGCCAAGCTGGCCATCCGCGATATCGGCCGCGTGCTTGAAATCCCCCTGGGAACGGTCAACCAACTGGCCAAGTTGATCCCCGATGGACCGGGAGTGGATCTTCAATCTGAAATCAAGCAGAACAACGAATTGCGCCGCGAAATCAATCGCATTGAAAAAGCGCCGGAATTGATGGATTACGCGCTGAAACTGGAAAACAACGTGCGGCACACTTCCATGCACGCCGCCGGAGTGGTGATCGCCCCCCGGAAACTCACCGAATTCATGCCGTTGTACAAGACCCGCGACGACATCGTCACCCAGTTCGAGAAGGAAGAGGTCGAACAGATCGGCCTGCTCAAGCTGGATATCCTCGGCCTAAAAACCCTGACCATCATCAAGAACATCCTGCAGGCCCTGGAAGAACGCGAGCAGATTCACATCGACCTCGATCGCATCCCCCTCGATGACCGCAAGACATTCAAAATTTTTCAGGCCGGTGACACGGACGGCATCTTTCAATTCGAAAGCTCGGGGATGCGGGACTACCTGAAGCGCTCCAAACCCAAACGCATCGAAGACCTGATCGTACTCAACGGCCTTTACCGCCCCGGCCCGCTGAAGTCGGGCATGGCCGACGCATACGTCAACCGCAAGCTGGGCCGGGAAAAGGTCAAATACATCTTCCCGGAACTGGAAGAAATCCTTAAAGACACGTACGGCATCATCGTGTTCCAGGAACAGGTCATGCGCATATCCGTGGACGTGGCCGGGTTCGCCATGAGCAAGGCCGACGAGATGCGCAAAATCATGGGCAAGAAACAGGTGGAAAAAATCCCCGCCATGGAAAAGTCATTTGTCGAAGGAGCCATGCGCAAAGGCCATCCACGCAAACAGGTCGAGGAGCTCTTCGGCCAGATGGCGACTTTTGCCGAATACGGCTTCAACAAATCCCACTCCACGGCCTACGCCTATCTCGCCTATCAAACCGCGTACCTGAAAGCCCATTTCCCGGTTTATTTCATGGCCGCCCACCTCAGCTCCGAGGCGGAAAAAACCTCCACCTCATCCAAGGTCATTCAGTATATCTCGGAATGCAAGAAAATGGGCTTCGAGGTTCTCAAGCCCGATATCAACCGCAGTTTCATGGCTTTCAGTGTGGACTCCGCCAACGCCATCCGTTTCGGGCTGAAGGGTTTGAAAAATATCGGCGAATCGGCCCTGCAGAGCATCCTGGACGCGCGCAAAACCGGCGGCGACTTCAAGGATTTTTCCGATTTCATGACGCGGATCGACCTGACCCGGGTCAACAAGACCGTCCTCGAGAGCCTGATCAAGTCCGGGGCCCTGGACTGTTTCGGCATCTCCAGGAAGGTGCTGTTCGACTCTCTGGAAGACGCGGTCAAGCAGGCGCTGATGATCGAAAAGCGCCGGGACACCCAGCAGAAATCACTGTTTATGGCCGAAGAGGAAGTACTGCAGATCACCATCCCGCCCCAGATCCTCGCCGGACCCGAGTGGGGCGAGAAGGAACTGATCCAGTTTGAAAAAGAGATCGCGGGGATCTACATCACCCACAATCCGTTGGAAAAATTCCGCAATGAAATCAGCCGGGTCTCCAACACCACCATCGCCGCCATCCTCAACCATGAATTCAGCGGCGAGACCGTGCGCCTGGGGGGGGTCATCACCAACCTGAAGCAACGCAAATCCCGCCGCGGCGACATGTACGGTGAATTGTATTTTGAAGACCTGACGGGGCGCGTCAAGGTATTCGCCTTCAAGGACCGCTGGGCGGAAATCCGCGACAGCCTGGAACTGGACACGCCCTGTTTGCTCGAAGGCCGACTGCCCCAGGCCAATGAGAGCGACATCACCATTTACCTGGAGACCCTGACCGACATGGAAGCGCTGATGCGCCGCAAGGCCAGGCAGATCGTGATCAAGGTGCGTTACGAGCAATTGAGCGATGAGTTCAATGCGGACCTGAAAGAACGCCTGGAACGCAACCGTGACTCCGTGCCCTACGTGATTATGGTGTACCGCAATGACGGCTACCGCACATCGATCCAGTCCGCCGAAGGAGACGGCCTGCGCGCCACCGTGTCGATGAAACGCGACCTGGAGCGGCTGACCGGCGAGAATTCGGTGGAGATAGTGTATTAAAGTTGGAGAGTTGGNNACTTTAGACTTTCAACTTTCGACTCAGTCGCCATCACCGATCCGGAAGTTCCCCCATCACCGCCCTCCCGGATACCCCATCACCAGGCTTCTTGTTCGTTACGGCTTTTTTACTTTCGACTTTTAACTTTAGACTTTCGACTTAGGCTCCTGCCACCTCTTTTCTACTGCACCGGCCGGTGCGAGGAACCCATCAATTCGCTGAACGGCTTCAGTAACGGGCTCTGATCCATCATGATCTTGAGGGCCACGGTCAGGGGAACGGCCAGCAGCATCCCGATCACCCCCCACATCCAGCCCCACAGGATCAGGGAAACCAGGATCACGATCGGCGACAGGTCAAGGTTGTCTCCGGTAACCTTGGGCTCCACCACGTTGCCGATGATCATCTGGGTCAGGCTCAGGCCCACTGCCAGCAGCAGGACACGCAATGACAGGCCGAATTTCAAGAATCCCACCAGGATCGGCAGGATCGTGGCCACGACGGAACCGATATTGGGAATGAAATTCAGCACAAAAATCAGCAGGGCGAAAAACAGTACGAAATCGATGCCGGCCAGCCACATGATCCCGGCTCCCACCAGGGCCGTCAGCAGGCTGATCAGCGTCTTGATCAGCAGGTAATGCTGGACTTTGTCTTCGATTGTGCGCAATACGGCCAGCATCTGGGTGGCCCGGTTCGTGGCGAACGCGCGCCCCACGCGGCCTTCCATGGCGGTGCGTCCGGCGAGCATGAACAAGAGGAAAACAATCACCAGAAAGAGGTTCCCCAGGAACACCGCAAAGGAACCGAGAGTGGAAGAGAGCATGGAGGTGATGGTGTTGATCGACTTGGACCAGTCGAAATCCGCGATAAAACGCTCGACATCGACCACGGGCATGCGCAATTGTTCAAACAACTGATTGAGCACGCGTGCCAGGGTCTGGCTGTAGGCGGGAAATTTTTCGATAAAGGCGCTGGCCCCGGTGTAGATCAACAAGCCGAAAAAATACAACAACACGAACAGAAACAACAGCAGGAAAATCAGGCCGATGGCCCGCGGAACCCGCCATCTGAGCAGGCGGGTCATCACGCCGTTGAACAGGAAATAGAGCAGCACCGCCAGCGCCAGGGGAATGAAAATGGATTTCAATTCCTTCAGGATCAGCACCACAACCACGCCCAAAAGGCTGCCGAGATACAGGCGGATGTACAACAGGTCCCGGTTTTCCAACGGCGCTTCCTTACGAGTAACTCTGTATCTCGTCTTCGATTTCAAACACCCGGCGCTGGGTGAAGAAAAGGAAGTTCACTTCCAGTTCATAGCGGATCAGGTATTCGATCATCTGGCGTTCCTGATTGATCTGCACATCCACCAGCCCCTCACCTTCCTGGGTTTCATCCAGGATCACGCCTTCCTTTTCCAGGATCTCCCGAATCGCCCGGGCGCCCTTCTCCGTGGTAAAATCCGGTCCACGCTCGATTGAAAGACGATCCTTGACCTGGGCCGCGATCGAGCGCTGCTGAAAACCGGCACCGAGGTGTTTGATCAGCGCGAATGCACCGTAGATCACCAGCAGCACCAGGATCAGGTTAAACAGCGTACTTTTTCCTCTCTCGGAATTCATTTATCCTCCTCCAGAACCCGCTTCATGGTATATCCGATCTCGGTTGGATTTTCAACTACACAAATACCCCGCTTGCGCAATTCATCGATCTTTTCCGCCGCGGTTCCCCGCCCCCCGGACACAATCGCCCCGGCATGACCCATGCGGCGTCCCGGGGGCGCGGTGCGCCCGGCGATAAAGGCCACCACCGGCTTGCTCATCACTTCTTCAACGTAGCGGGCCGCCTCTTCTTCCTGGTTGCCGCCGATTTCGCCGATCAACACCACCGCTTCCGTGCCCGGGTCGGCTTCGAAACGCTTCAGTATGTCCACGAAACCCGTCCCCACGATGGGATCACCACCGATACCGATCGCCGTGGATTGCCCCAGTCCCAGCCGCGTCAACTGGTCAACGGCGGCATAGGTCAAGGTGCCGGAACGGGAAATCACACCCACCGTGCCGGGAGTATGAATGTTGGCCGGCATGATTCCGGCCTTGGCGGCGCCGGGCGAAATCACTCCCGGCGTATTGGGACCCACCAGCACCGCATTGGTGGATGACAGGTAATGCCTGACCTTCACCATGTCCAGCACGGGAATGCCTTCGGCAATACAGATGATCAAAGCGACGCCCGCGTCGGCCGCTTCCAGGATGGCATCGGCGGCCGCCAGCGCGGGAACAAAAATGATCGAGGCGTTCGCGCCCTCCCGGTCCACCGCCTGCGCCACGCTGTCAAATACGGGACGATCCAGGTGGCGCCGCCCGCCTTTGCCGGGAGTGACGCCGGCCACCACCCGGGTACCGTATTCGATCATGCGCTCGGCATGAAATCCGCCTTCCTTCCCCGTGATTCCCTGAACCACCACGCGTGAGGATTGATCAAGCAGAATGGACATTTTTGCCTCCGTTCGCGAGGGCGACCGCGGCCCGTACCGCGGCGTCCAGGTCCGTTTCCGCCACCACGTCCAGGCCGGATTCACGGATGATTTTTCGACCCTCCTCCTCGTTGGTTCCCACCAGGCGCACCACCACGGGGACTTTCAGGCCGACATCAGCGACGGCCGCCACAATCCCGCGTGCCACCCGGTCGGTACGGACAATACCGCCGAAAATGTTGACCAGCACGGCACGGACCCGATCATCCGTCAGCAGGATATGGAACGCTTCACGCACGCGTTCCTCTGACGTGCCCCCGCCCACATCGAGGAAATTCGCCGGTTCACCTCCGTACAACTTGATGATATCCATGGTGGCCATGGCCAGGCCGGCGCCGTTGACCATGCAACCGATCGAACCGTCCAGGCGAATATAATTCAAATCGTAACGAGATGCACGCACTTCCAGGGGTTCTTCCTCATCTTCATCACGCAAAGCGACGATTTCCGCCTGCCGCCCCATGCCGTTGTCGTCAAAATTGAGCTTGGCGTCCAGGGCCAGCCAACCGCCATTCGCGGTTTCCACCAGGGGATTGATCTCCACCAGGGAGGCGTCGTGTCTCCACATCAACGCGTACATCCCCCGTACCACGCGGGCGAAATCCTTGCCGCCGGTGCCGCCGACCCGCAGGTGAAGCGCGAGGCTGCGGATATGATACGCGCTCAATCCAACCGCTGGGTGAACCGCGACCTTGAGAATCTGTTCCGGGTGTGTCCGCGCCAGTTCTTCGATTTCCATGCCGCCCTGGGCGCAAGCCACAAATACGGGCATCCCCCGTTCCCGATCCACCAGCAGGGCCAGGTAGCACTCCCGCTGCAAAGCCGCGGCGGATTCAATCAAGACACGCCGCACCAGCCGTCCTTGCGGACCGGTCTGCGGGGTCACCAGTTGCATACCCAGGATCTCTTTCACCGCGGTTTCCGCCTCCGCCGCTGAAGCCGCCAGCCGGATGCCGCCGCCTTTGCCGCGCCCGCCCGCATGCACCTGCGCCTTGACCACGCAGGGAAACCCGGTCCGATCGATCACCGGCTGCAATTGTTCCAGCGAATCGATCATCGCGCCATCGGGTACGGGAATTCCGGCTTTGCGGAACAATTCCTTGGCCTGGTATTCATGGACTTTCATGCGCTGCCTCCTTTGCCGCTTTCCCGGCGATCGACGTCAGATCGGCTGCTGGTGAATCTTGAAGTTTCCCGCTTCGTCACGGAAGCGGATATAAATCATGCGTTTGCCGCGTACCCGGGAGAGCGGGAGTCGGCAGGATTCCACACGCGAATCGTTGAGCCCGTCATCCGTCGCCAGCGGCAACCACAATTTTCCATCCAGGGAGTAAGCAATTTCCGCCACCGGTGAAGTTTCGTCCCGCACCTGCATCGTCAGGACCCCGTTTTCCACCTGGATGGAATCCAGCGCCGGCGCCGTGGAATCAATGGTAAACACCTCTGAAATACGGCTCTCAGCCTGGGCGGTGTCTCCGGGATTGGCGAGGGCGTCGTCCACCTTGATGCGCAGTTGATAATCACCGTCCGTCACCATGCGCGGATCAACCCGGAACTCCTTTTCCGTCACATGCTCCCGCAACAGAATCCATTCCGAGGCCCCCAGGCGCCGCAATTCCAGGGTCGCCTGCAGCGGATCCGCGTTGGGATCATCCGCCTGCCAGCGCACCAGCAGCTTGCCCGTATCCCCGTCCGCTTCCGGCTTATCCTTGGCTTTTTCTTTTTGCTCGCGATTAATACTGATTCTGTGGATACGCGGCTTGAGGTTGTTCTGCAGGTAGTAGGCGGTCAGGCTGGACAGGCGCGGCGATCGCGCCAGGTTGGCGGAATTCAGCGAGATCTTGAATTGAATGTGGCGGTATCCGGCTGCTTCCAGGCGCGCGTTGGCCGGGTCGGCGAAGGGGGGTGTCCATGGGGTCCAGGTGCCGTCCGGAAGCATGGAGTTCCCCATGCGGGCAAATACCGCGGCCACTCCGCTCTGATCATCTCTCTCCAATCTCCAGGAAAGCCGCCCGAAACGCGAAGGCACGCCCAGGTCGAACACGCGCGAGAGGTATTCCCCCTTACCGGCGGTGGCGTTTTCCACGCGCCAGATTCCGGCGGTGTTGTTGGTAATGGCGAGCAGGCCCGCTCCACTCTCGGCCAGGGCATACAATTGCGCCGATGGCGCCTCCATGACCAGGGCGTATCCTCCGTCCGGCGACACGCGGTACAGGCGGCCCTCGTCGCCGGTCGCCACGTACAATACCGACGCCTTCCGGTCAAAAAAGAGGTCGTAGATGGTTTCATCACGGGATTCCCAGATCTTTTCCACGCCCCCGTCCGCTTTCATGCGGTACAGCGCGCTCTTTTCCTCGGGTTGTGCGTCGTGTTCCTTTTTCCCGGCCGCCGCTTCCGCGGATTCCGCGTTCCCGTTCTTCAACGCGATTTTGGGCCGCAGATTGCGCGTGGCTGCAAAAAAGAGATTGCCGGAATTGTCTTCGCAGATGCCGCGCACCTCTTCAAAAGGAGAATCAAACATCACCCGCGCCTTGCGATCCGCAACCCGGAACAGCAGCCCGCGCTCGGCGCTGCCTGCGTAGACGGCGCCGTCCCGGGCGGCGTACAAGCTGGTCACATGGGTGTCGTCGGCATCAAACAGCTTGACGGGTTCTTCTTTCGCGGACAGGCGGTAAACCGCCCCCGGATTGCCGACAGCACAATACCCCCGGCCCTGTTCGTCGGCCGCCATGCCCCAGATGAAACGCTCCCGCGGCGTAAACAGTTTCTGCGCCTTTTCCTTGCCCGCCAAACGGTATACGGCGCCGTTTGGAGCCGTGCCCACGTAGATCTCGTTACCCACGCTGACCAGGCCGTAAACATCCAGGTGCTCGGATTGAAAAATCTCTTCCGCTTTGCCGCCCGCCGCCGGCAGGCGGAAAACCCGGGCTCCATGTCCGGTTCCCAGCAGGATGTCCCCGTTCGCGGCCCGGGTGACAGACAGGTAGTACTCCTGATCGGGACCGTCCAGGCGCTGGATGCGCGGGCCGATAAACAACCACCCCCGGCTGTCGACCGCGGTTCCATTCAGGGTGCCGGACTGGAAGGCTTCAAAATCACCGATGATGATTTTCTTTGTCTGCCCGGCGTGAACAGTCGACAGGCACAATGCGGTCACGAGAATGATGTTTACAATCCGATTCACCATTTTACCTCTCTTTGATCTTGAGCTTGAACAATTTTCGGCCGTTGATCACGGCGGGCAACTCCATCTGGTATTCCATCAGCGTCGAATACCGGATCCGCGCCTGGTTGCTGCTCTCGGTGTTGTACTCGAATACCGGTTTCATGCTGGGGGGAAGCTGCGAGTATTCGAATCCGCTGACATACAGGCCGGATGTCGACGTCATGATTTTAAAGTAGAGCCGGTTGTTTTTGCGCAGGTTGTTGATGGCCCTCACCAGGTGCGTGAGGCGGGCCGGAAAGTACTCGGCCTTGTTGTTTTTGGAGTCGAAACGAATGATTTCATTTTTATCGCCCACCAGGATATAGAACTCCGAACCCGGTTTCAAGCTCGGAGCCTCCAGGCCGGTCTCGTCCGTCACCAGGTTGCCGCGTTCATTGCGAAAATGCAACTTGACGCGGATGGTTTCGCCGGGGGCGTAGACGTTCTTGTCGAGGATCACGTTCTCCAGCCGCGTCCGGCGCACCACTTCGGAACCGTTGATTTCGAAATCGAGCTTCTGGATCTTGATCCGCCGTTCGGGATTGTTCATCAGAAAATACTGAATGGCCATGATCAGGTTGGAAAATTCGCTGTAAGCGGAAGTGCCGCTGAACAGGTCGTCGATGACGATGTTCGGTTCGCCCTCGATAAACAGGCGCCCCTGCACCTGGATCGAATTGAAGCCGTACTGCTGGAACTCGGAGATAAAGATGTTTTCCAGGGCAATCGCGGTCAGCGCCGGCGTCAACAGCGGATGATCGATCATTTCCAGGTTGAAACTGCGGTTGCGGCGCTTTAAAAACACCTTCATGGGAATCATGTAAGGACCGTCTCCCAGTTCCGCCTGCAGGCAGGAGAATCGATCCTGGATCACGGTGCCGATCTGGTTTTGCGATGAAGTGAGGCGGAAGGAACTCTGGTAAGAGGGCACCACGGTCACGACTTCCGCTTTGTGCAGGGGAAAGTTGACGGTGCCCAGGTTGAAAAAGGGGTGCCCGAACAGGTACACCTTGTTGCCGTCCACGTGGGTCACCGTCCCACTGGCGGAGTATTCGAAATCACCGCGGATCAACGGCACAGCAGCGGCATCCGCCGGATGAATACGAAACAACTCGTCCGGGGGCGGAGTGCGGTCCAGGCTCCGGGTTACCTGCAAGGCGGAAACCGGGGCGAACATCGCATCCAGGACTCCCATGGCGTCCGCATGAATGCCGCGCGAAGCGCCCACCAGGCGGATGGGGGTGATCTCGGGCACGGGTGAAGTCGTGGTGCGCCGCACCAGTTCTTCGCGGATCAGGGTTCCGATCCTGGCCGTGCTTTCGGGATCGAATTCCATCTGGATGTTGGAGATATCGACCGTATAGCCCGCGGAACGATTTTCCGCGGCCGCCAGGATATCCTCGATCGGGGTCACCCCGCCGATCGGTTTGCGCGAGAAGTTGAACCCGTAGGCCACGGCTCCGACCAGTTTGCCGTCGATATACACCGGGCTGCCGCTCATGCCCGCCACCACTCCGGACCCTTCCAGGTGGGGAGAAATCAATTCGACGATGATCAGGTTCTTGCCCGGGCTGAATTTTTCCACAAACCCCAGCACCTTGAAGTCAAAAGCACCCTTTTCCGTTCCCGCGAAAACGGTGCGCCCGGTCCCCGTCATGCCGACGCGGACTTCGGACAATTTCATGATCTCCATCGAGACCAGCCGGGGTGAACCCGCCGCCAGCACGAGTGCGGCGGCAAAAATGGCAATCAGGCTGCGTTTCATTCAGGCTCCAGGAATTGCAGGATCGTTTGCATGAACTCGTCGTACTTGAACGGTTTGTGAATGAATCCGTTTGCACCGACGCGTTTGATGGAAGTGTCTCCAAACTGATGATCTCCAGTCATTATGACCACGGGAACGTTGGGATGGATTCGGCGGATGCAGGAAACGGCGTCATCCCCATGCGAAGCATCCAGGTTGCGATCCAGCAGCACCAGGTCGTAGGTATTGCCCGCCAGGTTTTCCAGCGCGGCCGTCAATGTGGCGGCGCTGTCACAGGCGATCGCATCGCTTTCCAGAAAATCATTCACCATTTCGCGGATAAAAGCTTCATCATCCACTACCAGCACTCTGCCCTTGGCCATCATTGAATGGTATGCGAAACGCGTGCAAAAATCAAGGTTGAGGCCGACTCCGACACCACGCGCGAGACCTCGATTCCCCGCCTGCCGGAATGAATCCTCAGGTGCCCGGCCCAGGATGTGCAGACCCAGGGAATCCCGGCGTACCGCAGGCGCTCGATCACCCACGCGTGGGGAAACCCGAACGGATTGCGGGCGGAACACGAGAAGACCGCCAGGCGCGGAACCAGCATGGACAGAAAGCGCATGCACGAAGAAGTGGCGGAACCATGATGTCCGGCCTTCAGTACGGCCACCCCGGGTGGAAAGACCGCCCGCGACAGGATCCTCTCCTCCACCGCACTTCCCGCGTCACCGCTGAACAGGAAACGATTGCAATCATCCTCCACCAGCAGCACCTGCGAGTCATCGTTTTCGACTTCGCGACCGCTACTGAACCGTTCGGGAGAAAGGCAGGTCACGCGACATCCGGCGGTTTCCAACACCGGCCCGGCAACCACGCGGCGAATCCGCGATACACCTCGAGCCGCGTCGATCAGACGCGCCATCAGGGGATCGCCACGGGGGGCCGAAGAGATCCAGACTTCGCGCGGACGCAACAGGGGCACAAGATCCACGATCCCGGCGGCGTGATCGGGATGGAAATGCGAAATCGCCATCCAGCGCACGCGCACGCGCCCACGCAGCAGAAAGGGCAGCACCACCCGCCGCCCCACGGAAAAATCACGGACGCGACTGCCCCCGCCGTCGATCAGCAATGCGTCACCTCCGGGAAATACGACGCAGGCGCAATCCCCCTGGCCCACATCCAGGAAAAAGACCTGCATGCGCTGCGGCCGGTACGGCGGCTGCGGCCAGGCCTGGGCCGACAGCACCAGGCAGAGCAAAGCGGCGGCCCCGCGGCGCAAGCGCCGGCGGGGCGCGCGGTAGACCGTG